>PWTE01000301.1 GCA_003563915.1 Nitriliruptoraceae bacterium
ACAGTTCGGTCCCTATCCGCTGCGCGCGTTGGTGATCTGATAGGAGCTGCCCCTAGTACGAGAGGACCGGGGTGGACGTACCTCTAGTGTGCCGGTTGTTCTGCCAAGAGCACGGCCGGTTTGCTACGTACGGACGGGATAAGCGCTGAAGGCATCTAAGTGCGAAGCCCACCTAGAGATGAGATCACCCATCCCGTAAGGGAGTAAGGGCCCCAGTAGACGACTGGGTCGATAGGCCGGAAGTGGAAGCGTGGCAACACGTGCAGCTGACCGGTACTAATAGCCCGAGGGCTTGCCGTACTCGCTCGCGCTCGCTATGGAGTCCACGAGGCTCGTCCACCCGCTCCGCCAGGAGTGGGCCGACCTCACAACGGTCAGGGCCCCACCCGCGATCCACACCCTGGATCTGCGGATGGGGTCCACGACCCACAGACGTTCGACCACCAACGCTTCACGATCTCCCGTGGTCGTAGCGGAGGGGACACACCCGGTCACATTCCGAACCCGGAAGTTAAGCCCTCCAGCGCCGATGGTACTGCCGGGGCAACCTGGTGGGAGAGTAGGTCGCCGCGGGAACCTTCTACGATCGAGGCCGCCCCCTCACGGGGGCGGCCTCGATCTTTTCCCGCAGTTCCGCGTCGTCCCGCACCTGGTGGACATCCGGGGACGTACGCCTCTGCGGCAACCAGCGCCAGAGAGGAACGGTCATGATGACGCCCGATGAGCCGGGGCAAGGGCACCGTCGCTCGGGTCGTGGCGGACGAACGCCAGGGACCGGCCGGCCGCCTGCGGGATCACCCGATCGTCGTCAGGATCCACGGCTCCGCAGGGGTGGGTCCGGCGATGCGTCGTCCCGCGAGACGACCGACCGGATCGGTGCTGCCCGCGAACCGATCGGGCGTGATCGGGCTCAACAGCGCGCTGGTGCGCCACCTCGTCCGAGCCGTCGTGAGGCACAGGTCCCCCGCCCCGACCTCCCGAAGGACGAGGAGCCGCAACTACCTCGAGGCGTCATCAAGGAGATCGAGCGGGCGCTCGGCCGCGGTCCGCGTGCCGACGATGTCGCTCTCGCCCTGTCGATCGGCGCTGCCGCGATCGACGAGGACCGCCCCGACGTCGCGCTCGAGGTTCTCGCGTGGGCCAAGGGTGAGGCCCCCCGCATCGCCACGATCCGTGAGGCGTACGGCGTGGCGCTCTACCACGGGGAACGCTACGCCGAAGCCGCGACGGAACTGCAGGCCTACCGACGACTGACCGGCCGTTCCGACCAGAACCACGTGTTGGCGGACTGTCTGCGTGCCCTCGGCCGCGAGGTCGACCGGGTCGCCGAGACGGCAGGCGAACTGGTCCGTGACGACCAGGCGCCGATGGACCGGCGTGCCGAGGCCGCCATCGTCTGGGCGGCATCGCTCGCCGATGCCGGTGACGTCGCCGGCGGGCGGGCCGTGCTGCGCCGTTTCGTCGACCGACACGAACCTGGCGGCGGCGACCACGACCTCCGTCTGCTCTACCTGCTCGGCGACCTGGCCGAACGGGACGGGGACCCTACCGAGGCACGACGGTGGTTCGCTCGGGTCCACGACGCGGATGCGGGGCTGCTCGACGTCGGGGACCGACTCGATGCACTCGACGCGTAGGGGAAGGACGGACCTCCGGGTCAGCCCACGTCGGTGAGCGTGCCGGCATCCCTCCGTTGGAAGTAGCGCACCAGACCCGCGGCGTTCGAGCGCGTATCGTTGAGCAGCTCCAGACGCCGACGGGCATCGGGGTCCTCGGCCAACAGGGCTTCGGCCACCTCGTCACGGAACCGGCGATGCAGCGTCTCCGCGACGTGGTCGAGCTCCGTGCCGGTGGGCTGCGATCCGGTCGCCTCGAGTGCCTCGAGGTAGGCGGCCTCCGCGACGGACGCCCACAGGCGTAAGCGCTCGTCGGCTTCGGCCAGAGCCACCTCCGGTGGATCGACCGGACCGTAGTGAGCGAGGTAGACGCGCTCTGGTCGCCGTTCCCGGTACCGCCCGATGGACCGTAGTGCTGCCTCGAGGTGGAAATCAGCCGGAGGTGTCGCAGGACGCAACGAGGTCATGCCCGGCAGCTTCACCCCGACGGAGTCGCCGGAGAAGATCGCCCCGCTGTCACTGTCGAAGATGCCGATGTGGTGCTTCGCGTGCCCCGGTGTGTACATCAGCTCGAGCTCGCGACCCGCCCCCAGGTCGAGGATGTCGCCATCGGCCACCGCCTCGATACGGTCGGCCTCGATCGGCGTGCAAGCGCCGTAGATCGAGTCGAACAGCGTCCCGTACACCTGCGCGGCGGAGCGGTTGAGGCGCTCAGGGTCGTGGAGGTGTCGGGCACCGACCTCGCTGACCACCACCGTGGCGTCAGGGAACGCGGCTGCGACGTCCCCAGCCCCACCCGCGTGGTCGAGGTGGATGTGGGTGAGGACGAGGTACGCCAGATCCGACGGGTCCATCCCGAGCTCGCGGAGTCCAGCGATGACGTGCTCGATCGAGAGAGCTGGTCCGCACTCGATGAGCGCTGGCCGCGGAGCCTCGATCAGGTAACCCGCGGTCACGTCGGTCATCCCGGCCGTCAGCGTGTCGATCGCGATGATGCCGTCGTCGTAGCGCTCGATCGGTGGCGCCGGCCCGTCGGTCGCGTCGTCACCCGTCGCGTCGTCGTGGATCATCCCAGCCTCCCTGATCGGGGTGCACGGCCACGCTGCCCGACCGTGTATCCACAGCTTCACCCAGGCTACTTCCCACGGACAGGTCGCGGCCCCGTAGCGTGGATCACCACGTAGCGGCACCCAGAGGGAGGGAGCGACATGTCACCCACGGCAGCACCGTCCGATGACGACGATCCGATGACCGACGGGGACGAGACCCCGGCCATGAATGTCGTGCGGCTGCGAGGACGGCTCACCCGGCACCCCGAAGTCACCACCTTGCCCTCGGGCGACGAGGTACTGGCGATCAACGTCACCGTCGAGCGTCCACACGACGGGCTCGACACGCTGCCGGTGCAGGTCGGTCCCGTGCCGCCTCAGGGTCGGCGACCCGCCCCAGGGCAGGCCGGTCGGCGGCTGCTCAGCACCGCTCGTCGACTTGGCCCGGGCGACATCATCGAGATCGACGGGTGGTTGCGCCGCCGCTGGTGGGAGTCTCCTTCCGGCCGGCGCAGTCGGGTCGAGGTGGCAGCGACCGCGGTCCGCCAGATCGCCACCTCGACGGCCGGGCCGTCTCCGGAGTGAACGCGTCCGCCAGGAGCGCGATCGCACCCGGTGGGGACCGACCTGGCGTCAACGATCCTGAAGGATGTCCGGGTCCTCCTCGTCCTCCTCGTCGGTCGGATCGTCCTCCGACGGAAGCCGATCCCCTGGAAGCGCCATGTGCAGGACCGCCTGACCCGGCTGGACCAGTGGCAGCGTCGTCGCACCGATGACGTAGCCCTCCTCCTCGGCCTCGACCCACGAACGCTCCTCGCCGAGCGGACTCACGGTGCTCCACAGCGGTTGGCCGGTCTCGACGCGGTCTCCCGTCGCGACCTGGAGCTCCAGGATCCCCCCGCGCTCAGCTCGCAGCCACCGGGATTCGTGCAGGATCATCGGCGCGTCGTGCGCCGGGGGCGGGGCGTCGTCGATGACGTCGAGCCCGCGCAGCACCCGTAGCACGCCGCGGACCCCCGTATCGATGGCCTCGTCATCGAACCGCAAGGGGCCACCCGCCTCGTAGGTCAGCACCGGCACGCCGCGGCTGGCTGCGGCTTCCCGCAGGGACCCGGGTCGCAGCTTGGCGTCCAGCACGAACGGTGCCCCGAAGGTCGTGGCGAGGTTCAGGCTGGTCTCGTCGGAGGTATCGATGCGGATCTGTGGCACGTTCGTGCGGTGGTTCGCGGCCGTGTGCAGATCCAGCCCGACGTCCGAACCGATGATGACCTCCTCCAGCAGCAACCGTGCGATCCTGGCGGCCATCGAGCCGTTGTGTGATCCGGGGAAGGACCGGTTGAGGTCGCGGCGATCCGGGAGGTAGCGCGACCCGATCTGCACACCGAGCACGTTCACCATCGGGATCACGATGACGCTGCCACGCAGTTCGGCGGGGTCCAACAGTTCCAGCAGCTGCCGGCAGATCGCGATGCCGTTGAGTTCGTCTCCGTGGACGGCTGCCGTGACGAACACCCGAGCCCCGTCCTCGCTGCCGTTGATCACGGCCAGGGGCAGGGTCGTCCGGTCGCCGGCGAAGGACTCCGACGCCGTGGGTGCCAGGTCGCGGCGCACCCCGGGCTCGACACTCACGCCCGCGACGGTGATGGCTTCGCTCATCGCCGGCCCTTGCGCCTGGTCACGAGGTAGCCGTGTGCGGGGTCGACGAGGCAGCGACGCTCGAGCGTGAGACGTCCGAGCAGCATCCGGAAGTTCATACCACTGCGGTCCGTCAGCGTGATGTCCGCGGTCGTGTCGACCGGGCCGCAGACGATGCGCGTGCGGACGACGGGCCGTTCCTCGGCACGGGCTCCGGTGTCCTTGACGATCTTGTGTCCGACGACCAACGCCTCGACCGGATGGTGTTCCGGCCGTGACTTCGTGCCGAGGACCACGTCGAACCGGACCCGCTGGCGCGGAGGACCGCCGGTCTCGTCCGCCGGCTCCTCGACCTCCACGTAGCTGGTGACGTGCAATGCGCTGGAGCGAGCGCCGGTGTCGAGTTTGCCTCGTAGCCGGAGATCCCACTCTGGGAGCCACACGTGCTCCTTCCAGCCGAGCACTGGGACGTCGGACACCGGGCACTCCTCAGCAGGGTCGGCGATGCCGCCAGCCTAGACCCCTCGACCACGGTCGCCGCGCGAGTCGTCCCGGACGGGAGCTGCTCACGCGCGACGTCGGACCGGGTGCAGGGGCGGCTTCCCGCGCTGCATCCGGAGACGGTCGAGGATCAGCAGTAGCACGATGCCGGCCGCGAAGCCGGCGATGTGCGCCTCGTAGGCGATGTTCCCGGCCTCGGGGGAGGTGACCGCGAGGAACTGGTAGGCCAGCCAGCCTCCCAGCAGCAGCCAGGCCGGCATCTTGACGATCGCGAAGACCAGCAACCACAGGCGGATCCGAACGCCGGGGATGAGCAGGGCCAGCAGGTACAGCGGGAAGGCGACGTAGGTCAGCACCTTCGCTCGTGGGAAGAGGACGAGGTAGGCACCGAGGATCGCCGCGACGCCTCCCGACGCCCCGATCAGCGGTGCCACCGAGCCTGGCTGCAGGGCCACGTACGCCAACGCGGCGATCGCGCCGCCACCCAGGTAGAAGAGGATGTAGCGCAGGCTCCCGAGTCGGTCCTCCACATTGTCCCCGAAGACGAAGAGGAACAGCATGTTCCCGATCAGGTGCAGGATGTCGGCATGGAGGAACATCGAGGTGACGATGGAGAGCAGCACCAGCTTGCCCACCTCCGGTGGCGGGCAGCCTCCGAGGAGCTGATCCACGGTCTCCCTCGGGAGCGCACCACCTCCTAACACCTCCTGGGGCACGACGGCGAAGCGGTAGACGAACGCCACCTGCTCGCAGACGTCCAAGCTCAGACGCTGCCAGGCGAACACCCCGATGTTGAGGGCGAGGAAGAGCCAGTTGACGTGGGGTCGGCGTCGGGTGGGGTTGACGTCCCCGATCGGGATGACCACGACGTCACCTCGCTGCGGCCGGCGGCCTCACAGCGCCGCGCGCAGTCGCAGGAGATCCGCCATCGACGCGTCGATCCGGATGCGTCCGGCCCGGTAGGCCTGGGTGAAGGTCAGCTCGCCGTCGGAGATCCTCACGATGTCGTCGGATCGCGCCGAGATGCGGATGTCGGCGCGACGGGGCGGTGCCTCATCGAGGAGGTTGAGGCGACCTTGGCGCCACTCGGCGTGTCGGACGAGGTCGAGGTCCGGGCAGCGGGCTTCCACCGTCCGTCGGGAGGGGAGCATCGCCCGGGTGTTGGGGTCGAGGGTGCCCAGCCGGTGGAGGAAGGCGTCGAGGATGGCTTCGACCTCCTCGACCTCTGCCACCGCGACTCCTCCTCGCTCCAGGGACCGAGACGCTACCAGCGGACCCCGCGGCTCGGACCGCCGTGGTGAGGTGGCATCGCTGGCCTTCCTCCGACCCAGCTACCGTCACGGCGGATACCTCGACCAGGACGTTCCCATGCAGCAGTTGTATCCCGGTCCCCGTGACCTCCAGCTCGAGGAGCTCTACGAGGGGCTGACCCTCGAGCCCGGTGAGGGGAGGGCGTCCGTTGCTCTCGGGATGGTGGCGTCGGTCGATGGCGGTGCGGCGGTAGGGGGCCTCACCGCCGATCTGGGAGGCGACGCCGATGCCGTCGCGTTCCGACGGTTGCGCGGTGCCGCGGACGCGATCCTGGTGGGTGCGGGCACCGTCCGTGACGAGGACTACGGGCCGCCGCGCGGGACCCCGGAGCGCCGCGCCGACCGGGTGGGTCGCGGGCTCACGGAACGACCCAGACTGGTCATCGTCACGGGGTCGCTCACCCTGTCACCCGAGCACCGTGTCTTCGGGGACCCCGACCACCCTCCGCTCATCGTCACCCATGAGCAGGCTCCCACCGACCGCGCAGACGCGCTTGCTCAGGTGGCCGACATCGTCCGGGTCGGTCGTGACGACGTCGACCTCTGCGCCGCACTGACCGAGCTCCACGACCGCGGTTACCGTCGGGTGCTGTGTGAGGGAGGCCCTCGCCTCAACGGGGCCCTGCTCGCCGAGGACCTCGTGGACGAGCTGTTCCTGACCGTCGCCGCGATCCTGGCCGCGGGCGAGACGTCGCGCATCATCGCAGGTCCGGCGGTCGACCCGCCCCGACCTCTGCAGCTCGCCGGCGTCCACGAACACGACGGTGAACTGCTGCTGCGCTACCGACGGGCGCGCTGATGTCACGCTAACGTCCGTGGTGACGTCGAGGAGGCGCGGTATGAACGAAGCGATCCAGCGGTACATCGAAGCAGCATCGGGACTGACGAACGTCACGAAGGAGAAGGCCGAGCAGATCGCCAAGCAGCTGGTCCGCTCGGGGGAGGCCGCCAGCGATCAGGTGGGTGACCTGGTCGACGAACTGCTCGAACGGCAACGCAAGAACCAGGAGGCGGTCACGGCGCTGGTCAAGAGCGAGACCAACCGCGCCATCCGCGCGATGGGTCTGGCATCCCGGGCCGAGGTGGAGCGGCTGCAGAAGCAGGTCGCGGACCTGAAGCGTGAGGTCGCCACCCAGTCGCCGTCATCGGGGCCGGCGAAGAAGTCCGGGAAGAAGACCGCCAAGAAGGCGGCCAAGAAGGCCGGGAAGAAGACGGCCAAGAAGGCGGCCAAGAAGGCCGGGAAGAAGACGGCCAAGAAGGCGGCCAAGAAGGCCGGGAAGAAGACGGCCAAGAAGACCACGAAGAAGGCGACCGGCAGCACATGACCCCCGAGTCTGACGCGTCCGACCCCGATCCTCCAGGTGGTCCGGCTGAGCGTCGTTCCACGCCGGTGGTGGACGACCGACTCGACGCGTTACGCCGCCGCCTGGACGACGTCAGCTCGCTGCCCGTATCCGAACGCCTCGCCATCTTCGACGAGGTCAACGCCGCGCTCGCAGCCGAGCTCGCCCGTCTCGACGAGCTCTAGCGCTGGGGGCATCGCGACGACGCCTGGATGCCGAGCTCGTCCGTCGCGGGCTCCTGGAGAGCCGTGCCGCGGCGCAGCAGGCCATCGCTGCCGGTCTCGTCACCATCGACGGGGCCCCCGCTCTGAAGCCATCGACCCAGGTCGCCCCCGCGCAGGACCTGGTCGTCCGCGCGCCACCCCGGAGGTTCGTGAGCCGCGGCGGTGAGAAGCTCGCGCACGCGCTGGAACGCTTCTCCGTCGATCCGCGTGACCGCCGGTGCCTCGATGCAGGCGTGTCCACCGGAGGGTTCACCGACTGCCTCCTCCAGCGTGGCGCGGCCTCCGTCATCGCGTACGACGTCGGCTACGGACAGGTCCACGAACGGCTGCGCGCCGATCAGCGCGTCGAGGTGCACGAGCGCACCAACGTCCGTGCCCTGACTCCGGCCGACATCCCGCCGCCGCCCCCAGATCTGCTGGTGGCCGACCTGTCCTTCATCTCCCTGGCGCTGGTGCTCCCAGGGCTCCTGCGCCTGCCGGCAGCGTCGGAGACCGCAGAGGCGATCGTGCTCGTGAAGCCCCAGTTCGAGGCAGGTCGGGAGGAGGTGGGCAGGCGTGGTGTCGTCCGGGATCCTCGGGTGTGGTCGCGGTGTCTCAGCGAGGTGGCCGCGGCGGCAGCCGCGGTAGGGTGGAGCTGTGTCGACGCGACCGCGTCGCCCCTACGAGGTCCCGCAGGCAACGTCGAGTTCCTGCTCCACCTGCGTCGCTTGACGCCGCCGAAGTGGGACACGACACCCGAGGATGTCGTTGAGGGCGATGAGCGGCTCGGGGCCCTGATCACCGCAGCCGTGGATGAAGGTCGACAGGTGGCACGCCCCGGCGATCGGGCCGAGGACTGACCGGAGGAGACGGGAGGAACGCTCGTGCGGATCGGGCTGGTGGTCCATGCCGGACGCGAGGCGTCCGTCGAGGTCGCGCGCAAGGCGGCCGCGGCACTCCGTGTGGAGGGCGCGAAGGTGTCCATCGTCACCCCCGGCGACGACCACGACGAGCACGCGTACGCCCTGGTGGGGGTGGCGCCGGCGGTCGGCCCGGAGGGCTTCGCGGAGGACCTCGACCTCGCGATCTCCATCGGGGGCGACGGGACGTTCCTCCGTGCGGCCCACCTCTGTCGCGACGCCGGGGTCCCGATCCTGGGCGTGAACCTGGGACGCCTGGGGTTCCTCGCCGAGGTCGAGGTCGACGACCTGTCCGAGGCGCTGGCGACGATCCTCGAGGAACGCTTCACGGTCGAGGAACGCGTCACCCTCGAGTCGGTGATCCACGGGCCGGATGGGGAGGAGCTTGGCCGCGGCTGGGCCCTCAACGAGGTCTCCGTGGAGAAGACCGCCCGACAGCGGCTACTGCACACCGAGGTCTTCATCGATGAGACCCTCTTCGCGCGCATCCCCGCCGATGCCCTGATCCTGGCGACCCCGACCGGGTCCACCGCCTACGCCCTCTCGGCGGGTGGGCCGGTCCTGTCGCCTCGCCTGGACGCGACCCTGGTCGTGCCGGTCGCACCCCACTCGCTGTTCGACCGCGCCGTCGTCGCCGGGCCGACCGAGGAGGTGCGGGTCGAGCTGCTGGAGGATCAGGCTCCGGCGCTCATCTCGTGCGACGGTCGACCGCCGGCGCAGGTGGCGCCCGGTGGCACGTTACGCGTACGTGGCGGCGGACGTCCGGTCCGGATCGCCCGGACCGGGGACCTGGACTTCTACCGCCTCGTCCGTGAGAAGTTCGGGCTCCGCTAGCGACCGGCGGTGTGGACAGGCGGGCGGTTCCAACAGGCGCTGAGCCCACCCCGTCACGATCCCCAGCCGCCGGTAGCCTTCGCTCCGCGCCGGCGGCGCAGAGAGGGCGACCCGTCGTGATCGAAGAGCTCCACATCCGAGGCCTCGGCGTGATCGAGGACGCGTCGTTGCGTCTGGCTCCGGGACTGACCGTGGTGACCGGCGAGACCGGCGCCGGCAAGACGATGCTGGTGACCGCCCTCCAGCTGCTCATCGGGGCACGTGCGGACAGCACCCTCGTGCGGTCCGGGGAGCCCGCGGCTCTGGCCGAGGCGGCGGTGGCTCCCGCACCTCCCGAAGCGGCGGAGTGGCTGAACGAGGAGGACGACCTCCTGGTGGTGTCGCGCGAGATCCCGGCTGACGGACGGTCACGCGCGCGGATCGGCGGCAGGCTCGCGCCGGTCTCTGCGCTGGCGGAGGTGCTGGGGACCTACGTGGAGGTCCATGCGCAGCACGAACACGTCAGACTGGCCCGTCCCGCCGTGCAGCGTGACCTGCTGGACCGTTACGCCGGCGCCCCCCACGAGCGGACCCTACGGCGGTACCGCGAGGTCTTCGCGCGCCTGCAGCAACTCCAGACAGCCCGCGACAGCCACGAGCAGGACGCCCGCGAACGGGCTCGTGAGCTCGACCGCCTGCGTGCCGAGGTGGGGGAGATCGAGGCGGCGGAGCTCGATCCCGACCGCGACGCCGGCCTGGAGCGCGACCTGGAGGTCCTGGCGAACGCCGAGGAGCTCCAGCGCGCGTCGTGGGAGGCCGCCAGCGCGCTCGGGAGCGAGGGGGCGGGCGACCCGGTCGGGGTCGCGATCGCCGCGCTACGTCGACCGGATGTCGAGGACCCGGAGCTCGAGGAGCTGCGCTCACGGCTCACGGCGATCGCCGCCGAGCTGGCGGAACTGGCCGCCGACGTCCGCGCGTACGGCGAGGGAGCCGAGGCGGACCCGCAGCGGTTGGAGTCGGTGCAGCAGCGCCGACACCTGCTCTCCCAACTGACCCGGAAGTACGGTGCGGAGCTCGTGGACGTCCTGGCGTATGCCGATGACGCGCGCGCACGGATCACGGAGCTCACCTCGGCCGACGCCGACGCCGCTGACCTCGAGGAACGCTGCGCCCGGACCGAGGAGGAGGTGCGGGGGCTGGCACAGGATGTCAGGCGCGGTCGTCGAGCGGCGGCGGAGCAGCTGGCAGCCGACGTGGATCAGCACCTGGTCGACCTGGGCATGCCGCATGCGACCCTGACGGTCGCGGTCGAGCCGCAACCTGGCGGAGGGCTCGCGGCCCACGGCGGCGACGAGGTGACCTTCCTGCTGGCACCGAACCCGGGGGAGCCACCGCGCCGCTTGGCGGACGCGGTATCGGGTGGGGAGCGATCCCGCGTCGCGCTCGCCATCGAGGTCGCCCTCGCCGACGTCGACGGCGCGCGCGTGCTGGTGTTCGACGAGGTGGATGCCGGCATCGGCGGCGCGACCGCGATGGCGGTCGGGGAGAAGCTGGCTCGGTTGGCGGCCGGACAGGGCGCTCCCCGACGTCAGGTCCTGTGTGTCACCCATCTCGCTCAGTTGGCCGCGTTCGCAGACGTCCACCACGTCGTGGAGAAGGGGCTGGCAGGGGGACGGACGGTGACGACCTCGCGTCGGGTGGCGGACGACGATCGCGTCGCCGAGCTGTCCCGGATGCTCGGAGGTGACGCCACCGCCGAGGCCGGACGCGAGCATGCCCGCGAACTGCTGGATCGTGCGCAGCGACGGAGGGCAGGATGAGGCCGTGGTGAGTCGCGACCGTTGGATCTCCCCGTCGCCCAGACTGCGTCTCCGGAGGCGATCTGCGCCGAGCCGCCAGCGTGCTGATGGCTCCCACCTGCACGCCTGGTCCGTACCGGCGGCGCTGGCCATCATCGCGGCCACGAGCCTGCTGGCGACCGTCGACGTCGGCGCCACCTCGGCGTCCACGACGACGCAGACGGTCGTCCGGGGCCAGGTCGGTCCCAGCAGCCTGCTGCTCCCATCCGGGACGTCGCGACCAGCCCCTCCCGACCAGGAGCCCGCACCGGGCCCGACGCCGGTCGACCTCGACGTGCTCGCGGCACGGCCGTTGGACTATCCCGTGCCCTTCGCTCGGGTCGAGGAGCTCGTCCTGCTGGTCCCGACCACCGATCCGATCGTCGTCGGTTTCCACGAAGCGGCGACCACCGACGCCATCGCGATGACTCCCGTCGGGGTCCTCGTCGCGAACCGGAACGCCACGCGGACCGAAGCACCTTCGGACGAGCAGCGCGGTCCGCCGTACCTGATCCTGCACTCCCGTGGCCGGGCGGCCGCAGCGACCTCGGCGGTCGACGTCGTGATGCGCGACGACGACCCGGTCCGTGCTCCCGTCTCCGGTGTCGTCACCGACATCCGCGAGGTCGCTCTCAGCGGGCGCTACCCCGACCTGCGGGTCGAGATCCAGCCGCAGGATGCTCCCGAACTGCGCGTCATCGTCATCCACGTCGACGAGGTGACCGTGGGCGTCGGCGACCCCGTCGTCGCGGGCGAGACGATGATCGCGGGGACGGCGCGGCGGTTCCCGTTCTTCAGCCAGATCGACGGCGACACGGCGCCTGAGCGGTGGCCGCACATCCACCTCGAGATCAAGCCTGCGACCGCGATGCGCCCCGGAGACGCCTACGAGGAGTGAGGCGCGCACCGGGTCGTTGGTGCGCGTCGGGGTGGCCGGCTACGGTCGCTCGGACCGCACCTGCGGTCCATCGGGGCCTCCAGGAGGTGCGAAGCTTGAGCCGAGCGGCGGACGGGCGTGCCGGGCAGGGCGACGTCAAACACATCTTCGTCACCGGGGGGGTCTCCTCGGCACTCGGGAAGGGCATCACCGCCGCGTCGCTCGGACTCCTGCTGAAGGCCCGCGGTCTGCGCGTGACCCTGCAGAAGCTCGACCCCTACATCAACGTCGACCCTGGGACGATGAACCCCTTCGAGCACGGCGAGGTGTTCGTCACCGACGACGGCGGCGAGACCGACCTCGATCTGGGCCACTACGAGCGGTTCGTCGACGAGAGCCTGCACCGGGGCTCGTCGGTGTCGTCCGGTCAGATCTGGCAGTCCGTGATCACCAAGGAACGACGCGGCGACTACCTGGGCAAGACCGTGCAGGTCATCCCTCACATCACCGACGAGATCAAGGCCCGGATCCTCGCGGTCGCGCAGGACGTCGACGTGGTGATCACGGAGGTCGGTGGCACGGTCGGCGACATCGAGGGACTGCCGTTCCTGGAGGCCATCCGGCAGCTACGCCACGACGTCGGGCGCAGCAACATCCTCTACGTCCACTGTGCCCTGGTGCCCTTCATCGCCGCCTCCGGGGAGCTCAAGACCAAGCCTGCGCAGCACTCGGTCCGCGAACTGCGCTCGATCGGTATCCAGCCGGACATCCTCGTCCTGCGCAGTGACCGTGATCTGGACGAGGGGCTGCGTCGCAAGGTCGCGATGCAGTCCGACGTCGACCAGGACGCGGTGATCGCCGCCGTCGACAGTCCGTCGCTCTACCAGGTCCCGCTGGCGATGCGCGAGGAGGGCCTCGACCGCGTCGCGGTCGAGCGGCTCGGCCTCCCCGACGTCGAGCCCGACCTGTCCGGCTGGCGGCGGCTCGTCGAGCGGGTGCACGCGGCGCAGGAGTCGGTCACCGTCGCGATCGTCGGCAAGTACGTCGACCTACCTGACGCCTACCTCTCGGTGGTCGAAGCTCTGCGACACGGGGGTATCGACACCGGTGTCGACGTCCAGATCCGGTGGATCGCCTCCGACGACCTCTCACCGGATCCCGACGACCCGGCTGCCAGCGACGCGGCGGTCGAGCGGCTGCTCGGTGGCGTCGATGGGGTGCTGGTGCCGGGTGGCTTCGGCTTCCGCGGTGTCGAGGGCAAGATCGCCGCGATCACCTGGGCTCGACGCCACGAGGTCCCGTTCCTCGGGCTGTGCCTGGGGTTGCAGTCCGCGGTGATCGAGTTCGCCCGCAACGTCGCCGGACTGGCGTCCGCCCACTCGTCGGAGTTCGCACCCGACACCCCGGATCCGGTCATCGACATCATGCCCGACCAGCGTGACCTGACCGACAAGGGCGGGACGATGCGTCTGGGCAGCTACGCGGCCAAGCTGCTCGAAGGCAGCCTCGTCCGCGCTCTCTACGACGACGAACCGGTGGTCTACGAGCGTCACCGTCACCGGTTCGAGGTCAACAACCGCTACCGCGAGCGGCTGGCCGAGGCCGGGCTCGTGTTCTCCGGGGTGTCACCGAACGACCGTCTTGTCGAGTTCATCGAGTTGCCCAGCCATCCGTGGTTCGCCGCGACCCAGGCGCATCCGGAGCTGAAGTCACGGCCCACCCGTCCCCATCCGCTGTTCCGTGGCTTCGTCGTCGCCGCACGGCAGCATCACCGTGAGGCCCTCGGCCGGCTGCCCGTCGATCTCGACGAACCGACCGCGGGTGAGGTCGAAGCGGCGACGCGTGTCGGTCCGATCGTGGGTGAGGAGGCGGAGGTCGTGCCCCGGTGAGCAGCCCAGCCTGGTTCGAGACCCGCGATTCCCGGACGGTCTACGAGGGGTTCTCGCACGTCCGGGTCGACACGGTCGCGACGCCGGACGGCCAGACCGTCGACCGCGAGGTCGTGGTCCACACGGACGCCGTGGCCATGGTGCCGGTCACGTCGGCTGGGGAGGTCCTGCTGTTGCGGCAGTACCGCCAGACCCTGCGCGGCTACCTCCTCGAGGTACCGGCCGGCAAGATGGACGTCACCGACGAGCCTCCCCAGGACACCGCCGCGCGGGAGCTCCGCGAGGAGATCCACCGGAGCGCGGGACGCTGGCGACACCTGACGACGTTCCACAACTCGGCCGGGTGGACGACCGAACGGACCTTCGTCTACCTCGCTCAGGACCTGACCGATGTCGGTGCGCCTGAGGGGTTCCAACCACGTGCGGAGGAGGCGGACATGGAGGTCGTCGGGGTCCCGTTCGACGTGGCGCTGGAACGCGTCCACCGCGGCGAGCTCACCGACGCGAAGACCGTGATCGGGCTCCTGCTGTCCGCGCCCTACGTGTCGGGGGAGAACGCTGTCTGAGGACGACGCGGCTCCCCCCAGGCCCGGGCAGGCGGCGCTGTCCACGCGTCATGCGGTCCTGACACGCCGCTACCTCGACCACCTACGAGCCGAGCGGGGGCTGGCCCGCAACACCGTCGAGGCCTACCGGCGGGACCTGGACGTCTACGCGAGCTACCTCGAGCAACGACGGGTCGAGGATCCCCGCGAACTCACCTCGGAGGACGTGGAAGCCTTCGTGGGCTGGCTGCGCGGCCGTACCTCCTCCACCGGCAAGCCCTACGCCTCCTCATCCGTGGCACGGATCGTGGTCGCGGTGCGTGGGTTCCACCGCTTCCTGGCGCAGGAGGGTCTGACGAGCGAGGACGTCAGCGCGGACATCGGCGCCCCGTCGGGCACCCGCTCCCTGCCGAAGGCCCTGTCGGTCGACGAGGTGGAACGGCTCCTGCAGGCCCCGGTCGGTGACGGTCCACTCGCGCTGCGCGACCGGGCCATGCTCGAGCTGCTGTACGGGGCCGGGCTCCGGATCAGCGAGCTGACCGAGACGGACGTCGATGACCTCGACCCCGTCGAGCAGCTCGTCTCCATCCGTGGCAAGGGCGACAAGCAACGTGTCGTGCCCTACGGCGCGGTGGCGGCCACGGCGCTGGACCGCTGGCTGGTCTCCGGCCGCCCACGACTGCGTCCGAGGGGGCCGGCGCTGTTCGTCAACGCACGGGGTGGTCGACTCACGCGCCAGGGCGCCTGGAAGGTGCTCCGGGCTCACGCCGAGCGGGTGGGGCTGCGGGTCGACGTGTCGCCTCACACCTTGCGTCACTCCTTCGCAACGCACCTGCTGGACGGCGGAGCGGATGTACGTGCCGTCCAGGAGCTCCTCGGGCACGCGAGCGTCACGACGACCCAGATCTACACCCTCGTCAGCCGCAGGGCGCTCCAGCAGGTGTACGCCCAGGCGCATCCGCGCGCGCACCGTCGCTGAGCCTGCCGCCAGCTCACGACCGCTATCGTCACCCGCCGATGACCGGGATGGACGAGAGGGCAGCATGGCTGGCAGGGTCGCAGCGGTCGAACTGATCGGGCGGAAGCGCGACGGGGACGAGCTCACGGCGGACGAGATCCGGGCACTGATCGCGGCTTACCTCGCCGACGAGGTCGACGATGCCCAGGTCGCCTCCCTGCTGATGGCGGGGGTGATACGCGGCTTCACCACCGCCGAGGCGGTCGCGTTCACCGAGGCGCTCATCGACTCCGGGGACGTGATCGACCTCTCCGACCTGGTCGGCCCGACCGTCGACAAGCACTCGACGGGTGGGGTTGGCGACGGCACCTCGCTGGTGGTCGGCCCGATCCTCGCCGCTGCCGGCTGCCAGGTCGCCAAGCTGTCGGGTCGAGGTCTCGGTCACACCGGTGGCACCCTGGACAAGCTCGAGAGCATCCCCGGTTTCCGGGTGGACCTGGCTCCCGAGGAGCTACGCGACCAGGTCGCATCGCTCGGTCTGGCCATCGCGGCGGCGACCGCCGAACTGGTCCCGGCCGACAAACGCCTCTACGCGCTGCGCGACGTCACGGGAACCGTCGCCAGCCCGGCCTTGATCGCGTCGAGCATCATGAGCAAGAAGCTGGCCGGTGGCGCGTCGCACGTGCTCCTCGACGTCAAGGTCGGGGACGGAGCGTTCCTCCCCGACGCCGAGGAGGCTCGGCATCTGGCTGAACTGTGCGTCTCCATCGGACGTAGCAAGGGTCGGCGCACCGGTGCCCTGGTCACCGACATGTCCCAGCCGCTGGCTGACGGCATCGGCAACGCCCTGGAGGTCGGCGTCGCCATCGAGGTGCTGCAGGGTGAACGCCATGACCGGTACTCCGAGCTGTGCGCCGAGTTGGCGTCGGCGGCGCTCCAACTCACCGGCGTGGATCAGGCCGAGGCCAGGACGCGGGTCGACGAACTGCTGCGCTCCGGCGCAGCCCTGGAGCGCTTCCGCGACCTGGTGCGCGCGCAGGGCGGGGATCCCGCCGTCGCCGACGATCCCTGGGGTGTGCTACCGCGAGCGCCGGTGATCGTGGACTGGAGCCCCGGGGAGGGCACCATCCGCTCCATCGCCTGCCGTCGGATCGGGGAGCTCGCAGGTCGGCTGGGCGCCGGTCGGCAACGCCAGGGCGACACGATCGACCCCGCGGTGGGCCTGGAGCTGCTGGCACGGGTCGGCGACCAGGTCACGGCCGAGCAGCCGGTCGTGCGCATCCACGCTCGCTCGGAGGACGACGCTGCCATGGCACGGGAGGTCCTGGGTGGACTGTTCGAGCGGACCTCGCAACCCGTGCTCCCGGTGCCGCTCGTCCACGCCCGCATCGGGCTGGACGACCCTGCCGGGCCACAGGGCGATGCCGCCCTCAGCGCCGGGTGACCAGACCGCGCTGGAAGGCTTCGACGATGGCCTGCGCGCCGGTCTCGACCCCGAGCTTGTTGTAGACGCTGGTCAGGTGGTTCTTGACCGTCTTGATCGACAGGTAGAGCTGGTCGGCGATGTCGCCAGGGCGTTTGCCCTCGCTGAGCAGCTGCAGGACCTGACGCTCCCGGTTGGTGAGCGTCGCTGCGGGGCTGGCGCCGTCACCGGCCGGACGCTCCGAGACACCGTCACTGAGGTAGCGGCCGCCACCGCGCACGGTGTCGATCGCCTGCAGCAGCTCGGAGGTCGCCGCGGACTTCGAGACGAACCCGTCGACGGGGATCGCCAGGGCGCGCTCGACCGAGACGTCGTCGTCGTGCATCGTCAGCATGATGATGCGCAGCTCGGGGCGCTTCGACCGCAGCTGTGTGGCGACGGTGAGGCCGTCGGTCCCCGGCATGGCGACGTCGAGCAGCACGAGGTCGGGCCGGTGCTCGAAGGCGAGCTCCAGCGCCTGCGTGCCGTCGGCAGCCTCGGCGACGACCTCGAGGTCATCCGCGGAGGCGACGAGCTTGACGATGCTCTCACGGACCAGCGTGTGATCGTCGGCGACCAGGACGCGCATGTCAGTTCCGAGGGGTCGGTGGGGGAGAGGGTTGCAGGGCCGGGCGGCCGGGGACGTCCAGGACGACCTGGGTGCCGCCCTGTTCGCTCGTGCCGATGCGCAGCTCGGCCTGGAGCCTCCGCGCACGTTCCTCCATGGAAGCGAGCCCGACACCGGCGGTGCGATCAGCCGCCGCGGGTTCCAGGCCGATGCCGTCGTCCTCGATCCGGAGATGCAGCCCCCCGGAGCGACGATAGATCACCACCGCGATCTCACTGGCCTCGGCGTGCCGCAGGGCGTTGCTGACCGCCTCCTGGGCGACCCGGAAGGCCTCCTCGGTGCCGGTCGCGTCCATGGGTGGCTCGTCCAGGACGATCAGGTCCAGCCGGGGGCCATGAGCGGTCCGTACCTCGCGGAGGTGGCGTTCCAGCCGCGCGCTCAGGGCGTCCTCACGGGCCAGCCGGAGCCCCGAGATGGTGCGTCGTAGGTCCAGGAGTGCCGACTCCGCGACCTTCGCCAGGCGCTCGGCCTCGGCACGACTCTGCTCGTCGCGCATCGCGAGCAGCTCGAGCTCCATCCGCAGGTGGGCCAGGGACTGCGCCACGCCGTCGTGCAGGTCTGCGGCCAGCTGACGCCGCGCCGCGTCGACCGCGCGGGAGCGGGTGCCTTCGAAGAGTCGCGCGTTGTCGAGCGCCAGTGACGCGTCGTCGGCGATCGGTTGCAGGTCCTCGCGCAGAGAGGTGACACCGCTGGCGTCGTCGCACCCGACGAGCAGGACGTCGTCAGGGTCCGTCGGACCGCCCATCGGGATGACGACCCAGGCCGGCACGTCGCCGCACGCCACGTCCAGCGGGGGTGGGAACCGATCCGGCGGGAGGGTCGGGGTCTGACCGCCGATCACCTCGGCCAGGTCCTCCGCAGGCAGGTGGCTGGAGATGTCCAGGACGCGGCCGGTCCGGCCTGCCTGCCGGTAGCCCGTGCCTTCCTGGGACAGGAGCAGCGCCGCCGTGACCCCACGGAGGCTGCGCACCTCCGCCATGACGTTCGCGGCGACCGTCGACCGGTCCAGACCACCGGGAACCTCGTCGGCGATGGCGCGGAGCGAGGACAGCAGCCGGTTGGCCTCCTGGAGGATGCGCCGGTCGCGCAGAGCACGGTCGTCCATGACCTCGGTGGCGGCGGCCGCCGTGACGCCCGCGAGGGGTGGCAACAGGATCATGGCCAGCCCTGCGGCGAAGCCGACCGCCAGCGGTTCCTCCGAGAAGGCGAGCGAGAACAGCAGCAGCGACCCCAGGATGCCGCCGGCAGCGAGTCCCGCCCAGAGCCCCTCGCGGGCCGCAGGGCCCGCGACCGCAACGAGGACGTAGGGCAGGTAGGGCGCCATGTCCTGACCGAGGAAGAGGATGACCCCAGCGGCGACCAGCAGGTCGGCGCCCTGCAGGAGGCGGTGCCGTGGGAGCAGCGCGGTCAGCAGCACGTAGGCCGCGAGGGCGGGGAACAGCGGCCCCACCGTGAGCAGATCCTGCCCGGGGAGGAGCAGGGGGATGACGGCGACGGCGACCAGTCGGGCCCAACGCTCGAGGCCGAGCGCGACGATCCCGCGGATCAGCCACGGCCGCTGTCGCGGCTGACGGTCCCGGTCACGGCTGGGCATCTGTGGCCCCTGGTCGTGTCCGGCCGCCCGCTGCCTCACCGTTGGTGCTCCCCGCGTCGTCGGCCGCGTCGGCCCGTGTACCGTCCCCGATGATACTGGCGGCCAGGTCCGGGAGGAGGGACGTGTGACGGCACCGGGGTACAACGGGAGGGCAGGCGGCGTGGTCGCGGCACGTCCCCCGGTGGCGCTCCCGGAGGTCCTGGCGCTGCGACCCGGGAGCATCGTCGCGCTGCGGCCCCTCACCTTCGCGGACACCCTGGACAGCATCGTGCTCGTGCTGCGCTGGTCGCTGGCACCGGTCGCCGTCGTGGTCTTCGCCGTGGTCTGGCCCGATCTGCTGATCCGCGAGGCGATCATGGCGCGACTGGCGCCCGTGCCGACCTCGTCGCTCGATCCGGACGCGCTGCTGCAGGCCTACGTCGCCGGTGCTCCGATCTGGGTGGCGAACATCCTCGTCGCCCTGTTCGTGAGTGCGGTGGTGAGCGGGGCGCTGGTCGCGTTGCTGGGCGCCCGCGACCGCGGGTCGGACGTCGGTGCGGGCGCCGCGTTGCTCTTCGGGGTGCGACGCTCCGGTGCGGTGCTGGGCGCGTCGCTCCTGGGACTCGGCTCCGTGGCGGTCGTGGCTCTGGTGACGGTGGTGTTCGCGACGCTGTTCGGGGTGCTGATCCCGATCGTGGGGTTCCTCGTCATGCTGCCCGTCCTGCTCGCGGTGCTGCTCCTGGGGTTCGCGATCAGCTACCTCGTCGTCCCGGTCGCGATCGAGGAGGGCCGCGGTCCGTGGAGCAGTTTCCTCCGGACGCTGGTGCTGCTACGACGTGGAGCCTGGCGGGTGCTGGCGACCACCGCCCTGGTCCTGCTCCTGCTGCTGACCATCGCCGGAGGGCTGCTCTTCCTGGGTGCCGTTCTGATGGACCTGCTCGGTACGGCAGGCTGGATCCTCGAGGCACTGGGAGGCGCACTCCTGGCAGCGATCGCGACCCCGCTCCTCGCGGCCACCGGGTTCGTCGTGCATCGTGATCTCCGCGTGCGCACCGAGGGGTACGACCTGATCGTCCGCATCGACGAACTCACCGGGGCAGCCCGTTGATGTCGGCCGTCTCCACGCTCACCTCCCTCCGTCACGATCCCGACCAGGTGCGGGAGACCGCTCGGCGCATCCTGCAGGATGCGGCGTTCCGGGAGGCTGCTCCGTCGCCGGTACAGCGTGGCATCGAACGGGTGCTGGAGATGGTCGGAGACCTGATCGGTCGTGCACTGACGACCGTCGGCGCGAGCACGGTAACGGCCTGGGTCATCGTCGCACTCAGTGTCCTGCTCCTGCTCGCCGCGTTCTGGCGGTGGAGTCGGGGAGTACGCCTCGACGGCGCGGTCGCGGAGGAGCCAGCGGATACGGCCGGACGGACGAGCGGCGAGTGGACGCGGTCCTCGCGAGCCGCCGAGCAGGCCGGCGACCTGGATGTCGCCCTGCGGCACCGGTACCTCGCGATCGTCGCCGAACTGGAGGAGCGCGGCGTCATCGAGCCGGTGCCAGGGAGGACCATCCGCGAGTTGGATGCGGCACTGGCCGAGCAAGGTTCGCCGCTGGCAGCTCCGGTCGCAGATGTGGGCGTTCGCGTCGACCGGGTCGCGTACGCGGGTTCGCGCGCACGTCCCGAGGACGTGGTCGCGGCCCGAGACGCGCACGCGGTGATCCAGAGCCCCGCGAGGACGCCGGCGTGACCGCACCAGCCACGTCATCGCCCACCGTCGGGCGCCGGACCGTGCCGGTGGTCGTCGCGGCACTCGTGCTCCTGGGCGTGGTCCTGGCGCTCGGCCCCACCCGTACCGGCTTGCCCCTGGCCCCTGACGCGGCGGGGGACGACGGACTGCTGGGGCTGGTCCGCACGCTGGAGGACCTCGAGGTCGAGGTGGAGGTGACGACCCGGCCGCCGGAGTCGGTGAGCACCCGCGCCTTCGTTCCCCTCGACGTCCTCCCGGAGCGGCGTCGTGACGAATGGCGGACGTGGGTGGCGTCGGGTGGCACCCTGGTGGTCGCCGACCCGTCGTCACGACTCCACGACGAGCAGGTCGTCGCGCCACCGTTCGGTGAACTCATGGCGGCGGTCGAACATCCCCCTGGTTGTGACCTCCTCCCGGCGGAGATCACCCGCATCCTCCACGACCGCTGGACCGGCTACCTGCCCCCGACGGACGTGAGCTGCTTCGACCTCGATGACGCGGCATGGCTGGTGGAGGTCCCGCGTGGTGACGGGCGCATGATCCTGCTGGGATCAGCAGCACCGTTCACCAACCGCTGGTTGGCCGAGGCAGACAACGCGGTGCTCGCCGCCACGCTGCTGGGACCGGAGGTGGGGGACACGCTGACCTTCGTCCCGCGCCCGTCGCCGGAGGAGGCGGACGTCACCCTGGTCGAGCTGGTGCCGGACGGCGTCTGGAGGCTCCTCGGCCTGGTGACCCTCGCGGTGGTCCTCGCCGTCGTCGCGCGCGCTCGGCGACTCGGACAGCCCGTCGAGGAGCGGCTTCCCCCGGTCGTGCCGTCAGCCGAGCTGGCTTCGTCCATCGCCGATCTCACACGCCGCGCGGGGGACCGGCAGGGTGCGGCTGCCCGCCTGCGAGCTCGGGCCCGGCACGACGTCGCCCACGCGCTCGGCCTGCCGCGCGGGACACCTCCCCAGGAGGTGCTGCGGCGCCTGGTGGCCACCGCACCCCTCGACGAGACGATGGCACGACGCGCCTTGCTCGACGATCCGGTCGGCGACGACGACGAACTCATCGAGGTCGCCCGGAGCATCACGACGCTGCATGATCGCCTGGAGGGCCCCGTCCTCCCGGCCGACGATGGTGTCCCCCCAGGTACACCGACCTCGCCGAGATGACCGCCCGTACCGGATCCTCCTCGCTACCCCCCCCTGCCGTTCCTTGGAGCCTGCGATGACCGACCTGCCCCCACCTTCCGTCCCGAGCCCCGCGCCGGAACGAGCTGAGGACGCCCGCCAAGCGCTCCACCGTGTCCGCGCGGCCATCGGCGAGGTCATCGTGGGCCAGGACGGCATCGTGACCGGGCTCTTGGCGGCGCTGCTGGTCCGTGGTCACGTGCTACTCGAAGGCGTGCCGGGGGTCGCCAAGACCCTGCTGGTGACCTCCCTGGCCCGCAGCCTGGACGTCGGTTCCACCCGCGTGCAGTTCACCCCCGACCTCATGCCGTCGGATGTCACCGGACAGACGATCCTGGACCCTGACACCGGCGCCCTCCGGTTCCGTCAGGGCCCGGTCTTCACCAACCTGCTGATCGCCGATGAGATCAACCGCACCCCGCCGCGCACCCAGGCCGCCCTGCTGGAGGCCATGCAGGAACGACAGGTCTCGGTCGACGGTCAACCGCGGGAGCTGCCGACGCCGTTCCTGGTGGTGGCGACCCAGAACCCGATCGAGCACGAGGGCACCTACCCGCTCCCGGACGCCCAGTTGGACCGGTTCCTGTTCAAGCTCCAGGTGACCTATCCGGACCGTGCGCAGGAGCAGCGGATCCTGGACCAGCATCTCACCGGGGGGGACGCTGGCCCACGCCCGGATGCCCTCGAGCCCGTGGCGAGCCCAGAGGACCTGGAGGCAGCTCGCCGCGCGATCGCGGACGTGCGCCTCGAGGCTGCGGTGCGTGACTACATCGTCGATCTCGCGCGAGCGACACGCGAGACCCCGGCGATCGAACTCGGGGTGTCACCCCGTGGTGCGGCCATGCTGCTGCACGCGGCACGCGCGTGGGCCTGGCTGGCCGGCCGCACGTACGTGACGCCGGACGAGGTGAAGGCGGTCGTCAAGCCCGTGCTACGCCACCGGGTACGCCTCCGCCCCGAGGTGGAGCTCGAGGGTGTGACCCCGGACAGCATCCTCGAGGGGGTCCTCGCGAACGTCCCCGTTCCGCGATGAGTCGACCCGAACCTGCCATCGCACCGGTACCGGGAAGCCGGGTGTGGTGGTCGGGCATGCTCCCGACACCCACCTACCGGGCCGCGATCGTGCTCGCTGTGGCCGCCGTGATCAGTGCACTCGGTCCCGCCGGGATCGGGTGGGTGGTGCCGGTCGCGGTCGTCGGCGTGCTGGTCGGTGTCGACGCGTTCCTCGCACCGGCCCCCTGGGCGGTGGCGGTCTCCCGTGAGCTCCCGGCCGTCCTGCCGCTGGACGGCGAGGGCACGGTCATCTGGCGGGTGCGTAACCCAACGGAGCGGCCCCTGAAGGTCTGGCTGGCCGATGGGTTCGCCCCCTCGCTCGGAGCCACGCGACGCCGGTTCGCGCTGTCCCTCGCCGGACGCGGGCAACAGCGGGTGACGACCACGCTGCACCCACAGCGGAGGGGCACGTTCCTGCCGACGGAGCTCACCGTGCGGGTCGCCGGGCCACTCAACCTCGCGACCCGCCAGGCCGCGCGATCGCTTCCCGGTCGCATCGAGATCCACCCGCGCTTCCGGTCGCGGTCGGAAGCACTGCTGCGGATCCGTCGCGGACGGATCCTGGAACAGGGGCGCAGGGCGGCACGAGGTGCTGGCACCGGGACGGAGTTCGAAGCGCTCCGCGACTACGTGCAGGGCGACGAGTACCGTCACGTCGACTGGGCAGCGACCGCACGTGTGGGCCACCCGGTCGTGCGCACCTACCGGGTCGAACGCGATCAGACCGTGATCGTCCTGCTCGACCACGGGCGGTTGATGGCCGGCGCCGTCGACGGTGTCCCGCGCCTGGACCACGCGATGGACGCCACACTGGCGCTGGCGACGGTCACGTCGGCGCTGGGTGACAGGATCGGACTGGTCGCCTACGGCAGCAGGGTCCACCGTGTCGTCGCACCGCGGCGGGACCGGGAGCAGCTGCGGCGGTTGTCGACGGAACTGCATGCCCTGCAGCCGGAACTGGCGGCGAGCGATCACGACGCAGCGGTACGCGCGGTGCTCGCCCGTACGCGTCGGCGAGCTCTCGTCGTGCTGCTCACGGACCTGGCACCTGAGGCGTCGGAGGACACCCTGCTCCCGGTGTTGCCGTCACTGCTGCGCTACCACCGGGTCCTGGTAGCTGGCGTCCGCGACCCGGAGATCGGTGAGCGCATCGACGCCCGGGTTCACGACGTCGCCGACGTCTATCGCGCGGCCGGTGCCGCGACGATCGAGGATGCCCGGAGACGGGTGGTGCAGGGGATCCTGGCACTCGGGGCCGGTGTCGTCGACGCCGAACCTCGTGGCTTCGCAGCCGCCGTCGCGGACGCCTACCTCGAGACGAAGACGTCGGGCGGTTGGTGAGGGGGTGCGGACCGTAGGAGCGGCAGTTCGTTCGGCGCTCCCGTGAGTCCACGTGCGGCCAGGGATCGCCCCGTCGCGATGACCCAGGTCGAGAGCGCGACCCACACCGCAGCGCCGGTACCGACCCGCAGGGACGTCGGCCACGGAGCTGGGGTGACGAACGCCTCGAGGACACCGGCGATCAGGAACACGACCACGAGGCCACCGACGATCACGATGCTCCTGCGTCCTTCGTCGCGCAGCGATGCCCGGCGGGTCCGGTCCCCGGGGGCGATCACGCTCCAGCCGAGGCGTAGGCCCGCGCCTCCCGCGACGAAGACGGCGGTGAGCTCCAACAGACCGTGGGGCAGTATCAGGCCCCAGAACGTGCCGGCATCACCGACGGCATGGAACAGTCCGCCCGCCAGTCCGACGTTGACGCCGTTGAGCAGCAGGATCGCGAGGGTGGGCACCCCGAACAGCACCCCGGAGCCCCAGGCCAGTGCGCCGACACCGGCGTTGTTGGTGAACACCCGTGCAGCGAAGGTGACGGCCGGCTCGGAGGAGTAGTACTCCACGAACTCGCGCTCGACGTAGGCCTGACGGACGTCGGCAGGCGCCGAGGCCTGCAGGGCGGACTCCGAGAACGTGAGCCAGGCCCCGACCGAGAGTGCCCCCACCACGAAGAGCGCGGCGCTGACCACGATGCCGATGCGGGCGTGCCACACCGCTGCGGGGAAGCTGACCATCAACGCGTCCAGCAGCGTCCGCAACGACCGTGGCCGCGTGCCGTGGACCAGTGCGGAGGAGCGTGCCACCACCATCGAGAGGTAGGCGGTCAGGTCCTCGTCGTGGGCCATACCCCGTGCGGTCACCAGGTGGTTGGAGACACGTAGGTGCAGGCGGACGAGCTCGTCGAGTTCGTCCGACGACAGGCGACGCACATCACGGCCCGCACGACGCGTCAGGCCATCCAGTCGTTCCCAGATCGGCCGGTTGCGCTGGATGAAGCGGTCGATGTCCGTGGTGGGTCCTGTCTACGCGGGAGCGGGATGGTGGTCGGTGCGATGACGCGTGTACAGCTACCGTCTGTGCGATGAGCGGAGGGGTGACGATGCGGCCAGAGGGTAGGGCGTCAACCTCTGCGGAGGCCGCCACGATCGGCCATGCCTGGATCACCCCCGATGCGGTGCCCCTGGATGTGGACATCGCGACCGTCGGATCGCGAGGTATCGCGTACCTGCTCGACCTCGCGATCGTGCTCACCGGCCTGCTGTTGCTCCAGCTGGCTCAGCTGCTGCTCGGAGGTGGCGGCTTCGTCCCTGGCTCGTTCGGTATCGCCATCCTCCTGATCGCGGTGTTCGTGCTGCAGTTCGCCTACCCGATCGGCTTCGAGGTGCTGTGGCGCGGTCGGACACCGGGTAAGGCCGCCATGGGACTACGGGTCGTGACCGTCGAGGGGTTGCCCGTCGGTTTCCGACACGCGGCGATCCGCGCGGTGGTCGGCATCCTCGACCTGCTGGGCTCCGGCGGACTGTTCGCGACCGTGAGCTCGTTCTCGTCGCGGCGGGGCCAACGACTCGGGGACCTGGCTGCCGGCACGATGGTGGTCCGCGAGCGGCGCGCGGTCACAGCACCGTCGCCGCTGGTTCACCCGGCGCCACCGGGGTGGGAGGCGTACACGTCGCAGCTGGACGTCTCGGGGCTGCAGCGGGAGGACCGCGCGGCGGTACGCGAGGTGCTGCGACGCGCGGGCACGCTCCCGCCGGCCAGCCGGATCGGGGTCACCGAGCACCTGGCGTACCGACTCGTGCCGCGCGTGGTGCCCCCGCCGCCACCGACGTTGGATGCCGAGACCTGGCTGCGGTGTGTCGCCGCGCGGATCGCGGCGCGGAGGGGCTAGCCGCGTCACCCGGGGGGCCGGGCCACGGCTAGCCTGGGAGGTCGAGGTCGTCGCGCAACGACGTGCAGGGAGCTCATGTCGTACAAGGTCCGGTTGGAGGTCTTCGAGGGCCCGTTCGACCTGCTCCTGCACCTCATCTCGCGGCGGCAGGTCGAGATCACCGAGGTCGATCTCGCGGACATCACCGGGGATTTCCTGGCGCACCTGAGCGACACCCTGGACGAGTTGGATCTGGAGACCGCGACGCGGTTCCTGGTGGTGGCGGCGACCCTCGTCGAGTTGAAGGCGTCGCGGCTGCTCCCGTCGGACGAACGGGAGGAGTACGAGGACCTCCTCGGTGACGCTCGTGACCTGCTCTACGCGCGGCTGCTGGAGTACCGGGCGTACCGCGACGTCAGTCGGGTGTTGGCGCACCGCCTGGAGCATTTCGGGCACCGTTACCCACGTGAGGTCGCGCCGGAGCCGTGGATGCTGCGCCTGGTGCCCGAGACACCGCTACCGATCGACGCCAGGGGGCTGGCTGCTCTGGCGGCGGCTGCACTGGCTCCGCGTCCTGAGCCGGAGGTCGATCTCACCCACATCCGTCGCAGCTACCTCACGATCCGCGATGCCGCGCTGCAGGTCCTCGCGGCGATCCCGGAGCCGGGCGAGCGGGCGGCGTTCTCGCGGCTGGTTGCTGGACGCGGACGCGGTGACCGTGTCGTGCTGTTCCTCGCGCTGCTGGAGCTGTTCAAGCTGGGTCACGTCGACCTGGACCAGCCCGATCTCCACGCGATGCTCGAGGTGGAGCGTTGCGGCGGTGGCCACGATCTCGACTCGCTGACCGAGGACGGTTTCGACGACGAGCCTCGCGACGGCGATGCTGATCCCGTCCCGGCCGGCGTCACCACCGATGACAGAGAGGGCTCACCGACATGACGAGCCCACGACCGCGGCTGCCAGCCGACGCTCGCCAGGCGTTGGAGGCGCTGCTGTTCCTGGCGGATGAGCCGTTGGATCTCGTGACCCTCTCGGAGCTGCTGGAGGTGCCTGAGAACGACGTCCAGAGGGAGCTCGGCGAACTCTCGGAGGAGTTCACGGAGCAGCGACGCGGCATGGAGATCCGCCAGGCAGGTGGGGGCTGGAGGATGTACAGCGCTCCCGAAGCACGGGGGGTCGTGGAGCGATGGACGTTGATCGGCCGCACCGGACGGTTGACCCAGGCCGCGCTCGAGACCCTCGCCGTCATCGCCTACAAGCAGCCGATCAGCCGTCAGGAGATCGGTGACATCCGCGGGGTGAACGCGGATGCCGCGGTGAGGAGCCTGGTGGCGCGTGGGTTCGTCGAGGAGGTCGGCCGCGACGAGGGTGCGGGACACGCGGTGCTCTACGGGACCACCATGACCCTCCTGGAACGCCTGGGCCTGAACTCCCTCGAGGAGCTGCCCGCCTTGACCGACTACCTGCCGGAGGCACCGGCTCCCGACGAACCGGAGCTTGGTGCGCTGAAGGAGATCCGTCGTCGTCTCGCCGCCGGTGAGGACCTCCCTTCGAGACGGCTCGGTGGTCGTGACGACGCGGCGACGAACACGGGCGCCGGTGAGGACGAAGACCTCGATGACGACGGTGGTCTTCCGGCCCCCTCCGGCGTCTCGGGGCGGGGCGACGAACGCGATATGGACGACCTGACCGATCGTCTGGAACGCGCGGCCAGGAGCGCTGCGGATCGACTCCGCCAGGCGATCGCGGCGGGTGAGGCTGCGACCGAGGCGGAGGAGGACGCGGGCGAGGAGGCCGCCGACGCCCAGGGTGGGAGCGACCCCGATGGCGGCTGAACGACTGCAGAAGGTGATGGCTGCTGCCGGCGTGGCGTCCCGGCGCGCATCGGAGGCGCTGATCGTCGAGGGGCGGGTCACCGTCAACGGGGAGGGGGCGCAACTCGGCCAGAAGGTCGATGCCGCCTGCGACCAGGTCCTGGTCGACGGTGAGCGCATCAACATCGACCCGGATCGGGTCTACGTCCTGTTGAACAAGCCTCGCGGGGTCGTGACGACCGCCGACGACCCAGAGGGTCGGCCTGCGGTCGTCGACCTGGTCAACCTGCCCCAGAGGCTGTTCCCGGTCGGGCGGCTGGACAAGGACACCGAGGGGCTGCTGCTGCTCACCAACGACGGCGAGCTCGCCCACGCGCTGATGCACCCCTCGTTCGAGGTGGAGCGGACCTACGTCGCCCTGGTCCCGGGCCCGGTCCGCAAGAAGGTCCTGGCCGAACTGAAGGCCGGGATCGCACTCGACGACGGGCTGGCCAAGCCACGCCGGGTGCGTGTCCTCGAGGAGGAACGCAACCAGGCGCTGCTCGAGGTCGTGATGACCGAGGGACGCAAACGCGAGGTGCGACGCATGCTCGGACAGGTCGGCCTCAAGGTCGAACGGCTGGCCCGCGTGGCCTACGGCGGGGTCGAACTCGGTGATCTTCGGCAGGGCAAGTGGCGCTTCCTGACCCCTCCGGAGATCGCTCGTCTGTACGCGGCGACAGGAGGATCTGGTGCTGGATGATCTGCGGGTACGGGCCCTGAGGGGGGCGACGACGCTCGAACGCGACGACCGCGAGCATCTCCTGGAACGGACGGGGGAGCTGATCCAGACCGTCTTCGAGCGCAACGGACTGCGCGAGGAGGACCTGATCTCGCTCGTGTTCACGGCGACCGACGACATCTCGAGCGCGTTCCCGGCGGAGGCCGCACGGATCGCGGGGATCACCCACGTGCCCCTGCTGTGCGCCCGCGAACTGGACATCGACGGGGGCGTCCCACGCTGTATCCGGGTCCTCGTGCACGCCTACACGGACCGTGCCGTGACCGAACTGCGCCATCCCTACCTGCACGCGGCCCGCCAGTTGCGCACGGATCTGCCCGAGTGACGGAGCACCTCTCACCCGGGATCACCCTCACCGTCAGGCTCAGGTCGAGGATGAGGGTCGAGCTTCGGGAGGTGCGTCGATGACGGCACCGCAGACACGGACCATCGCGCCGTTGCTCGTGGCACCCGATGTCACCGTGCGGGTACCTGGGTCGAAGAGCCTGACGAACCGGGCGTTGGTGGCCGCTGCCCTCGCTGACGGGGAGTCCCGTCTGGAGGGGCTGCTGCTGGCCGACGACACCTGGGCGATGATCGAGGCCCTACGCGCCCTGGGGGTCGTGATCATCGTGGAGGGAGACACGGCGATCGTCACCGGCTGCGGCGGGCGGCCCCCGGCCTCGGAGGCTCGCTTGGACGTCCGACTCTCGGGGACCACAGCACGGTTCCTCGCCCCGGTGGTCGCGCTGGGCTCCGGGGAGTTCGAACTCGACGGCGCGCCCGCGTTCCGGGCACGCCCGATGGGGCCGCTCCTGGACGCCCTCGAGCAGCTTGGGGCGGGAATCCAGGCGTTGGGTGACCCCGGACATCTGCCGGTGCGTCTGACCGTCGACGGCTGGGCTGATCGCTCGGTCCAGGTCGGCGGCGAGGTCTCCAGCCAGTTCCTGTCCGGCTTGCTGCTCGCCGCGCCTGCGGTCGGCCATGGCGTCACCGTGGAGGTCCGCTCGAGCCTGGTGTCACGACCGTACGTCGACCTCACCTTGCAGGTGATGGAAGCCTTCGGGGCCGCGGTGGAAGAGACGGCCCCCGGCCGTTTCGCCGTGGCACCGACCGGCTACCGCGCGCGCACCTACCCGGTCGAACCCGATGCGTCCGCGGCGACCTACCCGCTGGCCGCCGCGGCGATCACCGGTGGGCGCGTACGCGTCGCAGGGTTGGGGGTGGAGGTGACGCAGGGCGATGCCGCGTTCGCGCAGGTCCTGGCCGAGATGGGCGCCGAAGTGACCATCGATGCCGACGGCACGGAGGTCCGGGGGCCGGCGCGGTTGCGCGGCATCGAGGTCGATCTCGGTGCGATGTCCGACACGGCCCAGACCCTGGCTGCGGTCGCCGTCTTCGCGGAGCAGCCCACGCGCGTCACCGGGATCGGGTTCATCCGCGCGAAGGAGACCGACCGCATCGCGGCGGTGGTGACCGAACTCCGGCGCTGCGGCATCGAGGCCGAGGAGGAAGCCGACGGGTTCGTCGTGCATCCGGGTGTTCCGCATCCCGCGACGATCCAGACCTACGAGGATCATCGCATGGCGATGAGCTTCGCCCTGCTCGGGCTGCGCGTTGCTGGGATCACGATCGCCGACCCGGGGTGCGTCGCGAAGACCTTCCCGGGCTACTTCGACCTCATCGAGGAGCTCAGGTCGGGACATCGGGCCGGGGGATAGGCTGACCGGCCGGTCCCTCTCGGCCGGCCGTCCCGCCACCTGTCCGGCGGGAGGCTCGCCGCCACCACCCACCCCGCTGCGGAGCCCGACCGTGCCTTCCGATGCAGGATCCCCCCTCGTCGACGACCCTTCGACGACCGACGACGTCGCCGAGCCAGCCGAGCTCTTCGCGGGTTTCGTGGTCGCGATCGACGGACCGGCCGGTTCCGGGAAGTCCACCGTCGCTGGACAGGTCGCGGACGCCCTGGGCATCCCGCACATCGACACCGGCGCGATGTACCGGGCCGCCGCCCTGGCGTGTCTCCGCGCGGACACCGACCTCGACGACGCGGGCGCGTGCCGCGCCCAGGTCGATGCGGTCACCATCGGCCAGGATCGGCAGCGGACGCGGCTGGATGGCGAGGATGTGGAGGAGGAGATCCGGGGTGAGGCCGTGACCGCTGCGGTGTCGCGCGTCGCCGCTCACGCGGAGGTGCGCGACGCGCTGGTCCCGAGCCAGCGCGCGGCGGTCACACCCGACGGCGGCGTCGTCGAAGGCCGTGACATCGGCACGGTGGTGCTCCCCGACGCCGACCTCAAGGTGTTCCTCACCGCCAGTGTGGAGGAACGCGCCCGTCGGCGGGCCGCACAGTCGGGTCGTGAGGACCTGGACACGCTGACCGAGGAGATCGCCGCTCGCGACCGTAGCGACGGTGACCGCGCGGTCGCACCACTGCTGAAAGCGGACGACGCCTGGGAACTGGACACGACCGAACTGGACCTCGAGGGGGTCGTCGCGGCGATCGTCGACCGGGCGATCGACGTGCGGTTGGGGCCCGTGGAGCCGGACATCGACCCGCTCACGGCACGTCAGCGGCTCCCGCGGGTGGCGGTCGTCGGGCGGCCGAACGTGGGGAAGTCGACCCTCGTCAACCGCATCCTCGGCGCCCGGGTCACGATCGTCGAGGAGAAGCCAGGGGTGACGCGTGACCGCACCGAGCACCTGGCGGAGTGGCGTGCCCGGCCCTTCCTCGTGGTCGATACCGGGGGTTGGGAGCACCAGGCCACCGGTATGGCGGCACGCATCGTGGAACAGGCCGAGCAGGCCGTGGCCGACGCCGACGTCGTGTTGTTCGTGGTCGACGCGACGGTCGGGCCCTTGGAGGACGACGAGCGCTACGCCCGGCTGCTGCGCCGCAGCGATGTCCCGACCCTCCTCGTCGCGAACAAGGTCGACGGTGACAAGCAGGAGGCCCTGATCCACGAGCTCTACCCCCTGGGGCTGGGGGAGCCCCACGGTGTCTCGGCACGACACGGGAGGGGCATCGGGGACCTGCTGGATGCGACGACGGCGCGGCTGCCAGCCGAGGCGACGCCACCCCCGGACGAGAGCCTCGTCCCGCGCGTCGCGATCGTCGGGAAACCGAACGTCGGCAAGTCGTCGCTGTTCAACCGTCTCCTCGGCGAGGAACGGGCCATCGTCGATGCCGTGCCCCACACCACACGGGACGCGATCGACACCATGATCGAGATCGACGGGCGACCGTGGGTGTTCGTCGACACCGCGGGGATGCGTCGTCGCTACCGCCAGGGCGAGGACACCGAGCTGTACTCCGTCGATCGCACCCGACGCGCCGTAGAGGATGCTGACGTCGTGCTCTTCGTGGTCGACGCCTCGGAGCCGCTCGGGGAGCAGGACCAGCGTCTGGCCGCACTCCTGCGCGACGCGGGATGCGGCGTCGTCCTGGTCTGCAACAAGTGGGACCTGCTCGACGAGGAACGCCGTGAGGACCTGGAGCGTGAACTCGACCGGCTGCTGTCGTTCGCCCGGTGGGCCCCACGGGTCAACGTCTCCGCGGTGAGTGGACGTGGGGTCCGTCGTCTGCTCCCGCAACTCGCCACCGTGTGGGAGAACCACGGGCGCCGTATCCCCACCCGCGAGCTCAACCGCGTCATCGGAGAAGCCGTCGAGGAGCACGCCCCGCCCCGGCACGGCAACCGCCAACTGAAGATCCGTTACGCCACGCAGCCCGAGGTCCGCCCGCCCCGCGTCGTGCTGTTCGTGAACGGACGCCTCCCGCAGGGCTACCTGCGCTACCTCGAACGGGTCCTCCGCGAGCGCTACGACCTGACCGGCGTCCCGCTGGCGATCGAGGACCGTCCGAGGGACGGGTCCCGCGGTCGTCGCCGCCCCGGGCGGTGACGCGGCGGTTCGCGAGCAGCCTCACGACGAGGTAGCGTGCCCCGCTCGCGGGCCCTCGTCGGTCCGCGGCCCACGGGCTGTGGCGCAGTCAGGTAGCGCACTCGTCTGGGGGGCGAGGGGTCGCCGGTTCAAGTCCGGCCAGCCCGACATCGATCTCGGCTCCGGGTGCCCAGGTACCCGGAGCCGAGGCGTCCCGGCGCACGTCCGACCACTACGGTGCGGCACGCGCGGCGACGGTCGTCGCAGGTGTCGTCGAGAGGGCTCCATGGGTGGCCTCGATCGCTTCTTCGACCTCGGCGGAGATCCGGAGGCGCCACAGGAGGTGTCCAACCGGATCCTGACGGTCCCGAACGTGCTGTCGCTCGCCCGGATCGCGATCCTGCCCCTGGTCTTCATCGATCTGGTCGGGGAGCGCTACCTGCGAGCCCTGATCGTGCTCGCGCTCTTCGCCGCGACGGATTGGCTCGACGGGTACGTCGCCCGTCGGTTCGGGCAGGTCACCCGACTGGGCCAGCTCCTCGATCCGATCTCGGACCGGGCGCTGTTCCTGATCGTCGGTATCGCGTTCGTCGTGTCCGGGTTGCTGCCGCTCTGGGCGTTGCTGGTCGTCCTCGTCCGCGATGCGCTCGTCATGGCCGGGGGAGCGCTGTTGCTCGGCGGAGGGGACCGTCCGCCTGCCGTGACCCGTATCGGCAAGTCATCGACCTTCGCCCTGATGTTCGCCTTCCCGCTGTTCATCGGCGCCGCCGTCCTCGGTGACGGCCCCGCAGCACCCGAGCCCGTCGTGCTCGTCGTGGCCTGGGCCCTGTTCGCCGTCGGCGCCGTGCTGCACTGGATCTCTGCCTGGCAGTACCTCCGGGCCGTCCTGCGCGAGCGGGGACCCTCTCAGGACAACTAGGGTGACGGCCTCGCCCCCCATCGGAGGATCAGTGCCGTGAGCGAAGAGCTGCCGCCGGACCTGCGCTACACCGCGGACCACGAGTGGATTCGACCCGAGGACGACGTCGTCGTCATCGGCATCACCGACTACGCCCAGCAGCAGCTCGGTGACGTCGTCTACGTCGACCTACCCGCCGCCGGTGCGGAGGTCGAGCAGGGCCAACCCTTCGGCGAGGTGGAGTCGACCAAGTCGGTCTCCGATCTGTTCGCTCCCGTGAGCGGCACCGTCGAGGCCCGCAACGATGCCCTCGACGACCGTCCGGAGCTGGTCAACAACGACCCCTACGGCGACGGCTGGATGGTGTCCATCCGCATGACCGACACGAGCCAGGTCGCGGACCTGCTCGATGCCGCCGGCTACCAGGCCACCCTGCCCGAGTGAACCGGTCGGTGCCGGTTCGAGGAAGAGGGGGACAGGGCAACGAGGAGGCATTACGCTGCACGGGCTCGAGGAGGCAGAAGTCTCAACCTCGACCTGATGGTGAGCTCGAGCTGACCGGGAAGCGGACCCGGACAGGTGACGACGGTCGAGCGGAGACGGAGGGCGCGGGATGATCTGCAACCAGTGCGGACAGGACGTATCGGACGAGGCCAACTTCTGCCCGTCCTGTGGTGCAGCGGTGGGCGAGTCAGGCTCGGAGAACACGACCGCGTCGATCGACGTGGGAGTGTTCGATCCGCAACACGACGCCGACGATCTCCCCGAGCTCGCCCCGGGGACCGGCATGCTCGTCGTCGTCCGCGGGCCGAACGCCGGGTCGCGCTTCCTGCTCGACCGCGACACGACCACGGTGGGGCGACACCCCGACTCGGACATCTTCCTCGACGACGTCACCGTGTCCCGGCGTCACGCGGAACTGCTCCGCGACGAACACGGGACCACGCTGAAGGACCTCGGGAGCCTCAACGGCACCTACGTCGGCGGGGATCGCGTCGAGGAGCGTCACCTGGCGACCGGTGACGAGCTCCAGATCGGACGTTTCAAGCTGCTCTACCTGGATGCCCACGGGGCGCAGGTGGTGACGGAGACGTGACGACCGCAACGATCGGGGAGGTCCTCAACCGCCTTCGGGACGAGTTCGACGACATCACGATCTCGAAGATCCGCTTCCTCGAAGCGGAAGGGCTGATCAGCCCGGACCGGACCGAGTCCGGGTACCGCAAGTTCACGGACGCCGACGTCGAGCGACTGCGCTACGTGCTCCGCGCCCAACGGGACCGCTACCTGCCGCTCAAGGTCATCCGGGACGAGCTCGACCGGATCGACGCCGGCCTTCCGCCGACCACGGACCACGACGAGGTGCCAGCGGGACTCGTCTCGCAGGGGTCCGTCGGCGACGAACGCCAACCCTCGCTGCTCGAATCTCCGGACCAGCACGTCTCCCTCACCGACACGCAACTCCTGGAGACGACCGGCCTGACCCCACCCGCCCTGGCGGAGCTCCGCGACCACGGCCTGCTACACGACGAACGGCACGACGCGCACGCCGTCGCGGTGGCACGGATCGCGGCGAAGCTGCTCGAGACGGGACTCGAACCCCGGCACCTTCGGATGTACCGCCAGTTCGCGGACCGGGAAGCCGCCCTGGTCGAACAGCGGGTCGGACCCGCGCTGCGGCAGCGCAACCCCGATAGTCGTCGCGAGGCCGAACGCACCGCCGAGCGCCTGGTCGCCCTGGGCAGTGAACTGCATCGCACCCTGCTCGCCAGCGCGATCCAGGAGGTCCTCCACCCGTGAGCGATCGGTCTCCTGATCGCCACCGGGGCGGCCGGCGCTGGATCGGGCTCGTCCTCCTCGTCGTCCTCGCCCTCGGCGGCGGGCCGGCGATCGCGGACGAGGGCACGCCCGTGCTCGCCGACGCCCCGCCGGCGAGCTGGCCCGCTCCCGACGGCATCGACTCGGCGGCGCACCTCCTGATGGAGGTCGAGACGGGTCAGCTGTTGGTCGCCCACAACGCCGACCAGCGCCGCCCCGTCGCGTCGACCCTGAAGCTGCTGACCGCCTACACCGCCCTCCAGCGGGTCGAGGTCGACGAGGTCGTCACGGTCGGGGAGGAGGTCCTCGGCGTCACCGGCTCGACCGTCGGGCTGGTGCCCGGTGACGAGTGGACCGTGGCAGAACTGCTCGATGCCATCCTCGCGCGCAGCGGTAACGAGGCGGCCGAAGCGTTGGCGGTCCACGTCGCGGGCGATCGTGCGACCTTCCTGTCCTGGATGGAGGAGGACGCGGCGGGCCTGGGGGCCGAGGGCCTGACGATCACGACCCCGTCCGGCCTCGATGACGACACCGTCCTCTCGGCGCGTGATCTCGCCCTCATCGCGCGGGCCGCCCTGGACCTCCCCGCGCTACGAGACGCGATGGGGAAGCGACTCGTGGCCCTCCCCGGCCAACCTGCCCAGGAGAACCGCAACGAGCTGATCGGCACCTACCCGGGCGCCACCGGCATGAAGACGGGCTTCACGACACCGGCCGGACACAGTCTGGTCGGTAGCGCTGAGCGGGGAGGCCGCGAGCTGATCGCCATCGTGCTCGGCGCCGGAGAGGATCCGAGCCGGTTCGAGGGGGCCCCGAGCCTGCTGGATCACGGGTTCACGGCCACCCGCCCCACCGAGCTCGGCGCCTCGGTGAGCCTGTCGGTCGGTGGGGGCACCATCGACCTCGTCACCGACGACGTGACCATCACGATCCCGATCGACAGCGAGGCCCGTCTGGACCTGCGTCTGCCGCTGCGTCCCCCGGAGACCTCGCTCCGGTTCCCGCTGGTCGTCGATGATGCGACGCTCACCGAACTCGTCGCCACGCCCGGCGCAGGACCGGAGCCCGTCGACGATCCCAACGCGCAGCTCGGTCGTTCGCTGGTCGACGGGACCTACACCGCCCTGCGGGCTGCGACCGCAGCTGGCACGCTGGGCTAGCCTCGCACCGTCGTCGTCAGGAGTGGTGCTTCGTGATCGAGATGGAGCTCGTCGGGGTCCGCGTGGAGCTGCCCGCGAACCAACCGATCGTGCTGCTCAAGGAGCAGGAGGGCACCCGCTACCTGCCGATCTGGATCGGGGCGGTCGAGGCGACGGCGATCGCCTTCGCCCTCCAGGGTGTCGAGACCGCACGGCCCCTCACCCACGACCTGTTCGTCGACGTGCTCGAGGAGCTCGGCGTGGAACTCGTCGCGGTCCACGTGACCGACCTCCAGGACGGCACCTTCTTCGCCGAGCTCAAGCTGCAACGAGGCCAGGAGGCCTGGACGGTCTCCTCCCGGCCGTCCGATGCCATCGCTCTGGCCAGCCGCCTGGAGGATGTCCCTCTCTTCGCCGCCGAGGACGTCCTCGACAGTGCTGGTCTGGAGATCGAGGAGACCGAGGACGGCGATCTCGAGGAGGGGGCGGACGCCGAGGAGGAGGTCCGCCAGTTCCGCGAGTTCCTCGACGACGTCAGCCCCGAGGACTTCAAGGGCTGACCCGCCGACACGGCCTGGCCGTCACCGGATCCGCTGCGCAGCACCTGCGGTAGCCAGGGCCCTGCGCGCGATGCACGCGCGACCTCTGCCTGCGCGCGATACACGCGCGACCTCTTCCTGCGCGCGATGCACGCGCGACCTCGTGCGGTGGCAGGTAGGGGAGCGCGGGCGCTGCCCCGGCGCGCACCAGCGGACCGTACAGGGGCACACAGGGGCCTCAGCGGCGCTGTGCCCGAACCCTCTACCATCCCTCTAGGGTCTTGGGTGCGGCGCATCGGACCGGATCCGTCTTAGGTACGACGACCGACCGGTTGACCCGACTCCGCCGCAGCCCTAGCCTCGTCGGAGGTAGTTCCACCGGTGTGGTCCGGTCCCGGAGCGCGGGGTGGAGCGGGAACGGTCCAGGCCCTCCACCGGGCTGTCGGCTGGGCCCGCACGGTGCAGGGGAGCGGACGGCGGCGTCCCGCTCCACCGATCAGGTCGGAGGTCGCAGCAGTGGGGACCACGGGACAGCTGGCGTTGGACATCGGTGACGAGGGCGGTCAGCGCGACGGCTACCGCGGCCCCACGGTCTGCAAGATCGTGGGCGTCACCTACCGGCAGCTCGACTACTGGGCGCGCACCGGTCTGGTCGAACCGTCGATCCAGAAGGCCGAAGGGTCAGGGACCCAACGGCTGTACTCCTTCGACGACGTCGTCAAGGTGCGCCTGGTCAAGCGGTTGCTCGATACCGGCGTGTCGCTGCAGAAGGTGCGTCTCGCGGTCGAGGAGCTCCAGGCCCGGGGTCGCAGCGCTGCCGACACGACCCTGGTCTCCGACGGTGTGAGCGTCTACGCGATGGACGACCAGCAGCAGTTGCTGGACCTGCTCCGACGCGGCCAGGGCGTATTCGCGATCGCTCTCGACCCGGTCGTCGACGAGCTGCGCGGCGAGGTCACGGCCTTCCCGACCGAGCGCATCCGCGACGCCGACCTGGTCGCCGCCGTGCCGGAGCCGACCATCGCGGCGGTCGAGTAGCCAGACCGCAGGCCGTGCCCGCACTCAGTCGTCGCGGGGGTCCAGCCAGCGCAGCAGGGTCCGCACACCGACCCCGGTCCCGTGCCGCGGGAGGTGGAACCGGTCGTCCTCCTGCCAGAACGGTCCGGCGATGTCGAGGTGGGCCCAGGGCAGGCCATCGACGAACTCGCGGAGGAACAACCCGCCCATCGTCGCGCCAGCCTCGTCACCACGGCCGAGGTTCTCGAGATCGGCGACGTCGGAGTCGAGGTTGTCACGCAGATCGTCCCACAGCGGGAGGTGCCACATCGACTCGCCCGCGTCGGCGGCCGCGCTGAGGATCCGGCGCAGGAGGTCGTCGTCGTTCGCGAAGATCCCCATGGCGCGTTCGCCGATGGCACGGGCGACGGCTCCGGTGAGGGTCGCCACGTCCACGATCGCGTCGGGTGACGACTCGGCGGCCAGCACCAGACCGTCGGCGAGCACCAGTCGTCCCTCGGCATCGGTGTTCATGACCTCGACGGTCGTCCCGCCCCGGATCGTGATCACGTCCGAGGGACGCTGGGCGTCTGCCCCGGGCATGTTCTCGGCGAGGCAGATCTCACCGTGCACCTCGACCGGGATCCTGAGTTCGCTCAGCGCGGAGAACACCGCCAGGACCACGGCCGCCCCCGCCATGTCGCCCTTCATGTGCTCCATCGCCGTCGAGGGGCGCTTGAGGGAGATCCCCCCGGTGTCGAAGGTGATGCCCTTACCGACCAGGGCGACACGTGCGACGGGATCGGCCGGCGTGTACCGCAGCCGGACCAACCGCGGAGGACGTGCCGAACCACGCGCCACCGCGAGCAGGCCACCGCAGCCCTCGGCTGCCAGTCGCTGCTCGTCCCACACCTCCACCTCGACGTCCCGGAGGTCCTGGGCGCGCGCCGCCACCTCCACGGGACCGAGGAGGTTCGGGGGCGTCGAGGTGAGTTCAGCGGCCAGACGCTGTGCGTTCGCGTGGACCCGCGCTCGGTGGAGCAGGTCGTCGGCAGCTGCCGCAGTGGAGGACGCGATGACGAAGGTCACGTCACGCAGGACGTGCGGCGGGGGGGAGCCGAGCAGCGCGTCGTAGCGGTAGGCGCCGAGCAGGGCCCCTTCGGCGGCCGCCCGCAGGGTCGAAGCCGCGGGGTTCAGGAGCGCCAGGGTGGTCCCGACCGTGCGGGCCGAGCCGGCCACCGCACGCACGGCGGTCCCCATCGCGCGACGGACCTGCTCGTCGGACAGGGCATCCAAGCGCCCGAGCCCGACGAGGGTGACGCGACCCCACGACCGGCCCGGGGCGGCGAGGTGGAGCACCTCACCGAGCTTCCCGCGGAAGTCGTGGTCCCGCGGAACGTCCGAGAGGCCGATCGCGCGCAGGGCCGCCTCCGCGCCTGGACCTTCGATGGCGCCGCGGAAGACCGGCACGAGCAACGCATCGACATCGAGGTGGTCGATCGCGTCCGTGGTCACGTGGAGCGAAGGCAAGGTGGGCACAGCGGACCTCGTGGGCGGGGACGACCGAGCCTAGTGCTGCCCGTCAGCGGCGCCGGTACGGGTGTGGCGGCTCGCCCCCCGATCCCCGCCTGCCTATCCTCTCCTCCTGTTCCCCTACTCCCTCACGAGACCGGGACCGTCATCGATCAGGACCTGAAGACCCCGGCGATCCGGCTCCGTGGGGTGAGGAAGCGCTTCCCAGGGACGACCGAGGATGCGGTCGCTGCGCTCGACCTGGACGTCGAGCGTGGTTCGATCGTGGCGTTGATCGGCCCCTCCGGTTGTGGCAAGACGACCACCCTGAGGATGATCAACCGGCTGATCGAGCCGACCGCGGGACGGATCGAGATCGAAGGGGACGACGTCTCGAACCAGCCACCGGTCGAGCTGCGACGCGGCATCGGTTACGTCATCCAGCAGGTCGGTCTGTTCCCGCACCGCACGATCGCGGCCAATATCGCCACCGTGCCGCGCTCGCTCGGGTGGGACAGGTCCCGGGTCCAGGAGCGGGTACGTGAGCTCGCCGGGGTGGTCGGCATCGACGCACAGATGCTCGACCGGTACCCCGACGAGCTGTCCGGGGGTCAGCAGCAGCGGGTGGGCGTGGCCCGCGCGTTGGCGGCGGACCCACCGGTCCTGCTGATGGACGAACCCTTCGGTGCCGTCGACCCGATCGTGCGTGGCCGCCTGCAGGACGAGCTGCTCGAGCTGCAGAACCGGCTCCACAAGACGATCGTGCTCGTCACCCACGACCTCGACGAGGCGATCAAGGTGGCCGACCAGGTGGCGCTGCTCAACGTCGGAGGCATCCTCGAGCAGTACGCCACCCCGGACGAACTGCTCCGTGCGCCCGCCAGCGAGTTCGTGGAGCGGTTCGTGGGGGAGGACCGCAGCATGCGGCGTCTCGCGCTCGCAACCGTCGGGGACCTGCCCTTCGAGGCCGGCCCGGTCGTCGACGTGGATGCCGACGTCACCACCGGGCTGGCGGTCATCGACGACCACCGCAGCGACTGGCTGGGGCTGGTCGAGGACGAGACCTTCCTCGGCTGGGTTCCGCGCGAACAGCTCGTCGTCGGCACCGAGCTGCGCCAGATCGAACGCTTCCTGCCCGCGGCCCAGGTCGCACCGAGCAGCACCCTGCGCTCCGCGCTGGAGATCATCATGACCTCCAGGACCTCCGTGGCGGTGGTCAACGACGCCGGCCGGTTCCGCGGGACGGTCACCCTCGAACGCATCCGGGCGGGCCTCGCCGGAGACCTGGATGCTCCGACGGAGCACGCGGCGTGATCCTCGTCACGCAGCGCAACCCCGTTCTGCGGTGGAGCTACTTCGGCGAACAGTGGGACCGCATCCAGGCGGCGATCGGCGAGCACCTGTTCCTGACGCTCACCCCGGTCGCGATCGGCTTCATCCTCTCCGCCGTGCTCGCCGGCATCGGCCTGCGTTACCGCTGGACGGTGGGGCCGATCACGCTGTTCGCCGCGTTCCTCTACACGATCCCGAGCGTGGCCTTCTTCGGCATCCTGCGGACGACCCCGCTCGGGCTGTCGATCTACACGGTGCTGATCCCGCTCACCGCGTTCACGATCCTGATCCTTGTGACCAACATCCTGGACGGCTTCCGGGCGGTCCCGGCGCCGGTGCGTGAAGCCGCCGACGCGATGGGGCTGTCGCCGGTGCGACGCCTGTTCACCGTCGAGGTCCCGGTCGCCGTGCCCTACATGATCAACGGGCTGCGCATCGCCACGGTCACGCTCGTGGGGCTGGTCGCGGTCGCGGGGATCGTCGGCCGCGGGGGGCTCGGCAACCTGATCATGGAGGGCATCCGGCGGCAGTTCTGGACGCCGCTGACGATCGGTGCCCTGCTGTCGATCGTGCTGGCGATCACGCTCGACCTGCTGTTCTTCCTACTCGGTCGGTGGTTGACCCCCTGGGCCCGGACGGCACGCTCATGAGCCTCGTCCTGGGCCAGCGTGCCATCCCGCGGGACACCACCCTGTGGGAGTGGTTCACCGACCCGGTCACCTGGACCGGTTCCGGCGGCATCCTCGTCAGCCTCGGGGACACCGTGGCGCTGTGTGCCGCGGTGATCGTGGCCTCCGCCATCCTGGCCGTCCCGGTCTCGGCCTACCTCGCCCACCGCCGCCTGGCGCAGGTCACCTCGGCCTGGTTGGTCAACATCGGCCGCGCCCTGCCGACCTTCGCCGTCGCCGCCCTGCTGGTACCGATCTCGCTGCGGGGCGGGTACGGCTTCGAACCCTGGCCGATCTTCATCGCCCTGACCCTGCTGACCGTGCCGCCGATGTTCCTGAGCACCTACGTCGCCGTGAAGGAGGTCGACGAGGCAGCCGTCAATGCCGCACGAGCCATGGGGTTTACCGAACGGGCGGTGCTGCTGTCGGTCGAGCTGCCCCTGGCCAGCACCGTGATCTTCACCGGGCTGCGGGTGGCCGCCGTGCAGGTCGTGGCGACCGAGCCGATCCGCGCCTTCCTCGGGGGCGATGGGCTGGGCCGTTACATCCGGGATGGCATCGGCCAGAACAACGCTACGCTCACGGTAGGAGGAACCTTCCTCATCGCAGCCCTGGCGGGGCTCACGGGCATCACGCTGACGGCCATCGAACGTCTCGCGAAGCCGTACGGGGTCCGCCGCCTGCGTGCCGACCGCAGTTCCCGACCTGGAGAGACCGATGAAGTGGACGTCACGGACGTTGCCGAGCCTGCTGGCAGCCATGCTGCTGCTGGCCGCCTGCGGTAACGGCGAGGACACCGCAACTGGCAACGGCGACATCCCTGACGGACCCACGATCGAGATCAGAGGTCAGGACTTCTCCGAAGCCATCACCCTGGCCGAGGTCTACGCCCAGTACCTCGAGTCCCTGGGCTACCCGGTCGACATCCAGACGCCAGCGGGCTTCCGCGTCGAAGCCATCAGCGACCTGGAGGCCGGCACGCTCAACATGATCGTGGACTACATCGGTGGCTCGCAGGCGCAGCTTGCGCCGGACTCCGAGCCCTCGTCGGATCCCGACGAGGTGATGGAGGTCATCCGCGACGCGTACGCGGACATCGATGCGACGGTCCTCGACTACACCCCGGCGGTCGATGGTGACGCCTTCGTCGTGCGCGGCGACCTCGAGGCCGAGACCATCTCGGATGTCGCGGACATGGGCCTGGTGCTGGGCGCATCTGCCCAGTGCTTCGAGCGCCCCCAGTGCTTCATCGGTTTCACCGAGGTGTACGGCATCGAGTTCGCCGACACCCAGACGATCGAGTTCGGCCCGATCCTGGGCGAGGCGCTGGCGGCCGAGGAGGTCGACGCGGTCGTGTGGAACGACACCGCCCCCCAGATCGAGGAGTTCGGGTTCAAGGTGCTCGAGGACGACCTGGGCATCTTCCCGGCCCAGAACATCGCACCGATCCTCGCGAACGAGCTGATCGAGGCCTACGGCGACGACCTGGTGGACGCGATCAACGAACTCAGTGCCATGATCACCACCGACGACCTGCTCGCCTGGAACTTCGAGACCGACATCGAGTTCCGCGAATCCGACGATGTGGCACGCGAGTGGCTCGAGGAGCAGGGTCTGCTCTGAGCCGCACCGGAACGCTCGAAGCGGCGCTGAACGGCGCCCGGTTGTGGGGGCTCGAACTCGACCCCCGCTACCGGGTGCTGGCGGCCACGCTCGAACCCGCGGTCGGGGCCAGCCCCTGGGAGCTGGTCGAGGACCGGCGGGTGCAGCTGCTGTGCTCGCCGGTGTCGACGATCCTGGGAGCACTGCGACGGCAGGGTCCCGATGGTTTGGAGCTGGCCACCTTCGACGTCGAGCAGCTGGTGGAGGTCAGCGCGTCGTTCGGTGGCGCCATGCTGGAGCCACCGGTGTTCGGCCGCCCCGAGCCCCGGCCAGGGGAGTGGGGCCCGACGTTCAGCCTCCAGGGACGCTCGACCGCGCCCGACGGTAGGACCCACACCGCCACCTTCGCGGTCAGTGACGACGAGGCCCGCTTGGAGGTCTTCGTGCGCTTCGACCTCGCCGAGGTGCGCGATGCCGACGGTCAGGCGTTGGGCTGAGCCTCGCGGTGGACGCACCTCCCTCGGCACGCAGCCTGCCCGTGATATAACGTGCTGGACAGAGGGTCCGCGCACCATCGCGGCCGCGCACCATCGCCGTATCGAGGTCCCCGTGGCAACCACACGATCACGCCGAGGTGAGCGCACCGCGTCCGAACGCCGGCACGTCGGCCTGACGCTGCCGCGACGCACCAAGGAGCGGCTCCTGGAGGCCGCCAAGGTGCTGGACTGGTCCGCGGGCGACCGGGTCCTGGCAGCCGCCGCGGAACATGGGCCGCAGCTGCGCCAAGCGCTCGGCCAGGTCGAGGTCCGCAAGCGGCTCCAGGTCGAGGACGCGACGTTCACCGCGCTGTACCTGACACCCGACGAACGCGACGAACTGGACGACCAGGCCGTCACGTGCGGGTTGAACCGTTCGGCCTTCGTCACCGCGGTCACGCAGTTGGCGCTCGGCGATGAGCTCGAGGACGTCCTGCGACCGCTCCGGGCACCGACGACGGGGGACCACCCCGAGCAGGAGGAGACCGGCCAGGCGGGTGGCTCGGTGATGGGGCCGCCAGCGTAGGTTTACGTAATGTCGCTTATGGGGGACCGCCGCGTCCGCGGCGGATCACGACCTCGGCCGTCCCGGCGAGTACCGCCGCGGTGAGCAGCGCCCCGGCACCGGCCGACCACGCGACGGCGTAGCCGGGGCCGGCCGCCAACGCCCCGAAGGCGAGCGGCCCGAGCGCGCCGCCCGACCCGAGGCCCGCCAGGATCGCGCCAGCCGCGCGTGCCGGCCGGTCGGCCAGCAGCCGCACGGCCGCCAGGAACGCCAGTCCGGTCCATCCCCAGCCGCCCCCGAAGGCCAGGATGGCCCCGACGCCCGCGATGACCGGCGAGCCCACCGCCAGCCCGACCATGCCCAGGGCCCCGATCCCCATCAGGACCGCGGTCAGACGTCGCTCGCTGCCGTGGTAGCGATCGGCCGCGACCCCGGAGAGCAGACGCATCAGCACCCCCGCGCCGCTGGCGACCGCGAGCAGGAGCCCCGCCCGGGCCTCGGTCATCCCGCCGACGACCGCAGAGGTCACGAGGAACGTCGGTGCCGAGTTCGCCGCACCACCACCCAGGCCCGCGGCGACGGCGAGCAGCACCAACGCGGCCCGTCGGGACGTGACCGGTGGGTGGTCGTCGGAACGGGTCCGCGCCGGGTCGTGGCCCGGGAGCGTGGATCCGGCGGCCGCCACCGTGACGTCGGCGCGGCGAGCCGTGTCGAGACCACGAGGGACCAGGACCGCCACGACCACGGCCAGGCCGGCCGCGACCGCGTAGGCCGGACGCCAACCCACCTGGGCGCCCAGCACCGGCACCACCAGTCCAGCCAACAGCGCCGCCACCGGGATGCTCGCCTCCTTGCCCCCGAAGGCGATGCCCTGACGATCGACGGGCACCCCGGCAGCGATCGCCCGAGCGCCCCCGGTGTCCGCCATCGGCACCGCCGCGCCGGCCAGGGCGAACAGCACCAGCAGGATCCACAGCGCCTGTCCGAGCAGTGCGATGATCACGGACAGGGTCGCGGCGATCAGCGCGCCGATCCGCAGCGCCGCGGTCGATCCGACCCGGTCGGTCAGCGCGCCACCCGGCAGGGAGAGCAACGCACTCGCGAGGAAGAACACGGCGACCACCGCACCGATCGCGACCTCGTCGACACCGAGATCGGCGATGATCCGAGGACCCAGCGCGCCGATCAGGAACATCGGCAACACCGCCGCGACGAGCGCCGTCGCGGCGGTGACGATCACCCGGAGCGGACCGGGGCGTCGGTGCTCGACCACCTGCGACACGGCACCTCCCCTCACGTCATCGCACGGAACCGCTTGACCGAGAGCGGGATCACGAGGGCGAGCAGCGCCACACACCAGGCGACGGTCAGCAGCGTCGGCACGAGCACCTCTCCCCCGATCGACATGGCGCGTGCGGCGTCGGCCGCGTGCGTCAACGGGCTCTGCGCCGCGAACGTGCTCAGCCACGGCGGCATCGTCTCCAACGGCACGAAGATCGAGCTCGCGAACACGATGGGGAACACGACCACGAACCCGGCGGTCTGGGCGGCCTCCGCACCGGGTACGTACAGGGCCAACAGGATGAACAGCCAACTCATCAGCAGACCGAACAGTGCCACGATGAGCACCGCACCCACCGCGGACACGGCCCCCTCGGTGAAGCGGAAGCCGATCGCGTACCCGACCGCCACCATCAGCAGGATCACGGCGACCGACCGGACCAGATCCGCCAGGGTGCGGCCCGCGAGCACCGCTACCCGCGACATCGGCATCGACCGGAACCGGTCGACGACGCCTCGCTCCAGGTCTTCAGCCAGACCGACCGCGGTCTGCGTGGAGCGGAACGCGGCAGACTGCACGAACAGCCCCGGGAGGAGGAAGTCGATGTAGGCGACGTCCCCGGAGATCGCCGCGCCAGCAACGCCGCCGAACACGAACGCGAACAGCACCACGAACATGACCGGTTGGATCGTCGAGAACACGAGCAACCGCGGCTGTCGTACGAAGTGGCGCAGGTTGCGCTTGGTCACCGTCCACGTGTCACGTGCTTGCCAGTAGGCACGTCCCACCACGCTCGTCGGCGCCGCCGGCTGCAGCGTGGACGCGAAGGTGCTGATGCTCATGCCACGACCTCCCGGAGGTCATCGTCGGGACCCTGCTCCGGGGCTTGCGCCACCGTCCCGGTCAGCTGGAGGAACACATCGTCGAGCGTCGGTCGTCGCAACCCGAGGTCGCGCACCGCGATCTGTTGCTGTCGCAGGGCCTCTGCGACGCGCTGCACCGACGCGAGCGGATCGCCGTCGGTCACCGCGACCCGGACCTCTCGGTCCGATCCCACGGGTTCGGCGTCAGGGAGGGCCTCGAGTGCCCGATCCCGCTGCCCCGCGTCGACCAGCACGACGTCGACGACCTGCCCCCCGACGCGATCCTTCAGATCGTCACCGGTCCCCTCAGCGATGATGTGACCGTGGTCGATGACCGCGATCCGATCAGCGAGCTGGTCGGCTTCCTCGAGGTACTGGGTGGTGAGCAGCAGGGTCATCCCCTCGGCGACGAGCTCGCGGGTGATGGCCCAGATCGCGTTGCGCGACCGCGGGTCCAGACCGGTCGTGGGCTCGTCGAGGAAGAGCAGGCGGGGACGGACGAGCAGGCTCGACGCCAGGTCGAGGCGACGTCGCATCCCGCCCGAGTAGGTGCGGGCAGGCCGCGATGCGGCGTCGGTCAGGTCGAACCGTTCCAGGAGCTCGTCGGCCCGGCGCCGTGCGTCCGCCGCGGAGAGGTGGAACAGCTCGCCGAACATCTGCAGGTTCTCGCGCCCGGTCAGCAGTTCGTCGACCGCGGCGTACTGACCGGTCAGCCCGATCAACTGGCGTACGCGGCCCGCCTCCCGGACGACGTCGTGGCCGAGGACGAGGGCCCGCCCCGCATCCGGCCGCAACAGGGTGGCCAGGACCCGGACGAGCGTCGTCTTGCCTGCACCGTTCGGTCCGAGCAACCCCAGGACCTCACCCTCGCGCACCTCCAGGTCGACGCCGGTCAGCGCGTGGGTCGCACCGAAGCGCTTGCGGACATCGGTGACGGACACGGCAGGTTCAGCGGACACGCGAACTCCAGGGACGTGGGTCATCAGGACGACGAGGACGCGTCGGACGGTACCGGTGGCCGGTACCGGACGGTTCAGGCGTACTCGATCAGCAGGACCGCCTCGACCGCGTCCTCCAGGGCTTCGTAGCGGTGAGCCACATCGCCGGGGAAGCTCGCGAGATCGCCGGGACCGAGCTCCACCAGGGCGTCGACCGGCCCGACCCGGACCCGTCCAGCGACGACCAGGACGTGCTCGGTGATCCCGGGGGTATGGGGTTCGGCATCGCGTCCCTGGCTGCGCTGGAGGGTCAGGGCGTAGACCTCCGTGCGGGCCCCGTGCGCCGTCGTGGCGATCAGCCGGGCCTGGATCTGTTCGCCCTCGCTGTCCACCCGGGGCCCCTCCCCTGCCCGCACCACGCGCACCGCAGGTGCCGGAGGTTCGAGCAGGGTGCCGAACGGGACGTCGAGGGCTCGTGCCAGCGCCCACAGCGTCTCGATGCCCGGGTTCGCGTCCTCGGACTCGATCGCGTGCAGGGTCGACTTGCCGATCCCGGCACTCGCGGCCACCTCCGCCAGGCTGCGTCCCGAGCGCGTGCGTAGCTCGTGGACCGTCCGCGCGATCCGGCTGCGCAGCTCACCCGCATCCGGGCCGACGGCCGCGGACGGTCGCTCGTCGCCGATCCCCATCTGGTCCTCCTCGTCGGCACCGGGCCGCTCCACGTCCTCGTGACCCCAGGAACCACTCGCCCCGCCAGGTGGTCACCGACGGCGGTGTCCTGTGCGCCGTACGCACGTCCGGTCAACCGGACATGGCGATCGGCGGGCCGAGCGTGCAGGATACCGGACGATGAAGACGCTTTCCCGAACACACAACGCGACGGCCGGGCTGCGAGCACCGGTCCTGCGACGCGCGCTGCCCGTCGGTGCCGCCGTGGCGGTCTACGGGCTGTCCTACGGTGTGCTCGCCGTCACCGCCGGCCTGTCTCCGCTGGTGGCGACGCTCTCCAGCGTGGCGATCCTGGCCGGCGGGTCACAGTTCGCGTTCGTCGGCGTCCTCCTCGGTGGTGGCACACCGATGGCGGGTGCCGCTGCCGGACTGCTGCTCAACCTCCGGTTCGTGCCCTTCGGCCTGGCCGTCGCTCGACACCTTCCCGCCTCCTCCCTCGGTCGCCGCGCGGTGGACAGCTACCTCGTGGTCGATGAGTCCGTCGCCATCGGCCTGGCGGGCCCCCCGGCACACGCGACCCGTCGGTTCCGGGTCACCGGCTGGACCGTGACCGTCGCCTGGATCGTCTCGACCGGGGTCGGCGCCTACGGTGGGCAGCTGATCGGCGATCCGGAGCGCTTCGGCTTGGACGCGGCGTTCCCTGCCGGCTTCCTCGCGCTGCTCGCCCCATGGTTGCGCACCCGGGCGGGCCGGGTAGCAGCCATCCTCGGGGTGCTCCTCGCCCTCGGGCTCACCCCGGTGACACCACCTGGGGTGCCCATCGTGGCGTCGGTGCTCGGTGCTGTCCTCGCCCTGCGCTGGCTGCCCGCGCCGCCCGTCGACACGGCCGGGGAGGCCACCACATGATCGTCGTCGCGGTCCTGGTGCTGGCCGTCGGCACGTGGACGATGAAGGCCTTCGGACCGATGGTCTCCGCGGGGCGCGAGCTCCCACCGACGCTGCAGCGACTCACCGACCTCGTGCCGGCGGCGATGCTCGCAGCCTTGGTCGCGACCCAGACGGTCGTGTCCGACACCGGTCTCGGCGTCGATGCCCGGGTCGGTGGCGTGGCCGCCGCGGCGGTCGCCGTGGCGCTGCGCGCCCCCTTCGCCGCGGTCGTCGTCATCGGCGCCGGCGTGGCAGCGAGCCTGCGCGCCTTGGGCTGGGGCTGACGGCAGGCGACGCCCCGTTACAGTTCCTCGCGCGCGTAGGCGGTCGCGAGGCTGTCCGCGTACTCGTTCCACCGGTTGCCGGCGTGCGCCTTGATCCACCGCAGCTCGAGTTCGGGGCGTGCTCGGAACCGTTCGTACAGGGGGCGCACCAGGTCGAGGTTCTCGACCGGCCCCCGCTTGCGTCGCCAGCCGTTGCGTTCCCAGCCAGCGGCCCACTCCGTGATGGTGCGCACGGCGAGGTTGGAGTCGGTGTAGACCACCGCGGACGTGCCTTCAGGGACCAACTCGACCCCGTGGAGCAGGGCCGTGAGCTCCATCCGGTTGTTGGTGGTGTGACGTTCGTGGCCGTAGGCCTGGTCGACGATCTCGCCACCCACGACGTACACCGCACCCCACCCTCCCGGACCGGGGTTCGGTGACGCCGAGCCGTCGGTGAACACGCCGTCCGTGGGGCCCTCGATGTAACGATCGAGGACCTCGGCCACCGTGAGCCCCTCCTCTCCGGCGCTGCGGGCAGCCGGCCGGCGGGCGGGTGCGTCGGCTCGAGCGGTCGAGCCACCTCCCCGTTCAGCCCGGTAGCACGCCCCACAGGTCCGCGGTGTCCAGCCCGGGTAACGCTCCTGCATCCATGCCGGTGGCGTGAACGTTGCGCCGCAGCGGGCACAGGTGGGACGGTCCGAGGTCACGCCGCTCAGGGCAGCCGGTGTTCGCTCGGCAGTAGCCGGCTCCCGAACAGCTCCTTGGTGTACCTGCCGGGCAGGCCACGCGAGAGCAGGAACTCGGCGGGGGTCGCCTCGAGGTCGAAGCCCACGACGAGCTCGCAGTGGCCACAGCGGTACTTCCCGAGGCCGCTCGCTCCTCCGACCAGGTGCTGCTCGTCGTCGCAACGGGTGCACGCACGGCTGGTGGGCACCTCTGCGAGAGCGGTGCCGCCGGTGGGGGTCGTCGTGTCGTCCATGGGACAAGCGTACCGGTCACACCACCCGTCACGGGTATCGCCTGCGTCGCCACGTCGTAGATCCTCATCCGGGGCCGGGAGAGCGATCCTCGGCGGTGGACAGCACCGCCATGCCGCCGCTCTCGGTGCGGACGAGGTCCAGGCGACGACCGACGGGGCCGCGCGGCGGACGGCCGAGCTCCTGCCACCAGCGCTGGGGGTCCGCTTCCAGTCCGTGGACGGCGATCTCCAGCGGCAACTCGTCGGCGGAACGCAGCCACGCCTTCACCACGCGAGGGCGTAGGGGCAGGATCACCTCGATCCATCGGGTCCGGTACCAGGGGGATGCGGGAGGACGGTCGTCGCTCGTCAGCAGGGAACGTGCCAGGCTCAGCCGACGAGCACCCAGCTGTCGGGCGAGGTCGTCGTGGAGTCGCGCGCGCACCGCAGCAGGTGCCACGCTCACCAGGTAGCGGCCGGGATCGCCGAGCTGCGGCGGGACCGGTGGCCCGCGACGGACCAGTCGATCACCGTGAGGCACCAGGGTCGCCGAGGCGAGCGCCTCCCCGTCCCTGGCGGCACCCAGCCACACGGTCGCCTCGGTGAGCTGCTGCCCGACCTGTAGGAACTCCACCTCGCCGTCAGGGAGGTCGGGATCGTGGAGGTCGACCGCCGGAGACAGCACCACACCCACACCGTGCGCATCCTGATGTGCGGCAAGGAGCTCGGGCACCGGCGGCTGGTACTCCCCCAACCGCCGGAGGCGGCGGTCCCCTTGCCGGCGGCCAGGGTCGGCGTGGACCCAGGACCCCGCTGGACGGGCGATCTGCCGGACGTCGCCAACCCGGGTGCGCACGTCCACCCCGCGGACCCGTGCGTTGTGTTCGAGCAGCCGCAGACGGGCAGCATCCTGGTCGACGGCGACGACCTCCACGCCAGCCTCCGCGAGCGCCAGGCTGTCCCCGCCGATCCCCGCACACAGGTCGTACACCGGACCGGCGGCGTCGACGAAGCGCCGCGCGCGCCGCGCGGCAACGGCGGGGTCGCTCGCCTGTTCGAGCGCGCTACGCAGGAGGACGATCCGCTCCGCATCGGGCCAGCGTTCGCGTGCGCGGCGCCGAGCCTCGGCAGCGTCGAGCAGCAGTGCCGCCCGTCGTCGGTCACCGCCACGGGTGCGCAGATCCTCGAGGACGCGCAGCTCCGGTTCGTCGCGATCGCGTCGACGTGTGACCTCAGCGAGCAGCGCGAGACCATCAGGACCGATGAGCCACTCGATCTCGTCGAGCTCGACATCCACGTGCTCATCCTTCCCGCGACGCGACAGGTGGTGGTCCTCACGCGCTCACCTCTCTAGGCTGCGCGCTGACGCGCCACCCGACATGGTGGCGGAACCGATGGGAGGCAACATGGCTGCAGCCAAGAAGTCCACTGCGAAGAAGGCCGCGAAGAAGAGCGCCAAGAAGGCGGCCAAGCGCACCCCCGCGAAGCGCGCCGCGAAGAAGAGCGCCAAGAAGGCCGCCAAGCGCAGCCCCGCCAAGAAGAGCGCCAAGAAGGCCGCGAAGAAGAGCGCCAAGAAGGCCGCCAAGCGCAGCCCCGCCAAGAAGAGCGCGAAGAAGGCCGCCAAGCGCAGCCCCGCCAAGAAGAGCGCCAAGAAGGCCGCGAAGAAGACGGCTCGCAAACGCTGAGCAGCCCGGTCCCGGGTGTACGCCCCGGTTCCCAACGTCGCCCGGGACCTACGTCCATGCGACGCAGGCCCGCCGGGCAACCACAGCCGGACGGGTACGTTGCGTCGCATGGACCTCCTTCAACTCGATGAGCCCCTCCTCGACGATGTCGGGGCCGACCCTGTCCTGGTGGTCGCCCTCGACGGGTGGACTGATGCCGCAGGCGCAGGCAGCATCGCGGCCGAGAGCCTGCTGGGACATCCCCATCAGCGGTTGGGGAACTTCCCGAGTGATCCGCTCTACGACTACCGCGACCGGCGACCACAGCTCGAGATCGACCGCGGCCGCCTGGGCGAGTTGGTCTGGCCCGAGCTGGCCATCGACGTCGTGACCCCGGCCTCTGGTCCTGCCCTCCTACTGGTCCACGGGGCCGAACCGGATCTGCTCTGGCGGACCTGTGCCAGGGATCTCCAGGACCTCGCTGGTCGCCTGGGTGCCGAACGTTACGTCGGTCTCGGCAGCGTTCCCGGCCCGATCCCCCACACCCGTCCGGTCCAGGTGATCTGCACGGGAAGCGACGAGGAACTCATCGACCGGCTCGGGCGTGCGCACGAGCAGGTGATCGTCCCGGCGTCCTGCCAGGTCGCCTGGGAAGCGCTCTTCGAGGATGCCGGCATGACGACACTCGGGCTCTGGGCGCGTGTCCCGCACTACGTCGCCGGCGAGTATCCGGCGGCGACCCGCAGCCTGCTGGAGCGGTTCTCGGCGCACCTCGGCACCCCGGTCGACCTGACCCCGTTCGATGCGATGGTCGAGGAACACCGCACGAAGCTGGATGTGGCGGCGTCCTCGTCCGAGGAGGTCAGCGACCACGTCCGACAGCTCGAACAGCTCTACGACGCCGAGGTGGAAGCCGAGCGGGCCATGGGAGGCCTGGGTCAGCGGCCCGCGCAGCTCTCCGAGGACGAGGTGCCGTCGGCAGAGGAGCTCGGCGCGGAGATCGAACGCTTCCTGCGTGGACGCGCCCAGTGACCGCCAGGCCTCACCGCTAGGCTGGCGCATCCTGCGGGCCGGGAGCACCACGTAACGCCCGGACGGCCGGCCCCTTGCCCAAGGAGGACAGGGTGCGCATCGCCGTGACCGGATCGATCGCCACCGACCACCTCATGACCTTCCCTGGTCGGTTCGCCGATCAACTGGTCGCCGACCGACTGGAGCGGGTGAGCCTGTCCTTCCTGGTGGACGAGCTGGAGATCCGGCGTGGTGGCGTCGCGGCGAACATCGGCTTCGGGCTGGCCCAGCTGGGCCTGACACCGGTCCTCGTCGGGGCCGTCGGTCAGGACTTCGACCGCGACTACCGCGCGTGGCTGCAGCGCCACGGTGTCAACTGCGCTGGGGTGCACGTGTCCGAGTTGCGACACACCGCCAGGTTCCTGTGCACCACCGACCTCGACCAGAACCAGATGGCCTCGTTCTACACCGGAGCGATGGAGGAAGCGCGGTTCATCGAGCTCGCCCCGATCGCCGCCGACGTCGGACGGCTCGACCTGGTCGTGGTCTCCCCCAACGACCCCGAGGCGATGCTGCGACACACCTCTGAGTGCCGCTCGCTCGGTCTTCCCTTCATGGCCGACCCGGGTCAGCAGCTCGCACGGATGGAGGGACCACAGATCCGCAAGCTCGTCGACGGTGCTCGCTACCTCGTGACCAACGACTACGAGCGTGCGCTGCTGGAGAACAAGACCGGCTGGAGCAGCGACGAGGTGCTCGCCCGGGTCGACGTACGCATCACGACCCTCGGTGCCAAGGGCTGTCTCATCGAGACCCGCGAGGGCATCGTCGGCGAGGTGGCTGCGGCACCCGAGCAACTGCGGGCCGATCCGACGGGGGTCGGTGATGCCTTCAGGGCAGGTTTCCTCGCCGGCGTCGCCTGGAACGTGAACCTCGAACGAGCGGCTCAGATCGGCGCGATGGTCGCCACCTACGTGCTCGAGCACGTCGGCACCCAGGAGTACGAGATCGAGTCCGAAGAGTTCGCGCAGCGACTCGCGGATGTCTACGGCCCGACGGTCGCCGACGAGATCACACCGTTCCTGCCGACATGACCCCGCCCGTACCGCCACCGCCACGGCCTCCCGGGCCGTGAGCAGGGCAGCGGCGTACCTGCTGGTCGTGACCGCAGCTGCCACCCCGTGGCTGGAGGTGCTCCTCGTGGTGCCAGCGGCCATCCTTGCCGGCCTCCCGGCCGTTCCGGTGGTCCTCCTGGCGGCTGCCGGCAACATCGCCACGATCGTCCCGGCGATCTACCTCGGCGAGCGCATCCGTGGCTGGTGGCAACGTCGACGTGGTGGCACGTACCGCGACACACCGGGCCCTTCAGGACGCAGCGGGCGGGGCCGGCGCGTGTTCGACCGGTACGGGCTCGCTGGACTGGCGCTCCTGGGACCTCTCGTCACCGGCATCCACGTCGCGGCGCTCGTCGCCGTCGGCGCGGGGGCGCCACGCCGCAGGACCCTGCTGTGGCTGGCTGCGGGTGTCACGGCGTGGTCAGTCGCCACCGGGATCCTGACGGTCGTCGGGGTCGACCTCATCGTCGAACCCGACCAGCTCCCCGAGCTGTTCGAGGCGGGTGGACCCGGGCCTCAGTCGGCGACGCGTTCCGCGATCCAGTCCACACACGCCGTGTAGGCCTCGAGGTCCTCGGCATCGATCGCCGGGAACATCGCGATGCGCAGCTGGTTGCGTCCGAGCTTGCGGTACCCGTCGGTGTCGAGCACCCCGTTCGCACGCAGGATGCGGTTGACCTCGTCCGCATCAACGGACGGGTCAAGGTCGATCGTGGCGACGACGTTCGAACGTGCGGCGGCATCCTGCACGAACGACGACGCCCAGGCGCGCTCCTGGGCCCAGCCGTAGATGATCGCCGCCTTGTCCTGCTGGTGCTCGACCACCCCGTCGAGGTCACCGAAGCGCTCCCGCATCCAGTCCACCTGTGCGGCTGCGAGGAGCACCGTCGCCACCGCCGGAGTGTTGTAGGTCTGGTTCTTCCGGCTGTTGTCCAGGGCGGTGACCAGGTCGAGGAAGGTCGGGACGTACCGCCCGGATCCCGCGATGTCATCGATCCGTCGCGCCGCCGCCGGTGACACGAACGCCGCCGTCAGACCGCCGTCGGCCGCGAACCCCTTCTGCAGGCTGAAGTAGTACACGTCGGCCTGGCCGAGGTCGACCGGGAGGCCACCGGCTCCCGAGGTCGCGTCGACCAGCACCAACGCGTCGTCGACGCGCACGATGTCCTGAGCGACCCCGGTCGAGGTCTCGTTGTGCGTGAGTGCTTGCACGTCACAGTCGGGGGCCGCGCTCACCTCGGGGCGGCTACCCGGCTCCGCGTCGACGACGTCGGGGTCCTCGAGCCACGGGGCCTTGGCGGTGACCGCGGCGAACTTGCCCGAGAACTCACCGAAGCGGTAGTGGCGGGCCCGGCCTTCGACCACGCCGAAGGCGAGACTCTCCCAGAAGGCGGTGGCACCGCCGACCGCCAGCAGGACGTCGTGGTCCTCGGGCGCACCGAACAGGGCCCGCAGGCCGTCCTGCAGCCTGGCGACCTGGTCCTTGATCCGTTGCTGTCGGTGCGAGGTGCCGAGCAGATCATCACCGATGCGGGCGAGCTCGGCGAGCGACTCGGGGCGGACCTTGCTGGGTCCGGACCCGAACCGGCCGTCCTTCGGTAGGAGGTCGGGAGGGATGGTCAGATCGGACACACGCGTACCTCGCCTCGGGGGCCGGGAGCCAAGCATCTCCGGACCGCGGGCGCCACCCCGGGTCTGCCGGGATCCGACGGCTACGATCCCGCTGTCCCGCGATCCCTGCGAACAGTGAGTCCACCGTGTCCGTCGCCCGTCGCATCCAGCAGATGGAAGAGTCCCCGACGATGGCCGTGACCGCCAAGGCCAAGGAGCTCAGGGCGGCGGGAGAACCCGTGATCGGGTTCGGCGCCGGCGAGCCCGACTTCCCCACCCCGGACAACATCGTGGCGGCGGCAGCTGAGGCGGTCGCGGACCCCGCGACGCACCGGTACACCCCGGCACCGGGCCTCCCCCCGTTGAGGGAGGCGATCGCCTCGGTCACCTCACGCACCGCGCAGGCCACGATCGATCCAGCGCAGGTCGTCGTCTCCAACGGCGGGAAGCACGCGCTGTTCAACGTGTTCATGACGCTGCTCGATCCAGGTGACGAGGTGATCGTTCCGGCGCCGTACTGGGTGAGCTACCCCGAACAGATCCGGCTCGCGCAAGGGGTCCCGGTCGCGGTGCCGACCACGAAGGAGACCGGCTTCCGAGCGACCGTCGAGGCACTCGAGGCCGCCCGCACCGAACGTACGAAGGCCCTGGTGTTCGTCTCGCCGTCGAACCCGACCGGCGCGGTCTACCCGCGCGACGAGGTCGCCGCGGTCGGCCAGTGGGCAGCGGACAACGACGTCTGGGTGATCACCGACGAGATCTACGACCGGTTGGTCTACGACGAGGCAACCGCGCCGTCCATCGTTGCGGTCACCCCCGAGCTCGAAGGCCGGACCATCATCGTCAACGGTGTGGCCAAGACCTACGCGATGACGGGCTGGCGGGTGGGCTGGTCCGTCTCACCCAAGGACCTCGCCAGCGGCATGTCCAAGCTCCAGGGGCAGGCGACCTCCAACGTCTGCAACGTCGCGCAACGCGCGGCGCTGGAAGCCCTGACCGGGCCACAGGACGCGGTCGCGGAGATGCGCGCCGCTTTCGACCGACGTCGCAAGCTGGCCGTGGAGCACCTCGGGGCGATCGAGGGCGTCGAGGTGGTCGAGCCTCAGGGCGCGTTCTACGTCTTCCCCTCCTTCGAAGCCATCCTGGGTCGCGAGATCGCCGGACGTAGGATCACGACCACGCTCGAACTGGCCGAGGTGGTCCTGGAGGAGGCGAAGGTCGCCATCGTGCCCGGTGAGGGTTTCGGTGCCCCGGGGTACGCCCGCCTGTCCTACGCGTTGGGCGACGACGACCTGGTCGAGGGCATCGAGCGGGTCGCCGACCTGCTGCAGCGCAACTGAGCCGGCCGTTACCGGGGATGATCGCCCGGCGGCGGCTCAGTCGTCGAGCGGCTCGGGGAGGTCCGGGCAGTCGGTGCGTTCGGGCGTCTGGGCGACCAGTTCCGCGACGTTCTCTGCGGTGACGATGCCGCCGGCCTCACGCAGCAGCTCCCGATCGATGCAGGCGAGCTGCACCGCGTTGGCCCGCGGTTCGACCCCGGGGAGCTCGGTCGTGAAGCGATCGACCGCGATCCAGACCCCGGTCGAGGGCTCGGAGAGCAGCGCGTGCAGTTCCGGACGGAGATCGGTGTCGAAGTCCTCTGCTGCCGTGGCGCGCGCATCGAACCGTGCTTGGATCTCGGGGTCGGCTGGGCCCTGCTCACGCAGGACGGTGTACCCCTCGAGGAGACGTGCGCGCCCTTGTAGGACCAGTTTCAGTCCGGCCTCGACGTTCCCGCGCAACTCGTCCGCTCCCGTGGCGACACCGTCCGCGTCGAACGTGTCGAGCGGGAAGGCCAGGTCGTGGCTGTCCGCGACGGCCAGGAACTCCGCGCCACCCCAGATGTCGAGCCACCCCAGAGCGATCGTGGAGACGGCGTCAGCCACGTCTCCATCGGCTTCGTCCGCGTCGATGAACAGACTGCGCAGGTCACCCTCGATCGTGTCGAGGACCGCGCGCATCCCGGCGGCATCGCCCTCGATGGTCCCCCACGTCTCATCGTCGGTGACGGTTACCGCGGTCGGGACGATCGTGTCCGGCAGTTGGGGTTCCAACTCACCGAGCCGTTCGACCAGAGCCGACGGGTCGGTACCCCCGGCCGCGCCGTCCTCGTCCTGCTGAGCCACCGCACCGCCGATGCCAAGCGCCGCCACCCCTACGGCGACGCAGGCGGTCAGTGCGAGCACGACCCTGCGCCTCGACCCCACCTCGACCTCCTCATGACCTGGTCACCCAGGCGATCGTCCGGATCTCACGCCCGGTATCGGCAGGTTGCCCCCGGAACGTGAGTCCCGATCCTACGGCATCGCCGTGCCCGGGCACAGCAAGAACATAGCTCACGCTACGCGACTCGCTGCTCGGTGGAAAGCCCCTTGCACAGCAGGTCGGCCGAGGGGCCGCCTATGTGCGATGAACGCACATAGGCGGGGGCACGGTTCCCAGCGGGTCGGAACCGCCCCTGTCGGTCAGTACCGGTAGGACTCGTCCTTGTAGGGGCCGCCGACCTCGACCCCGAGGTACTCGGCCTGCTCGGGCGTCAGCTCGGTGAGCTGCGCCCCGATCTTCTCGAGGTGCAGCCGCGCCACCTCCTCGTCGAGGTGTCGCGGGAGCACGTACACCTCGTGCTTGTAGTCCTCGTGGTGACGCCACAGCTCGAGCTGTGCGAGCACCTGGTTCGTGAACGAGGTCGACATCACGAAGGACGAGTGGCCGGTCGCGTTGCCCAGGTTCACCAGCCGACCTTCGGCGAGCAGGATGACCGCCCGACCGTTCGGCAGGTGCACCAGGTCGACCTGTGGCTTGATGTTGGTCCACTCGTACTCGCGCAGTCCGGCGGTGTCGATCTCGGTGTCGAAGTGCCCGATGTTGCACAGGATCGCGTGATCCTTCATCGCCAGCACGTGTTCGCGGGTGACGACCGCCATGTTGCCGGTGGCCGTCACGACGATGTCGGCCTGGTCGATGATGGCGTCCATCGTGACGACGCGGTAGCCCTCCATCGCCGCCTGGAGCGCGTTGATCGGGTCGATCTCCGTGATGTACACGGTGGCGCCCATGCCGTGGAGCGCCTGGGCACAGCCCTTCCCGACGTCGCCGTACCCCGCGACGACCGCGACCTTGCCGGCGATCATGACATCGGTCCCGCGCTTGATGCCGTCGATGAGGGACTCACGGCAGCCGTAGAGGTTGTCGAACTTCGACTTGGTGACGGAGTCGTTGACGTTGATGGCGGGAAGCGCCAGCGTGCCCTGCCGCTGCCACGAGCGCAGCTGTTTGATGCCCGTGGTGGTCTCCTCCGAGATCCCGACGATCCCGGGGAGCAGGTCCGGATGGTCGTGGTGGACCATGGCGGTCAGATCCCCGCCGTCATCGAGCAGGAGGTTCGGCCCGGAGCCGTCGGGCCAGGTGAGCGTCTGCTCGATACACCAGACGTACTCCTCCTCGGTCTCACCCTTCCAGGCGAACACCGGGGTGCCGGCGGCGGCGACGGCGGCCGCCGCCTCGTCCTGGGTGGAGAAGATGTTGCAGGAGGACCAGCGGACGCTGGCACCGAGCGCCTGCAGGGTCTCGATCAGCACGGCGGTCTGCACGGTCATGTGCAGGCACCCGGCGATCCGGGCACCGGCGAGCGGCTGTCCGGCCGCGAACCGTTCGCGCAGGGCCATCAGTCCCGGCATCTCCCGCTCGGCCAGACCGATCTCCTTCCGGCCCCATTCGGCCAGGGACAGGTCGGCGATCTCGAAGTCCTCGTCGGGGTAGCGACGGGTCAGGGCGGTAGCGAGGTCGGTCACAGCAGCACTCCGGACGTATCGTGACGGATCGTGACGGTTCGGGCATCAGCCTGCCGCTCGCGGCCTGTTGGACCTCGGACTCGAGGATGGCCAGCTGCGGCTTCGCACGTGCGGTGCACCGAGACTTCGGAACCGGGACGCGCCCGGGGCAGTGTGCCCTACCAGGGGGGCTCGTGGCCACCTTCTCCGAGCCGCGCCACCGGTCGCGCATCGAGTGCGAGCCGGACGTCACGGTCGCGAACGACGTGCAGTCGCGACAGGAACCGCTCGCGGCGCAGCTCCCGGGCGCCCATCCGCGCCAGGTGTGGGGTCACCAGTTGCACGTCGAGCAGGTCGCCTCCCGCTTCGCTCAACCGCGCGACCAGCTCCAACAGGGCAGCCTTCGAGGCGTCTGGCTCGCCGTGGAACATCGATTCACCGGTGAACACCCCACCGAGCTGCACCCCGTACAGCCCGCCGACCAGGCGGTCCTCGGCCCAGATCTCGACGCTGTGCGCCCAGCCGAGCCGGTGGAGCCGACCGTAGGCACGGCGCAGGTCCCCGGTGATCCACGTACCCACCTCGGGATCGCGGTCGGCGCAGGCGGCAACGACGTCATCGAACGCGCGGTCGATCGTCGCGGTCCACCCACACCCACGGAGCCGGGTGCGCAGGCGGCGGGGGACGTGCACCCCGTCGAGTTCGATCACCCCACGGGGGTCGGGGCTGAACCAGGGCAGCGGCACGCCGGGATGCGGCCACGGGAAGATGCCGCGCCGGTAGGCGTCGACCAGGGTCGGCGGGGCCAGGTCCGCACCGACGCCGACGACCCCGTCCTCATCGGCGGTCCCGGGGTCCGGCAGCATCCAGGCGGAGGGTGGGACCGGTTGGGGCGGCCGCGCGACCGGCGGCGCGGTCTCGCGCCGCCCGATCCGCCGCGGATCCGGCGGCGCGGATCCGGGCGGACGACCACGCTCGCGCGGCTGCATGCCCTGCCTCCCTGACCGGTCGCCGACGGTGAACAGGGTCCACGCACGGTGGCGCCTGTCCGCTCCCCCGGGATCGTCAAGCTAGCGTGCCCCGAAGCCATCGAAACCCGGGAGCTCCTCGTGCGGCTGCACCTGGTGGACGGCACCTACGAGCTGTTCCGCGCCCACTACTCGAAACGTCCGGCCCGGACGGATCCGGA
>PWTE01000074.1 GCA_003563915.1 Nitriliruptoraceae bacterium
AGACCCTGCACCGGGCTGGCATCGAGGTGATCCTCGACGTGGTCTACAACCACACCGCCGAGGGCAACCACCTCGGCCCGACCCTGTCGCTGAAGGGCATCGACAACACGGCCTACTACCGGCTCGTCGACGGCGACCCGCAGCACTACATGGACTACACCGGCACCGGCAACTCGATGAACATGCGCCATCCCCACGTGCTGCAGCTGATCATGGATTCGCTGCGCTACTGGGTGAACGAGTGTCACGTCGACGGGTTCCGGTTCGACCTCGCCTCGACCTTGGCGCGCGAACTGCACGACGTCGACCGGCTGTCGACCTTCTTCGAGATCATCCAGCAGGACCCCGTGATCAGCCAGGTCAAGCTGATCGCCGAACCGTGGGACGTGGGCGAGGGTGGCTACCAGGTCGGCAACTTCCCGCCGCTGTGGTCCGAGTGGAACGGGATGTACCGAGACACGATGCGTGACTACTGGCGCGGGGAGCCCGCCACGCTGCCCGAGTTCGCTTCGCGGTTGACCGGTAGCTCGGACCTGTACGAGTCCGACACCCGTCAACCCAACGCCAGCATCAACTTCATCACCGCCCACGACGGGTTCACCCTCATCGACCTCGTGTCCTACAACGAGAAGCACAACGAGGCCAACGGCGAGGACAACCAGGACGGCACCGACGACAACCGCTCCTACAACCACGGTGTCGAGGGCCCCACGGACGACCCCGAGGTGGTGGAGCTCCGGGCCCGCCAGCAGCGCAACCTCCTCGCCACCCTGGTGCTCTCACAGGGCGTGCCGATGCTGCTCGGCGGCGACGAGTTCGGCCGCACCCAGCACGGCAACAACAACGCCTACTGCCAGGACAACGAGCTGTCGTGGTTCCGGTGGGACGAAGCCGACGAGGACCTGATGGCCTTCACCGCCCGGGTCCTCGCGCTGCGCAAGGAGCATCCCGCCTTCCGTCGCCGTCGCTGGTTCCAGGGCCGCCCGCTGCGCGGCGAGGACATCACCGACATCGACTGGCTCCGCCCCGACAGCACGCCGATGGACGACACGGACTGGGAGGACTCGCTGGCCCGATCGCTCCAGGTGTTCCTCAACGGCAAGGGCATCGCGACCCCGGATCCGCGCGGGCACCGGGTCATCGACGACTCGTTCCTGCTGCTGTTCAACGCCGACCCCGAGCCTGCCACCTTCACCCTGCCACCGGAGGGCTACGGCGCCACCTGGGAGGTCGTGCTGGACACCGCCGAGCCCACCGGGCTCGGCAGCGACGAGGAACACCTCGCTGCGGGGACCGACCGCAAGGTGCTCGGCCGCCATCTCGTGCTGCTCCGGGAGATCTCCTCGTGAGCGACGAGCAGCCCGAGCAGGAGCGCCCCGCCGAGCAGCGATCCGAGGAGGGAGGTCGGCACCGGGGCGGCCGTGCCGCACCGCCGGACGGCTGGGGCATCGTGCCGGGCTACGAGGATGCCTTCGGTACCTGGACCGACGTGTCCCGCGCCACCCGCGAGCGGCTGGTCGCGGCGATGGGGGGTGACCCTGCTGCCGACGGCCCGCCCGACGAGGATCCGGTCCTGGTGATCCGCGTCGGCGATCGGCCCGAGGTTCCGGGGGCGGTCAGGCTGCACCGCGAGGACGGCGAGGTGGCAGCGCTCGACGGTGGCCCGCTCCCCGCCGACATCCCACTCGGTTACCACGACCTGGAACTGGCTGACGGCACCAGGCGACGGCTCATCGTCAGTCCGGGCCAGGCGCTGCTGCCCGCCGAGGACGGCTCCTGGGGCTGGGCGGCGCAGCTCTACGCCGTGTGGTCACAGGGCAGCTGGGGCATCGGCGACCTCGCCGATCTGTGGCAGCTGGCGCGCTGGTCCACCTCCGTCGGTGCCGGCACGCTGCTGATCAACCCGTTGAACGCGGTCACACCCATCACGCCCCGCGGCACAAGCCCGTACTACCCCACGTCGCGACGGTTCCTCGACCCCCTGTACCTCCGGGTCGAGCAGATCCCCGGTGCGCAGACCGTCGCGGGGTTGGCTGCGCTAGGCGACCAGGCCCGGGCCGCGGGCGGGGACCGGATCGACCGGGACGCCGTGTACGCCGCGAAGCTCGCCGCCCTGGAGGCCATCTGGAGCACGGCCGACGGCGTTGGACAGGAGTCCGACTTCCTCGCCTACCTGCAGCAGCGGGAGGACCTGGAGGCCTTCGGAACCTACTGCACCCTCGCCGAGCAGCTCGGCACCGGCTGGAGCGACTGGCCCGAGGGGTTCTCGCACCCTGACAGCGCCGAGGTAGCACGGTTCGCCAAGGAGCATGCCGACCGGGTGCGGTTCCACTGCTGGCTGCAGTGGCAGTGTGAGACGCAGCTGGCCCGCGCCGGAGAGGAGATCGCGCTGCTGGGTGACCTGCCGATCGGCGCGGATCCGGACGGGTTCGACGCATGGGTATGGCAGGATGTGCTCGCCACAGGCGTGACGGTCGGTGCGCCCCCCGACCAGCTCGGGCCGCACGGACAGAACTGGATGCTGCCGGCCTTCGTGCCGTGGAAGCTGCGGGCGGCCCGCTACGAACCCTTCATCGCCCTGCTGCGTGCCGCGATGCGCTCGGTGAGTGGGCTGCGCATCGACCACGTGCTGGGGTTGTTCCGGCTGTTCTGGATCCCACCGGGAGCCACGGCCACCGAGGGGACCTACGTGCGGATGCCGACCGACGAACTGCTCGACATCCTCGCGCTGGAGTCGCACCGCAACGACTGTTTCGTGGTCGGTGAGGACCTCGGCACCGTCGAGGAGGGCGTGCGCGACGAACTCGATGCGCGCGACATCCTCCGGTACCAGGTGTGGTGGTTCGAGCAGGACCCCGTCGCCACCTGGAGCCCCAAAGCGCTGGCATCGGTCAGCACCCACGACCTCCCGACCATCGCCGGCATCTGGACGGGGAGGGACCTCGAGGAACTGCGCACGCTCGGCCAGGGGCCTGACGGGTCGTGGCACGCGGAACTTCGGTCCCGGATCGCTGCGGCGGCCGACGTCTCCGAAGAGGCTCCGGTCGACGCGGCCATCGTCGGCCTGCACCGCGAGGTGGCCAGCGCCCCGAACCGCATCGTCGTCGCCCAGCTCGACGACGCGTTGGGGGTCGAACGTCGCATCAACGTGCCGGGTACGGACCGCTCCGAGCGGCCGGCGAACTGGTCCCAGCCGTTACCCGTGGCGCTCGAGGCGTTGGCGGTCCACGCGACGGTCGACGCGGTGACCGCGGCGATGGTCGCGGGACGGGCGGCCCGCGCGGGCGGCGGTTCGTAGGAGGATCTCGGGGGCTCGTCAGCGGGAACAGGTCGGCGGGTCCCGCCACCCGCGGTCCTGTGCGCAGGCACGCCGCCCGTCACGGCGCCGATCCTGCTACCAACGCACCGGGACCCAGGTCGAGGTCGGTCAGCTCGTGCACCGGTGGCGCGGCGGGATCGGTGCCGCAGGTCATGACCCGCACCTCGGGGTGCTCGCGGCGGTGTACCAGCGCGTCGATCGGGCCACCGCCGGGTCCGCGGAACCGCACGCGGAACCCCGTGTCCTGTCGTCGCATCCCGTCGAACCGCAGCTCGTCCAACCCGTCCAGCCCGAGCCGCTCGCGGACGAGCAGCTCGGCGGCCTGCGCCGGGAAGGCCAGCGCGGAGCGGCCCCGGCAGCGCGCGAGCACCATCCGCCGCTGCTCGTGTGCGGCCACCAGCTCGCCGACCTCCTCGGGAGCGAGGTGGCCGTAGAGGATCCCGTCGGGGAGGCACACGACGTTCGCGGCGAACCGGTCACCGCCGACGTGGGAGCACTCCCACGTCTGGGGGGCGCGAAGCTCCGTCAGGCGTTGGGCGACCGGGAGGCCGTAGGTGGCGCAGCAGGCGTCGTGCTTACCGTTCGTGCAGACGAGGTAGGTCGGTTCGATCACCGGCTCACCACCCACGGACCGGCCCTCCGACACCCCCGAGAGGTCCAGGTCGATGAGCTGGCGGACGTCGTCCAGCCAGAAGCGCTCGAGCCAGCCGCCACCCTGCGGCAGGCTGACCCCGGCCATGACCGCCCGCTCGGTCCCGGGGGTGCCCGTGCCTCCGGTGCGGCGCAGCAGCAGGACCCGGGCGGGGAGCTCGCGGCTCAGGCGGTTGAGGTGGTCGCCGACCTCGTCCGGCAGGTTCGAGTCGCGGATCGCGTCACGGCCCCACGGGCCGGGCTGCTCGACCAGCAGCCAGCGCCGGGCGCGGGAGGCGCTCCCACGCGGTGACTCGCCGTGGTCGCGGGCGACCGACGCGCAGCGCTCCGTCACCGGGGGACACCACCTTCGCGGGCGATGGTGAGCACGCCTTCGCGGACCAGCCGGCGGCACAGCACCCGCCGGCTGGACGCATCCATCAGCTCGTCGAGGTCGGCCGGTCGCGCGACCTTGCCGTCGAGGATGCGTCGCAGGGCGGCAGCGCAGTTCGCAGGCAGGCGCAGGAGCCGGTCGGGCAGCACCACCTCGAGGTGGCTGGCGGCGGTGTCGTCACCTCGCTCGCTGCCGGCGTCGGCGGTGCGGACATGCACGTCGACACCGGCACGGCGTCGCAGCGGGGTATGGTCGTCGAGGTGGTCGGCGTCGAGCAGGTCGCGGAGCAGTCCGGTCTGGTCCGGGGTCCGGGAGTGCCAGAAGCTGCGAGCCTGCGCCTCCAGTGGCGCGTCCAGATCGTCGGCGCTGCGCAGCGCCGACGCGGCGTCGTCGAGCACGGAGGCAAGCTGCTCACGCAACAGGGTCGGCTCGTCGGCCCACCCGGCCGGTAACGGCGCGACCAGGGCGTCCAGCCCGTCGAGGCTGTCCCGCACCACCCGATCCACCAGTTGCCGCCACGTGACCGTGCGGATGCCGATCGTCAGGTGCAACGACGGGGTGTCGATCGTCTGCGCGGCGTGGCGGGTGCCGGCGGGCAGGTACAGCACGTCACCGGGTGTGAGGGTCAGGTCCCACGGGTCGTCGCTGTCGGGCGGATGCACGACCCAGCGCTTGGTCCCGAAGGTCTGCACCGCGAAGACGTCGTGCGGGTCGGCGTGGAGGTTCAGGCCCTGGGCGACCGGCGGGGTGAGGTAGGCGTTGGCCTGGGAGGGGTGGGTGAGGGTGCGTTCGAGGTCCCGACACAGTTCGGCGACCGGGGGGAAGGAGCGGTGCAGCCCCTGCAGGACCAGCGTGGCGCCGTCGGCGACCGCGCGGTGGACCGCCGCCACGTCGACCAGGTCCGACACGGGACGCGAGCCGATCCGCACGCTCCGGGTCACATCCCGCTGCGGGAGCGTCCGGCCCTGCTCGACCAGCCGGAACGAGGGGGCACGTAGCCCGCTGGACGCGACGATCCGATCGACGTCGTCCAAGGTCAGCACGTCGCGCAGCGCGCGCCGGTCGTCGCTGGCGGCGACGTACGCCGGGCCGGTCGCCCACGATGTCGCGAGGAACCCGGCGGGATCGCCGACGAGTTCGCGGAGCGCGGGGGCGTCAGCCACCTCGACTCACGCGTCGTGGGCGTCGGCGTCGGCGCCGTCGGCATCGGCGGCGTCACCGTCGTGGGTGTCGGTCGCGTCGCCGTCGGCCGTGTCAGCGGTCGGGCCCGGCTGCGAGGCTCCCGCCCCCGGCACGGTCTGGATGTCCTCGTCGCTCAGTCCCTCGACACGCATCGTGGCTCCTCTGTTCGGGTGGAGGCCGCACTCTGCGGGGCCTCCCGGCCAGCCTATGCCCCCTCGTCACCAGCGCACACGGATAGCGTGGGCACATCGACCAGGGAGCCTCCCGTGCCGGGATCCGACGATCTCGCCTACGCCTCCGCGACCGACCAGGCCGCGCTGATCCGTGACCGGCAGGTCTCCTCCCGGGAGCTCACCGAGCTGTACCTCGACCGCATCGAGCGGTACGACGGGCTGCTCGGCAGCTACGTCGAGGTGGTCCACGACCGGGCACGCGAGGCAGCTGCCGCGGCCGATCGAGCGGCCGCGGCGGGTGAGCCGCTCGGCCCGCTGCACGGGGTCCCGGTCTCCATCAAGGACCTCAACTTCCTCGAGGGGACGCGGACGACGTTGGGGACCCGCGCCTTCTCCGATCACGTCGCGAGCTTCACCGATCACCACGTCGCGCGCCTGATCGGTGCGGGCGCGGTGGCGCTCGGGAAGACCAACGTGCCCGAGTTCGGCACGACCGGGCATACCGAGACATCGCTGCTCGGACGGTGCGCGACGCCATGGGACGTGACCCGCAACGCCGGTGGATCGTCGGGTGGCGCCGGCGCGGCGCTGGCCGCCGGGCTGTGTGCGCTGTCGCACGGCTCCGACGGTGCCGGCTCCATCCGGATCCCGGCGGCGATCAACGGCGTGGTGGGGCTCAAGCCCGCACGCGATCGGATCTCGGGCGGGCCGATGACGGGAGATAGCGCCTTCGGGTTGTCGACCGGGGGAGCGCTGACCCGCACGGTCGCGGATGCGGCCCTGGCGCTGGACGTCATGGCGGGGTACGAACCGGGCGACCCCGGGATGGCGCCGCCTCCGGAGCGGCCGTGGAGCGAGGAGGTTGGCCGCCACCCGGGCACGCTGCGCGTCGGGGTGTGCCGGCAGACCCCGGCGAGCCCCGACGGCCTGCACCCGAGCGTCACGGTGGCGTTGGACCGGACGGTCGGGACGCTGGAGCAGCTCGGCCACCAGGTCGAGGAGGTCGAGCTGCCGGTCCCCGACGACCTGCCGGACAAGGTCCTGACGATCTGGGCGGCCGGGCTGGCGTCACAACCCGTCGACCCTGCCACCTTCGAGCCGATCAACCGGTGGTTGGCGGAGGTCGGTGAGCAGCGGTCCGCTGCCGATCACGCCGTCGCGCAGTTCCAACTCCAGCTGTTGAGCCGTCGGCTGGTGGTCGCCACGAGCCACCTCGATGCGGTGGTGCTGCCGGTACTGACCGCCCCGTCGCGCCCGAACGGCGTCTACCTCGAGGCGGACGGGGAGTCGATCTTCTGGGATCAGACGGCCCTGGTTGGGCTCACCCCGCTACCGAACCTCACCGGCCAGCCGTCCATCAGCTTGCCGCTCCACCACGACCGCCAGGTCGGCCCCGTCGGTGTGCAGTTCGTCGGCCGGCCCTGGGATGAGGCCGGACTGCTGCGTCTGGCCGCGCAGCTGGAGGCTGCGGCGCCGTGGCACGACCGTCGTCCCGTGCTGGCGGGGGTCGCGTCTCGAACGTCGGACCCCGGCGGGACGGTCCCGACCTCGTCCGTTCCGGCGACCTGAACGTGGCGGGACACTCGCACCCGATCTTCGCGCAG
>PWTE01000216.1 GCA_003563915.1 Nitriliruptoraceae bacterium
CGGGCGGTGGCGACGATCACGGCCTCGGGCATGACGGACCTCCTGGTCACGGGCTGGTCACGGGGCTTCCCTCTCGGGAACCGAGGCTACCGCCGTGGTCGTCCGTGGCCACCGCCGGTTCGCGGCACCGGCCGGTCGCTCCGCCTGACCGCAGGACTCAGCCGTCGGTGTTGCCCTCCGTGAACTGGGCGAGCCAGTTCTGCGTGCCGACACGCTCGGCCGCGTCGAGCTGCGTCTCGAAGTAGTCGAGGTGCTCCTCCTCCTCGCGCACGGCCTCGGCGAGAAGTTCGCGGGTGCCGTTGTCGCCCCCCTCCTGGCAGAGCGCGATCCCGGCGTTGAGGCGTTCGACCGCCTCGGCCTCGCGCTCCATCGCGAGCCGGATCTGTTCGAGGGGGTCCTCTCCCGTCTGGACGGTGCCCAGCCGCTGGAGGTTGGGGTGCCCCTCGAGGTAGAGGATGCGGTCGACGTAGGCGTCCGCGTCCGCCATCTCCTCGAGCGCGATGGCCTTGAAGCGCGCCGCCAGCCCCGGCAGTCCCCAGTTGTCGAGCATCCGGTAGTTGAGCCAGTACTGGTTGATCAGCGTGAGCTCGAACGTGAGGATGTCGTTGAGCAGTTCGATGACGCGATCGTCGCCACGTCCCATAGGGCTCCCCTTGCGCTCGTCGGTTGCAGGCCGGCCGTCGTTGGCGCCGCGAGCCTAGGCGGCTCGGCTCCACCGCGTGGGCTGCAGGTCGACCCGCAGGTGGTTCAGGCGACCGCCGCGACCTCGTGCAGCTCACGTCGCGGAAGACCCCGTCGGCGCGCCGCCTGGCGCGCACCGATCAGCTCCGGCTCACGGACGGCCAGGGCCGCGTCGGCGAGCAGGTCCTCGATACCGGGGATGCAACCGCCGCACCGGCTGCCGGCGCCGCAGTGGTGACCGACAGCATCGACGTCGTGCGCACCGTCCACGATCGCGGCACGGATCGTGCGATCGCTGACCACCTCGCAGTGGCACACGAGCAACGGGATCTCCAGGTTCAGTGCAGGTCAGGCTAGGCTAACTCAGGTTGCCCTCACCTTGCAACCCCTCGGACCGCAACGGCTCAGCACCCTTCCGTGACCGGTCACAGCCGCGCGGTAGCGGTCCAACGTCCTCCGACGCGGCGCACGTCCAGGCCCACGCCGAACGCCGCACTGACCGCCTCACCGGTGAGCACCTCGTCGGTCGCTCCCGCCGCCACGACCCTGCCCGCACGCAACAGCAGCGCGGAGCGGATCGTCGGCGGGAGTTCCTCGAGGTGGTGGGACACCATCACGACCGTCGGTCCGTCCGGGTCGGCGAGGAGCCGCTCGACGTCGGCGAGCAGGGCCTCGCGGCCGCCGAGGTCGAGACCTGCGAAGGGCTCGTCGAGCAGCAGCAGGTCCGGTTCCGTCACGAGCGCACGGGCTATCCGCACACGCTGGCGCTCCCCCTGCGAGAGGGTGTCCACCCGGCGGTCAGCCAGGTGACCGGCGCCGACACGAGCGAGGGCCGCCTCTGCCGCTGCGCGCAACCCGGCGTCGTCAAGGATCCCCGGCGGTGGCCACAACCCGCCACGGCGGGCGACGGCGACCAGCGGCAGGGCCGCCGCACGCTCGTGGGTGAGGGGATCGAGCCCGACGGAGACGAAGCCGATGCGGTGGCGCAGTTCGCGAAGGTCGCCCCGACCGAAGGTGGTCCCGAGCACCGCGGCCGTCCCCGACGTCGGGAACAGGTAGGTCGAGAGGATCCGCAGCAAGGTGGTCTTGCCCGCGCCGTTCGGTCCCAGGACGGCGAGGTGGCCGCGGTTGTCCACCTGCACGCTGACGTCGCGAAGCAGATCGCTGCCGCTGCGCCGGACCCCGACCCCGGCGAGCTCTGCGACCGCGCCAGCCGATCCCCTCACGTCACGATCCGTAGGACGGGGCAGGACATGCAACGGGGACCTCCCCGACCACGTGGCAGCTCGTACGAGGGGATCGTGTGGATCTCGATCCCGGCGTCCGCGAGGATCTCGTTGGTGGCCACGTTCCGTTCGTAGGTGATCACGACCCCCGGCGCGATGGCGAGCGTGTTGTTGGCGTCGTTCCACTGCTCACGCTCGGCACGGATCGAACCCAGGTCGGGCTCGATCGCCCGCGCGTGGTCCAGGCCAGCGGCCCAGGCAAGTCCCTCCAGCAGCCCACCGGCATCGCTGACGTGCACGCCACCGCCGGCGGCCGGGACCACCTCGTAGCAGGTGAGTGCCGCGGTCATCCGTGGGTAGGTGATGAAGGCATCGACGTCCACCTGGGTGACGATCGTGTCGAGGTGCATCGCCGAGCGGACCTTCGGCAGGTCGACAGCGAGCACCCGATCGACGGCCTCGGCAGCGAACAGCCGGGTAGCCAGCGTCTCCACCCCCGGCGGCGTCGTGCGCTCCGACAACCCGATGGCCAGACCCCGTTCGCCGACGACGAGCAGGTCACCACCCTCGAAGGTCGCCGGGTAGTGCTCCACCTCGCTGGACCCGAACCAGATCGGGGCGTCAGCGAACCGTGGGTGGTGACGGTAGATCGAACGGAGCAGATCGGTCTCGCGACGACGGACCGGACGGTGCATCGGGGACAGCACCACCCCGTCGCCGATCCAGGCGGACGAGTCGCGCATGAACACCAGGTTCGGGAGCGGCTGCAGGACCATCTCCGTCGGTTCGCTCGCCGCGACGACCAGCCCGTCGAGGGCGCCGACCTCCTCCAGCGTGACGCCCGCGACCAGGTGGTCGACGAGCCCCTCCGGCGGGGCGCCGAGGACCAGGTCACGGACCCGCTGGACGGCCTGCGGACCACAGGTCGTCTCCGTGACGTGACGGGCGACCAGCTCCTGCGCACGGTTGGGGTCGCGCGCCACCTCGGCGAGGAGCTCCTCGATGTAGAGGACCTCGACACCTGCGCCGCGCAGAACGTCGGCGAAGGCATCGTGCTCACGTTGCGCGTGCTCGAGCCACAGCAGCTCGTCGAAGAGCAGTTCGTCCTTGTTGGAGGGCGTGATCCGCGTGAGTTCCTCGCCGGGGCGATGCAGCAGCACCGACGCGAGCGGTGCCACCTCGGAGCGGATGTTGGGACGGAGGTCGGAGCGAGGGCCCGTCCCACCGGATGAGCCGCTCATCGATCGGCATCCAGGGGCGTCGGCTCGGCACCCAACCGACCCGTGGGCTCGAACCACCGCCCCTCCGTGGGAAGGGACTCGAGCGTGATCCGTGGGAGAGGTTCGGTGAACAGCCCCTCGATCGACTCCAGGTCGACGAACCGCAACCCGCCCAGGGTGGACAGGCCGCCCGCGTACTCGGCGAACCCGAGGACCGAGACCGCGACCCCGCGCTCCAGGAGATCGCCCAGCGGGGCGAGGAACGCCTTCGCATCGTTCGAGCCGACGTAGACCGCATCCAGGTCGCCGTGGTCGAACCGGTCCCAGAGGTGCTCGACCATGTCGTCGTCGACGTCGCTGTCCCCGTCCTTTGGCTTGGCGAACACCCGGAACCCCTGTTCCAACAGCCACAGCACCCACCCACGCAGCGGGCCGGCGACGTGCGGCGCCACGTTCACGAACACGCACGCTTCGATCTCGTCCTCAGGGTCGGCGTGCTGCACCAGCCACGATCCGAGGGTGGCCATGTCCGGCCGCTCCTTCGCGGTCGGCTTGCCGTCGATGATGTTCGCCAAGGTCATGTCGAGGTTCGGCGCGTCCCAGACCAACACGTGACGGCCCATGCCAACTCCTCCTACGGATCGTCCTCCACGCTACTGCGTGGCAAGCGGGCCGGTCGTGCGCGACGACGCGGTGGGAGCGGAGGCTGCTCAGCCGGATCCGGGTCCGCGGCTGACCACGAGGTAGACCCCGACGACGATCAGGACCGCACCGCCGAGGCGGATCGGGTCCAGCGCCACGGTGCGTTCCATCAGACCGGACGCCTCGATCAGGAACCCGGCGAGCAGTTGGACACCGGTCACCACCGCCAACGTGGACGCGAGTCCGAGTCCGCTCACCGCGACCGCGATCCCGGTCACGAGCAGCAGGCCCGCCACCCCGGCCAGCAGCCCCCAAGGGGCCTGCCGGACCGCCGCGAACTCGAAACCCAGCCGTGGCGACGCAGCAACGACCACCACCCCGACGACGAGCCCTCCGAGGTGCACCCAGGTCGACGCCACGAAGGGGGTGATGCGCTCCCCGAACGCGCCGATCAAGGCGGACTGGATCGCGATGAGCAGGCCGGCCATGATCGCCGCGGGCAACGCGAGGTTCATCGCAGGCTCCGTGGGTCAGAAGCAGGCGCGCGCCAGCCACGGGTAGGGGTTCACGGCCGCGCCACCGCCTGGGTGCCGCTCGAAGTGGACGTGCGGCGGACCACCGCGGGCGTTCCCGGTGTTGCCGTTGTAGGCGATGTGCTCACCGGCCTGGACGCGCTTGCCGACGTAGGAGCTGTCGGCGTAGCCCTGCAGGTGGGTGAAGTAGTAGAGCTGGTTGTCGTCGCCGCGCATCCAGAGGCTGATGCCACCCAGCCGGTTGCTGTTCATGCGGGTGATGACCCCGTCGGTGAACGCGTACACCGGCGCGCCCATCGGCCCCATGATGTCGGTGCCGCGGTGCGAGCGCCCACCGGAGCGGGGCGCCCCCCACGAGTCGACGAAGTGGGTCAGGTGCCGGTCCAGCGGGCAGGCGTACCGCCCCTGTTGGCCACCGGCGTTGATCGTCCGTTGCCGGGCCGCCATCCGCTCGAGTGAGGCCACCCGCGTCTCCGCCACCTCGAGGTCACCCTCGACCCGGTCACGGAGCTCCGCGAGCTCGGTGACGTGCTGCTCGAGCTGCAGCTCGCGCTGTTGCTGGAGCTCACGCGTCTGGTCCAGCCGTACCCGGATCGCGACCGCGTCCTCGAGGTCGGCGGCGTCGCGCTGCTGGACGGTGACGAACAGGCTGGCCCGCTCGACGGCGATGTTCGGGCCCTCGGCGGCCAGGAGGGTCTCGAGCTCCGTCCCGGCGCCGTGCATGTAGACCTGTCGGGCACGTTGCGCCAGCCGGTCGTCGAGGTCGTCGGCGAGCGCCACCAACCGGGCTTCCTCACGGTCGAGCTCGTCCAGTTCGGTGCGCAGCTCCTCGATCGCCGCGGTGACCTCCTCGTAGCGCTCCGACACCGCGGCCAGCTCCTCCTGGAGCTCCGACACGTGCTCGCGAGCGCCATCGAGGTCCTGGGCGGCTGCGGTCCAGGGGACGACCACCAGTGCCAGCGCGGCCACGAGGGCACAGACAGGCACCAGGGATCGAGGCATCGGGGAAGCTCCGGAGGGCTCAGCCCGGTGCGGGCCGAGGGCGGGGACGAAGTGCGGGACGGCGTGAGCGGGACGATATACCGGGCGCGACGTCGCCGGCTGGTGCGCAGAGGATGCCGCGCCGGCGCCGACATCGCCAACCCGACACGACCACCCGGACGGTGGCCGGCACTGCTCAGAAGCAGGCGGCGGCGAGCCACGGGTACGGGTTGATCGCTGCGCCGCCGCCGGGGTGCAGCTCGAAGTGCACGTGGGGTGCGCTCGGCGACGCGTTGCCCGTCGCACCGTTGCGGGCGATCAGCTGCCCGGCTGTCACCCGTCTGCCGACCGCGCCTGCCGGCTCGATCGAGTTGAGGTGGGCGTAGTAGTAGACGTTGCCGTCGTCGCCGCGCAGGTACAGGCCGAGTCCGCCCAGCGGGCTGCGAGAGTGGCGCTGGACCACCCCGGACGTGATGGCGTAGGTGGGGTGGTTCATCGGCGCGAAGACGTCGGTGCCCTTGTGCCGGCGCCCCCCGCTGCGGGGTGCCCCCCAGGTGTCGCGGAAGCGGTAGGCGCTGTCGAAGATGCAGGCGTAGATGCCCTGCTGCGCCCCCCGTGCGATCCGACGCTGGCGTGCGACCAGCGAGCGGATGCGCGCCGCCCGCGACTCGGCGTCCTGCAGCCGCTCCTGGAGCTCCTCGGCGCGGGCCTCGAGGTCTGCCTGCAGCTCCTGGAGCTGGCGCTCGCGCTCGCGCACGAGCCCGCGGGTCTGCTCGAGCCGCAGGTTCGACGCGATCGCGTCCTCGACGCGCACGCCCTCCCGTGACTGCAGGGCCGACACCATCGCCGCACGTTCGACCGCCGCCTGGGGTCCCTCGGCGGCGAGCAGGACCTCGTAGGTCGAGCCGGCCCCCTGCTTGTAGACGGACCGCGCCTGCATCCCGATCATCCGCCGAGCTTCGGCCGCGATCCGCTCGTGGCGACGCTCCTGCCGGCGCAGCTCCTCCAGTTCCACCTCGGCGAGCTCGATCTGCGCCCAGACGTCCTCGTAGGCGGCGGTCGCCGCGTCCAGACGCTCCTCGAGGTCCTCCACCTCGCGTTCGGCATCGTCCAGATCGTCCAACGTCTGCGCGACGGCGGTGGCGTGTCCCGCGGACGGCGCCGCCGTCGACGGCCCTCCGGGCGCGAGATCGACCAGCACCGGAGCCACCACCTCGATGCCCAGGAGGCCGGCCGCGACCACGACCGCGACCCGCAGCGGGCGAGAACGCACGCGAGCCACCTCCAGGAGATCGGCACCGCAGGGCGACCTGCCCGCGGTGAGCGACGACGCGCAAGGGTGCCATGGTGGGGCGGCACGGGCCAGCGCACGATGAAGGTCGTGATCCCCGCGGGGGCTACGATCGCGCCGCGTAGGCGTCCGTCGCCGAGCCCGCCGGAGGTGCCCGTGAGCGAGCCCCGCGACCCCGACCGGCCCGAGCGTGACCGCACCGGCGCCGGCCCGCCGGAGCGCGACCGGCCCTGGGTGATCCGCACCTACTCGGGGCACTCCTCCGCCGCGGCGTCGAACGAGCTGTACCGGACGAACCTCGCGCGGGGGCAGACGGGGCTGTCGGTGGCCTTCGACCTGCCCACCCAGACCGGCTACGACGCGGACCACCCGCTGGCGAAGGGGGAGGTCGGCAAGGTCGGGGTGCCGATCTCCGGGCTCGACGACATGCGCACGCTGTTCGACGGGATCCCGCTCGATCAGATGAACACGTCGATGACGATCAACGCCACCGCGATGTGGCTGCTGGCGCTGTACATCGCGGTCGCCGAGGAGCAGGGCGCCGACGTCGCCGCGCTGACGGGCACGACCCAGAACGACATCCTGAAGGAGTACCTGTCGCGCGGGACCTACGCCTTCCCGCCCGAGCCGTCGATGCGCCTGACCACCGACGTGGTCGCCTACACCGTCGAGCACCTGCCACGCTGGAACCCGCTCAACATCTGCAGCTACCACCTGCAGGAGGCCGGGGCGACACCGACCCAGGAGCTGGCCTTCGCGCTGGCCAACGCGATCGCGGTGCTGGACGCGGTGCGCGACCGGCCCGACGTGCCGGACTCGCGCTTCCCGCAGGTGGTCGGGCGCATCTCGTTCTTCGTCAACGCCGGGATCCGGTTCGTCGAGGAGGTCGCGAAGATGCGCGCCTTCGTCGAGCTGTGGGACCGCATCTGCACCGAGCGCTACGGCGTCACCGACCCCAAGCTCAAGCGCTTCCGCTACGGGGTGCAGGTCAACTCGCTCGGGCTGACCGAGCAGCAGCCCGAGAACAACATCACACGCATCCTGATCGAGATGCTGGGCGTGACCCTGTCGAAGGACGCTCGTGCGCGGGCGATCCAGCTACCGGCGTGGAACGAGGCGCTGGGCCTGCCGCGGCCGTGGGACCAGCAGCTGTCCCTGCGGATGCAGCAGATCCTGGCCTACGAGACCGACCTGCTGGAGCACGGCGACCTGTTCACGGGGTCCACGGTGATGGACGCCAAGGTCGCGGAGCTGGTCGACGGCGCCACCGCACTGCTCGACGAGGTGTTGGACCGCGGCGGCGCGATGCAGGCCGTCGACCTGATGAAGGCCGAACTGGTCCGCTCCAACGCCGAGCGCCTGCGCCGCATCGAGTCCGGCGAGCAGACCATCGTCGGCGTCAACGCCTTCACCGAAGCGGAACCCTCCCCCCTGGTCGACGAACAGGGTGGCATCCTGGTGGTGGACGACGCGGCGGAGGCGGCACAGCTCAGCCGCCTCGAGGCAGCACGTGCCGCCCGGGACGACGACGCCGTGCACACGGCGCTGGACACCCTTCGCAGCGATGCCGCGACCGGCGCGAACCTGATGCCCGCCTCGATCGCGTGCGCCCGCGCCGGGGCCACGACCGGCGAGTGGGCCGGGGTGCTGCGCGAGACCTTCGGCGAGTACCGCGGCCCGACCGGGGTCACCGAGGGCGCGGTCAGCCACGGCAGTCAGGGTGCTGGCAGCGACCTCGAGGTGGCTCGCCGCCGGGTGCGCGCCGTGGAGGAACGCCTGGGCCGGAAACTCAGGATCCTGGTCGGTAAACCGGGCCTGGACGGCCACTCCAACGGCGCCGAGCAGGTGGCGATCCGCGCCCGCGACCTGGGCATGGAGGTCATCTACGAGGGCATCCGGCTGACCCCCGAGCAGATCGTGCGCGCCGCCGTCGACGAGGACGTCCACCTCGTTGGCCTGTCGATCCTGTCGGGCTCGCACCTGGCGCTGGTCCCGCAGGTGGTGGACGGGTTACGACGCGAGGGTCACGACGTGCCGGTGGTCGCGGGCGGGATCATCCCGGCCGCGGACGCGGAGAAGCTGCGCGCCGCGGGCGTGGCCGCCGTGTTCACGCCGAAGGACTACAGCCTGACGAAGGTCCTGGCCGAGGTCGCCGAACTGGCCCACTGACCCCCCACGCCCCGATCCCCCGAGGGCTCGAGTTGTCTGGAAACCCTCGACGCCTATCCGTCAGGATGTTCCAGACTTCTGCGGCCCGCAGCGGTCGATCGCCGCACGCAGCTCCGCGAGGAAACCCGGTCGGTCGGCAGCGAACCGATCCCACCCGATCCGCAGCACGGTCCAGCCGGCCAGCAGGTAGGCGTTGTGCTTGCGCTGATCGAGGTCGAGTTCGCGCCGTGACGCGTGGTAGGCGAACCCGTCGACCTCGATCGCGACGGGCAGTCCGGCGAGGGTGATGTCGGGATGCAGGGTGCGTGACGCCGTCTCCACGACCCGCGGTGGGACGTCCAGCACGTATCCGAGTTGTTCGAGCCAGCGTTCCACGCGCTCCACAAGCGGGGAATCGGCACCGGAACCAGCGACGTCCCGACAGGCCGCAGCCAGCCGTTGCCGGCCGACCGCGCGCGGGGCACGATCCAATCGGGCCGCGATGTCCTCCACGGTCACCAGCCGGCGTTGCCGTGCATCGATGAGCAGCGCACGGAGGCGTTCCCGTGATGTGCCTCTAGCAGCATCGAGGAAGCCACGCGGCACCGTGGCCAGAGCCACGCCCGCGTAGGGCACCGTGTCCGACGGCAGCAGCGTCGTCGTGCGCCGGACATCGATCCCGTCGACCGGACGGCGACGACGGCTCGCGGGGATGAGCAGTTCGACGTCGAGGGGCCAGGACGCCGTTACGCCGTGGATAGCCAGCGCCGTGCGGCCGCTGATCACGGCGTCCGTACCGGTGGCGAGCGCCGCCGCGACCGCTCGGGCCTGGGGTGTCAGGCTGGCACCCGGGAGCAGGTAGACACCCGGGAAGGGGCGCTCCCACCCCTCGCGGACGGCTCGTTCGCGCAGCGATGAGCGGGCGACCCCACGATCGATCGCTTGACGGGACGCGATCACGTTGGCTTGCCGCGCGGCAAGCTGGAACAGGCACGGCCACCCACTGCCACGCTCAGCACCGGTGCGCGGCGTCGAACGAGGCGCTCGCCCCACCACCCCTCTCGATCCGCTGGCCGTGCTATCCGAACCTGCGTGGTTGTCCACGGCAGCATCCCTCCCGTCGGGCCTGGCTGTCCACCTTGCCCCGGAAGCGGGCCAAGCGATGATCGGACCTACGCCAGCCTGTGGACGACGCGGCCATCGCGCGGTGGACGCGATGGGCCCAGGCGCGGGAAGGTTGGAAACCTCGGACGGATAACCGTCGAGGGTTTCCACACGACTCGGGGGCAGGCAGCGGACGGGACCGGACAGCGAAGCGAGAGCCCAGGATCAGACCTGGGAGTCCTCGGCGTCGGGGAAGCCGCGTGCCACGATCGCCTCGGCGTAGCGACGCAGCTCACGGTCCAGGTCTGCGGTATCGAGTAGCTCGTCCACCGCACGGACGAACAGGTCCGCGGTCCGGTTGATGTCGACCGTGTACGGCGAGGTATCACGCAGCAGGATCTGCGGATCGTCCTCGACGGTGACCATGTAGCGGATCCACGAGTCGAGGTGGACGAGGTAGGTCTCCCGGACCTCCTCGGCCCGGACGGCCTCCTGTGGCTCCTCCAGCCGCTCGCGCAGCGTCGCCAGCGCGTCCGCGCCGCGGGCGGCGACCGCCTCGAGCGACGCGAGCAGCTCATCGGCATCTTCTGGATCGACGCCACCCGCGAACAGCTCACGTACATCCAACTGGAACCCCAGCATCACACGTTCGGACGCCTCGATGTCCAACAGGAGCTCGGCGACGCGGGACTCCGCGACGTCCAGGCGGCTCAGGTCGGGTGGGCTGATGGTCTCGTCGTCGGGAACCGTGCGGTCCGGTCGTCCACGTTCGTCCAGCTCGATCGGGTCCTGGAGCTCGCGCGGTTCCCGACCGGCCTCGGGGCGGTCCTCCTCAGCCTCCGGAGATCCCTCGACGGACGGCCCGTCCTCGCCCGTGTCCTCCTCAGGTGAAGCCTCTCCATCGGGAGGACCCTCGATCGCGCCCTCCTCACCCTGACGCGCCTCCTCGTCCTCGCCAGTGCCGACGGTGAGGATGATCCCAGCGGAGACGAGGAACAGCAGGATCGCGACACCCACGACCGAGAGGACGCGTCGCCGGCGGCGCTGACGCGTCGCTCGCTCGCGAACGAGCGGAGGGGGCGGTGGTCCCGCTGGGGCTGGGGCCTCATCGCCGGCACCGGACCCGTCCGGGCCATCCGCAGGCGGTGGTGGCGACGGCGGAGGTGGGGGTGGTGGCGGCCCTCCGGTCACGTCGCAGCGATCCTCGGTCGATCAGTGGTCCTCGGACCGTACCCGTCCGCTCCGCCGGTCGGACCCGCCGTGCCACCGTGTCGCAGCAGTTCACGCGTCAGGAGCTATCGATGCCCCACCTCGCGCCGAACCGCCATAGCCTGCTGACGACAGCCGGGCAGGCCCTCCACCGACGCCGCAACGAGGTGACCCATGGCAGAGCAGTTCCGTACCGCGAAGGACACGATGGGTGAGATGCAGATCCCGATCGACGCGCTGTGGGGCGCCTCCACCCAGCGGGCGGTCGAGAACTTCCCCGTCTCTGGCCAACCCGTCCCCGCCGAGGTGGTGCACGCCCACGCGATGCTGAAGTGGGCGGCGGCCACCGCCAACGAGGAGCGCGACATCCTCGACGCCGAGGTGGCCGACGCGATCCGCCGCGCCGCCGACGAGGTCATCGCGGGCGACCACGACGACCACTTCCCGGTGGACACCTTCCAGACCGGATCGGGGACCTCGACCAACATGAACGTCAACGAGGTGGTCGCCAACCGGGCCAAGCAACTCCTCGGCGAGGACCTGTCCTCCACCAAGGTCCACCCCAACGATCACGTCAACGCGTCACAGTCGTCCAACGACACGTTCCCGACCTCGGTGCACGTCGCGGTGGCCCGCGTGGCCGACGACGACCTGCTGCCGGCGCTCCGCCACCTCGCCAGCTGCCTGCGTGACAAGGAGCGCGAGTTCGCCGAGGTGGTCAAGTCCGGCCGGACCCACCTGATGGACGCGACGCCGGTCACGCTCGGGCAGGAGTTCGGTGGGTTCGCGCGGCAGATCGAACTCGGGATCGCCCGCGTGGAGAAGGCGCTGCCGTCGATCCACGAGCTGGCGATGGGCGGCACGGCGGTCGGCACGGGGTTGAACTGCCCACCCGGGTTCGCCGAGCGGGTCATCGAGCTGATCGCCGAACGCACCGGCCTGCCCTTCGTCGAGGCCGCGGACCACTTCGAAGCCCAGGGTGCGCGTGACGCGCTGGTCGAGATCTCCGGTGCGCTGAAGACGATCGCGGTGAGCCTGATCAAGATCGCCAACGACGTCCGGTGGATGGCATCTGGTCCGCGGACCGGGCTCTACGAGATCCAGCTGCCGGAGATCCAGCCGGGCAGCTCGATCATGCCCGGCAAGGTCAACCCGGTGATCCCCGAGTCGGTCCGCCAGGTCGCCGCGCAGGTGATCGGTAACGACGCCGCGACCACCGTGGGCGGGCTCTCGGGCGAGCTCGAGCTCAACGTCATGATCCCGCTGATGGCCCGCAACGTCATCGAGTCGGAACGCCTCCTGGCCTCCGTGTCGAGGGTGTTCGTGGACAGGTGCCTCGCCGACACGGAGGCGACCGAGCAGGGGCCGCAGCTGGTCGAACGCTCGCTCATGCAGGTCACCGCGCTGGTGCCGGAGATCGGCTACGAGCGCGCCGCCGGACTCGCCAAGCAGGCCCACAAGACCGGCCAGACCCTCCGCGAGGTGGCACTGGAGGACGGCGTGGCCGAAGCGACCCTCGATCGCGTCCTGGACTACAAGCGCATGGCCGAAGGCGGTCTGCTGTAGCCGTCCGGTGGCCGTAGCCGGTCACCGAAGGACCATCAGGCACCGACCGATGTGGGCCGTCTACAGCGCCTCGATGGCCGCGGCCACACCGAGCTGCAGCTCACTGAGGTGTTCGTCATCCAGGGGTTCGCCGTCGGCGTCGCGGACGTAGAAGACGTCGAGCGCCTCGTGGCCGATCGTCTGGATGCGTGCGACGACGATGTCGAGCTCCAGCTCCGAGAGCGCGGTGGCGATCGCGTACAGCACGCCGGTGCGGTCCAAGGCGCGCACCTCGATCACCGTCGACCGGCCGGCGGGGTCCGCTTCGGCACGCAGCGAGACCGGGACGTCGGGCAGCTTGGCGACGCGGTGTGCCTCACTCCGCGCCTTCTGGCTGACCCGCGCCCGCACCGCCAGGCGGCCGGCGGCCGCGTCGGCCAGGTCACCCTCGACCCGCGCCCACCAGGCACCGCCGACGCCCGGTGGCGGGCTGACCTTGAAGGTGTCGACGGCCAGCCCGTCCGTACGAGCGAACGCGTCCGCGGCGACGATCGATCCGCCGTGCAACGCCAACACCCCGGCGACCTTCGCGAACCAACCGTGGTGATCCAGAGCGACGACATCCAGTTCATCGACCCCCTGCAGGCCGTCGGGGTCGTCCTCACCCGCGGTGACGCGGGTCCGGACCTCGGTCGGCCCCGGCCGTGTCGCGGCCATCAGGGTGTGGCGGACCACCGCCCGGGGCGACACCGCGGCCGCGTACCGCGACGGCAAGAGGGCGAGGTGCTCCCGCACGGCTTCGGGGGAGGCTCCGAGGTCCTCGGCCAGCTCCTGGGCAGCGCGCACGGTCACGGCCGCACCCTCGGCGACCTCGTCGGGCGGCAGTTCATCGAGCACGGCTCTCACCTTCATCACCAGGGTCCCTACGAGGGACGCGGTCCAGTCGCTCCACGCGGTCGGGCCTGTCGCGCGTCCGTCGGCGACCGCGAGCAGGTGCAGACACGCCAGGGTCGAGCGATCGCCGATGACCTCGGCCAGCGACGCAGCCAGCGCCGGGTCGGTCACGTCACGCTTGCGTGCGGCATCCGGCAGCACCAGGTGCAGCTCGACGAGCCGACCGAGGCGCTCGATCGTCGCCGGCGACGCCCCCATCCGCCGAGCCAGGGCCTGCGCGACCGGGACACCGGTCTGCGAGTGCGGTTCGCCGAAGGCCTTGCCGACATCGTGGAACAGGGTGCCGAGGAGCAACGCCTGGCGATCCTCCACGGCCTCCAGGGTCTCAGCCGCCCAGGCCTCGCGACGGATCAGGTCGCCGAGTTCGGCCGCCGCGTGCCAGGCGTGACGGTCGAGGGAGAAGCGGTGGAACGGGTTGCGCTGCGCGCGTCCGCGCACGGGCGCCCACTCGGGGAGCACGGCCGTGAGCACCCCGACGTCGTCGAGCTCCGCGAGGGCGGGGAGGGCCACTCCACCTCGCCACAACACGCCGACGAACCGCTCCCGGTCGTTCCCGGTCCAGGTCCACCCGGCAGCGCCGTCCTCGACGAACCGCCGTAGTCGCGCGGCACTCCCGCGGTCGAGCACCGCCCCCGTCTCGGCGAGTGCCGACAGCAGTCGCACCGGCAAGCCCGGCTCGGAGAGCTCGGTGCCCTCCGGGAGACGCAGGACCCCGTCGACCAGTTCGAAGCCATCCATCTCGCGTTCCGTGGGACGTCGGCGACGGCGCTGACCTCGCACCAGGTCGGCGTCGATCAGCGCCCAGGCACGACGGTGCACGTGATCGACGGTCCTGGCAGCCAGGAAGAGCTGGCTCAGCAGCTGGTGCGGCGCCAGGTCGTGATCGTCGATGTCCTCGAACCCCAGTCGCCGGGCGACCTCGTCGTGCAGCTCCATACGGAGGACGTCGGCGCGCGGATCGATGAGTTCGAGGGCGACGCGTGCTGCCAGGAGTCGCTCCTCGGCATGCACCAGTCGCGGCCGGTCAGGGGCGCCGAGGTAGCCCGCTGGGACCAGCGGATCGAGCCCGGCGGTTCCCACGAGCGCAGCCGACGCCCACCGCAAGGACTGGATGTCACGGAGCCCGCCCGCCCCGTTCTTCAGGGCCGGCTCGAGGACCTCCGCTGCATCGCCCGCCTTGGCCCGCCTGGTCCCGTCGGCATGTCGGAGCGCCGCCAGGAAGCGGTCGGGGCGACGGCGCAACCGCCGCACCACCTCGGTGCGGACGAGCTGGGCGAACCCGGCATCGCCCGTGACGGTCCGCAGGTCCAGTGAGGCCGTGGCGGTGTCCAGGTCGTCCGCAGCACCGACGGCCTCGCGACGATCACGGACCGCGTAGCCGACCTTCAGACCCACGTCCCACAGGGGGTACACGATCGCGCGTACCGCCTGCTCGAGGACGCGCTGTTCCAGACGATCGTGGAGCAGCAGCAGGTCGACGTCCGACGATGGACACAGCTCGCGTCGTCCGTACCCGCCCACCGCAGCGACGGTGAACCGATGCTCTTCGAGGACGGGCTGGGCGAGCCGGACCAGCCCGTCGTCGATCGCGTCCGTCCACGCGTGACACCAGCGGCGACCCGGCGGCGGACCGTGTGCGACGAGCCGCTCACGCGCGGCCTTGAGCGCAGCGACGACCGCTCCCGCGTCGGCACGGGTTCCGGAGTCGACGCGCCCCCCGCGAGCCGTACCCGCAGATCGTGGCTGACCGTCCTGCCCTGAGGGGTCCGCGCCGGTCGGGGCCACGACGTCGCCGTCGTCGCCCTCGACCGGTCGGGGCCTCACAGCGCCTCGGCGCCCTCCTCGGCGGTCCGGACCCGGACGATCTTCTCGACACTGGTGACCCAGACCTTGCCGTCTCCGACCTGCCCGGTCTGCGCGTGCTTCACGATCGTGTCGATCACGTCGCCGACCTCCGCTTCGGAGGTCACGATCTCGAGCTTGACCTTGGGCACGAACTCGACGGTGTACTCCGCTCCGCGGTAGACCTCGGTGTGACCGCGCTGGCGGCCGTAGCCACGTGTCTCGGAGACGGTGAGGCCTTGGACCCCCAGCTCCTGCAGCGCTTCCTTGACCTCATCCAGCTTGTGCGGCTTCACGATGGCCGTGACGAGCTTCACGTCGTCCTCCTTGTTCCCGGACCGCCGGTGCGATCGGGTGTTCGGCGTCAGCGAGCGGGGCGGCGGACCGCCCGCAGCGTGCGCGATCCTCGCGGGCGGGTGTCACCTGCTCGTGTCCTGATCGTTTCGGCCGGGTTACGCCCTGTCCAGGGTCGGTGGACCCTCAGCGTCATGGCCAGGTGCCGGGCATCGATGAGGGCTCGTCGAAGATCAGTAGCGACGCGGTGAACCCGTGGAGCTCACTACGGTCGCCGACAGGGCCGATCTCACCCGCGCAGAACGCTCCCGCCACCGGTCCGGCGAGCACCCGTTCGATCAACGAGACGTCATGATCCGGCACCCCGAACAGCCGCTGACCGCGTCCGTTGCACGTGAACAGCAGACCGCCGCAGGCCGGGCCGACGTCGGCGACGCGCGCCTGGAGATCGTCACTCGCCGAGGCACCGTCACGGACCTGGAACTGGATCACCTGGCCGACCTCGATCAGGTCCCCGACGGTGATCGCGCCCTCGTCGGGATCGATCCCGAGCACCCCTCGGATGCGGAAGTCACCGGTGGCGTAGCGATCCCGTTGGTCGTCCATGACGAGACCGACGTGCAGGCCACCCGTGCGGAGGAGCTCGCGCTCATGGTCCGCCACCTCCCCGACCAGCTGCTGGAGCCGCTCGGTCGCCGGCTCGCCCGCGAGTTGGAGGATGCGGTTACGTTCCGCGGCGGTGACGGTCAGGGGCTGCCCGATCGGGCGGCAGCCGTGCGAGATCACGGTCCGTAGGCTGGCAGCGGGCAGGACCACGCCAACGGCCCCGTCCTCGTGGATCCGGTCGTCGAGCAGGAGCCGTGAGCGGCCGGTGCCACCGGTGACCAAGCCCCCGACGATCGCGTGACCTGGCCGCTGCTCCCCGACGCGAGCGATCACCTCGGTCGTGGGGAAGGAGAAGGGATCGGCGAGGAGCAGCGTCACCTGATCGGGGTCCGGGTCAGGCCACCCGGCGACGGCCAACCCACCTTCTGGCGTACGAACCGACCAGGCACGGAAGGGTTGCGGACGACCCCCCGGAAGATCGGCGGCCCAGAGGCTGACGCCAGGGCCCGACTCCACCTCCTCGCCGGGACCGATGACCCCCTGAGCTACCGCTCCGAGCACGATGCCGGGTTCCAGCCGCGCCTCGATCGCCGCGGCGATCGCCCGGAGCTGGTCGGCGTGGTCAGGCGTGACGAACACGACCGCGAGGTCGCAACCGACATCGAGTCGTTGGCCGACCTCGTCGGCTGCTTCAGCCGCGGCGACATCGCCCTCAGGGGACCGGGAGAGTGCTGCGGCGCCACGCACGTCGTGCCTCCGAACCAGGGATCGATCGGTAGCCGCTGAGGCCACGCCTGGCAAGCGTACGCCCGAGACCGCTGCCGTGGAGCCCCGAGCACGGTCGACCACGCAACGGGCCAACACGAGCACTCCGGGCGAGCGGACCCCGGTGCGGCGCGCGCTTACCGTCACGAACCCACCACGAGCGCGCGGGTGACGCACGGACGGGCACATCACCGGGGCTTTGGCGGTTACAAAGGACACGACGGCCTGCCCCTGGCCGTCAAAGGCACGTCGCTCATATCCGACGCCCCATCGGATGACGTGCCTCCGGTCACCCTCTACGCGGTGACCGCGCCGGTCGACGCCGTGCCCCGCGCGTCCCGGCTCACGGACCCCCGGCTCTCGCCGGGGGTCCGTTCACGTCACGAGGCTGGCGATCACCACCTCGCCGTCCGATCACCACCTCGCCGTCCCCGGGGTGCGCCTGCCCCAAGGCAGCGATGGCACGGATCGGCTTCACCCTCTGACGCACATCCCTGCCAGTGCCGCGGCGGGCGCTCTCGCGGCTACCTCGCGGCTACGACAGGCGTTCGATCATCAGCTGGGCCGCTTCCGAGGGGTTCAGCGCCACCGAGATGCCGTAGCCCTCCAGGATCTCCTTCTTCTCCGCCGCCGACTCCCCACCGGGGCCACCCTCCTTGACGATGGCACCGGCGTGACCCATCTGCTTGCCGGGCGGCGCCTCGAAGCCGGCGATGTACCCGACGACCGGGGTGTCGGGGATGTTGTCGCGGATCCACTCGCCGGCGAGCTGCTCCTCGGAGCCGCCGATCTCGCCGACGAAGGCGATCGCGTGGGTGTCGGGGTCGTCGGCGAAAGCCTGGATGACCTCCTGGAACTGGGTCCCGATCACCGGGTCGCCGCCGATCCCGACACAGGTCGAGATCCCGATCCCGGCCTGCGCCAGCTCGTGCATGATCTGGTAGGTCAGCGTCCCCGACCGGCTGACCAGGCCGACGTTGCCGGCGCCCGTGATGTCCGCCGGGATGATGCCGACGTTGCTCTTGCCCGGCGAGATGACGCCCGGGCAGTTCGGGCCGATCAGACGTACGCCGCCGCGGCGGACCACGGCGTCGTACACCTCGGTCATGTCGTGGACCGGGACGCCTTCGGTGATCGTGACGATCGTCTCGATGCCGGCCTCGTAGGCCTCCAGGATCGCGTCCTTGGTGAAGGGCGCCGGCACCATCACCATCGAGGTGTTGGCCCCCTCTGCCTCGACGGCCTCCTTCACGCTGGCGTACACCGGCAGGTCCAGTTCCTCCCACCTCGACCCGCCCTTCTTCGGGTGGATCCCCGCGACGACCTTGGTGCCGTAGTCCTGGTTGCGCTTGGCGTGGAAGGTGCCCTGCGAGCCGATGCCCTGGACGACGACCTTGCTGCTCTCGTCGATGAAGATGCTCATGTCGTGCTCCTCGTGGTCGTCGTCGGCGTCAGGCCTGCCCGGCGAGTTCGACCGCCTTGGCGGCGGCCTCCTGCATCGTCGCGGCCGGGATCACGCTGGGCAGGTCCGCTTCCTCGAGCATCCGGCGGCCCTCGTCGGCGTTGGTGCCATCGAGCCGGACCACGAGCTTCTGCGGGAAGTCCCCCAGCCGCTTGGTCGCCTCGATGATGCCGCCGGCGACCTCCTCACCCCGGGTGATGCCCCCGAAGATGTTGATGAACACGCTCTTGACGTCCGGGTCCTTCAGGACGAGGTCCAGTGACTGCGCCATCGCGTCCGCCGACGCACCCCCACCGACGTCGAGGAAGTTCGCGGCCTGCCCGCCGCTCTGCGCGACGACGTCCAGGGTGGCCATCACCAGCCCGGCACCGTTGCCGAGCACCCCGACCTGCCCGTCGAGCTTGACGTACTGGATGCCCTTCGCCTGCGCCTCGGCCTCCAACGGCGAGTTGGCTTCCAACCCCTCGATCTGCCACTCCGTGTAGCCGTCGTGGCGGAAGGCCGCGCTCGCGTCGAGCGACACCTTCGAGTCCAGCGCGATCACCGAATCGTCGGGGCGGCGGATCAACGGGTTGATCTCGGCCAGGGTGGCGTCCTCGGCCTTGTAGGCGGCGAAGAGCTTGACCAGCAGGTCGGCCGTCGCGTCACGGACCTCTTCGGGCAGGTTCGCCTCCGCGACGATCTCACGCGCGGTGTCGGTCGCCAACCCGTCGACGGTCTCATGCGGCGTGAGCTTGCGCTTGACGACCGCGTCCGGGTTGGTGCGGTTGACCTCCTCGATGTCGACCCCACCCTCCCGGGAGCAGATCACGAGGTGGCCCTTGTCGACCCGGTCGTGCATCACCGACAGGTAGTACTCCTCGGCGATGTCCGAGGCCGGTTCGACGTACACGATGTTGACCGTGTGCCCCTTGATGTCGAGCCCCAGGATCGACTCCGCGTGTTCGCGCGCTTCGTCGACGCTGCTGGCGAGCTTCACCCCGCCGGCCTTGCCGCGGCCACCCGTCTTGACCTGGGCCTTGACGACCACGGCGCCGTGGCCGTCGCCGAGGTGCTGTTCGGCCGCGGCGACGATCTGGTCGACGGTGCGGCACACGCTGCCTTCGGGTGGGACGGGCACGCCGTTGCGGCCGAACAGTTGCTTGCCCTGGAACTCCACGAGGTCCATCGGGTTGGTCCTTGTCGTCAGTGGTCGGAGGGCAGTGGCCGCCGAGGCGGTGTTCCGCCGACCGCGGTCGTCGGTCGGATCAGATGCGCTGGGGCACGTGGGGCTCGACCCACTCGGTGATGGTGCGCATCGGGGTGCCGGGGGTGAACACCTCGGCGACGCCGGCTTCCTTCAGTGTCGCGATGTCCTCGTCGGGGATGATCCCACCGCCGAAGACCACGACGTCGTCGGCGCCGGCCTCGCGCAGCAGCTCGACCACCCGCGGGAACAGCGTCAGGTGCGCCCCCGAGTGGATCGACAGCCCTACCGCCTGGGCGTCCTCCTGCAGGGTGGCGGCGACGATCTGGTCGGGCGTCTGGTGCAGGCCGGTGTAGATGACCTCCATACCGGCGTCGCGCAGCGCTCGGGCCACGACCTTCGCGCCGCGGTCGTGCCCGTCCAGGCCGGGCTTGGCGACGACGACGCGGATGGCCATGGGATGACTCCTGCTCCAGCCGCGTGGGGTCGCTGCGACCTCGAGGCGCGGCCCGAGCGAGGATAGTCAGACGGCGAGGTGGCAACCCAAGCGGTGGTAGGCCCCACGGAGCGCGGCGGTACCGTCGCTGCCACCATGGACGACCGTGACGGCCCCGAGTTCGGCCCGTCGGGCTACCTCCCCGAGCGGGCTGCGAAGCGCGCCCGCAAGATCGTCCTACGCGCTCCTCTCGGCCTGCAGTGGGTGATCGCCTCGGTCGCCGCCGGGGTGGTCGTGCTGGTCGCGGGCATCTGGTTCCTCCAGGTCCGCGACAGCGCCCCACCTGACCCCTTCGTCGCGGTCGGCAGCATCGATCAGCTCCCGGCAACCCGTTACGACCCTGACCTCGATGCCCTCATCGTCGCGGTCACCGGCCGCGTGCGTGCGTTCGCGAGCGCTCAGGACGTCGACTACTGCGCGGCCAGCAACCGCCTCGAATCGGTGGACGGCAGCGGGATCTGGTCGCTCACCGGTCGCGGGCTCGACGGCACGCCATCGCTGGACGAGCACCCCACGTTGGTGACCGGTGGGGTGCTCTACGTGGATCCGACCCGGACCGTGCCAGCACCGCCTCCCGACGGCGAGCCCGCGACCCGCGGCTGCAGTTGAACCCACCGACGTGGGCAGGCTCACCGGGTCACGCGGGCCCAGCGGTTCAGGCGGTCTCGTCGACCGAGCCGGTCGTGACCAGTTGCTCGAGTCGCTCGAGCGTGGCCTCCATGCCCCGGAGGTTGCGCTTCGGGTAGCCAGCGAGCTCCAACGCCAACCGGCCCTTGGCCCGCGACCAGTCGAAGATCTCGGTCACCTCGGTACCACCGTCGACATCACGGAACCCGTAGCGCCAGATGTGGCCGTTGAAGTGCCGCCACGCGATCAGTTCGCCCTCCTCGAACTCGACCACGGTGTTGGTGATCCTGTAGGGAGCGCCGACCTTCATGTCCATGCCGAACTGCGCGCCGAGCGAGAGCCGTTCCGGGCCACCCTCCCGAGCTGCCTGCACGCTGCCAGAGCCGTCGATCACGGGGTGCTTGGACGGATCGGCGATCACGTCGAACAGTTCCTGGCGATCGGCCGGGATGACCCGGCTGGTGGATACGGACCGTTGCTTACGCATGACAGGCTCCTGGGAACAGGTTCAGGGGACGTTCGTCGCGGACGTGGACGCGGGTCACCCGTAGGCGCGGCCCGCGCGTCGCGGGCCGCGGCGCTACCCGCGCAGTCCCTCCCACAGGAGGAGACCACCGAACAGGAAGAAGACGAGGCCCGCCACGATCCGGGTGGCTCGCTCGGGCAGACGCGCCCCCAACACCGCTCCGACGACGATGGCGATCCCGCTGGCGGCGGTCATCCCGAGACTGGCGCCGAGCCACGTGGGGATCGCCGGCTGGTTCCCGGCCAGGGCGATCGTCGCCAGCATGGTCTTGTCACCGAACTCGGCGACCATGAACGCGACCGTGACACCCAGCAGGACCGATCCGCCGCGCAGTTCGCGAACCTCGTCCTCGGGCTCATCCTCTGGGCGGAGGGTCCACACCCCGAACACGAGGAACAGCAGCCCTCCACCGATCGCAAGGACCCGGCCTGGCAGCGCCGCACCGAGTGCCGCCCCAACCAGGGTGGACAGCCCGAGCATCGTGAAGGCCGCCAGCGCGATCCCACCGAACACGGGCCACGGCCGGTAGCGGGTCGCGAACGCGAGCGCCAGCAGCATCGACTTGTCCCCGAGCTCCGCGATGAAGACGAGCCCGAGGGCGGTGAGTAGCGCGTCCACAGCTCCTCCGAGCCGGCGGTGCGGGTGACCGGGAGCAGCGAGGTAGATGGTGGCTCGGCGGGCGGCGCTCCCCTGGCAGCGGCGCAGGGTAACGCGCTGCGCGATCCGCCCGCCCCCGTCAGCCGCCCACGCACCACGCCGCGGCTGAAGCGAACCGACGTCTGGCACGTCACCCCACTTCAACCCTCAGAGCGACCGGCCAGCCCAAACGCCACGGTTGACGTGAAGCGACGCGTGGCACGTCACCTCACTTCAACCCTTCGCCGCCGTGCCGTGTGAGGGGCCGGGTCAGGTGCGGACGAGGGCCGCGTAGGCCAGCACCAGGTGCTTCACGCCGACCTCATCGAAGACGACCGTGGCCTCGGCCCTCTCGCCCTCGCCGGACAGCGCGGTCACCTCGCCCGGCCCGAACCTCGGGTGGATCACGCGATCGCCGACGTGGAACTCCGCGCCGCCGATCTCGATCACCTCGGTGTCGCGGACCCGCTTCGCCGCGGATCCGGCCCGTCCGGCACGTCGTTCCTCGACGAGTTCGACCGGCAGGTCGTCGAGGAAGCGCGACGCCGGGTTGTACGAGGAGCCGCCCCAGAGGGTGCGGTGGTCGGCGTGGGTCAGGTACAGCCGGTCCTGGGCCCGGGTGAACCCGACGTAGGCCAGCCGGCGCTCCTCCTCGAGCTGCTCCGGTTCCGACAGCGAGCGCACGTGCGGGAACACGCCGTCCTCGAGGCCGACCAGGAACACCACCGGGTACTCGAGGCCCTTGGCGGTATGCAGGGTCATCAGCGTGACGGTGCCTTCCTCGGCGTCCTCGAGTTGGTCCTGATCGGACACCAGCGTGACCGACTCGAGGAAGGCCTCCAGCCCGTCGACCCCGACCGCCCCGCTGCCCCGTTCCTGCACCTCCTGCGCGACGGACCGCAGCTCCTGCAGGTTCTCGACGCGGCCGAGCGCCTCGATCGTGCGCTCGGCCTGCAGTTCCTTGAGGTAGCCGGTGCGGTCCCAGATCAGGTCCAGCAGCTCCGCGGTCGGCAGGTCGTGCTCCAGCGAGGTCTTGAGCCCGTCGATCAGGTCGACGAACGAGCCCACCGCACCCACGGCCCGGGCCGCCAGCCCCTGCACCTGCTCGGCGGCCCGGCACGCCTCCAGGAACGACAGCCCCTCGCGCGCCGCGTGATCGGCGATCGCCTGGACCGTGCGGTCACCGATGCCGCGCCGTGGCAGGTTGACGATCCGCCGGGCCGACACGTCGTCGTCGGGGTTGACCAGCAGCCGCGCGTAGGCCAGGACGTCCTTGATCTCCTTGCGCTCGTAGAAGCGCACCCCGCCGATCACGCGGTAGGGCAGCCCGACGCGGATGAACACGTCCTCCAGCACGCGGGACTGCGCGTTGGTCCGGTAGAAGATCGCGACGTCGTCGAAGGAGTATCCCCCGGCACGGAGCTTCTCGGCCTCCTCGGCGACGAAGGCGGCCTCGTCGTGCTCGTCGTCGGCGCGGTAGCGCACGACCTTGTCGCCCTGGCCCCGGTCGGTCCACAGCTCCGCGCGACGCTTCACTGCGGACGGCGCGATGAGGTGGTTCGCGGCCGACAGGATCGTCTGGGTCGAGCGGTAGTTGCGGTCCAGGATCACGACGTGCGCGTCGGGGTGGTCGTGCTCGAAGTCGAGGATGTTGCGGATCGTCGCGCCGCGGAACGAGTACACCCCCTGCTGCGGGTCGCCGACGACCATCACGTTGCGGTGCCCGGCCGCCAGCAGTTCGACGAGGTGGTACTGCGCCCGGTTGGTGTCCTGGTACTCGTCGACCAGGATGTGCTGGAACCGGCGCTGGTAGTGCTCCAGC
>PWTE01000321.1 GCA_003563915.1 Nitriliruptoraceae bacterium
CGCGTCTGGACACTGAGGAGCACATCCACGATGTTGATGAGGCTGGGCGTTGTTGCGTGGTCTGCGGTACGGCGTATGCGCCTTTCGGGGAGGAGTGCAGCGAGCAGGTCGACTGGCGGGTAAGGCTGGTACGTATCGTGCATCGTCGCCAACCTGTCGCCCCACCCCCAGACCAACGCCAAATACCGTGGCGCCCTACAGCTGGTCGAGCTGGCGGTCGCGGTTGGTCTTGAACGCGCGTAGCGCGGAGGCGAGTACAAGGTGGCGGTTGCCGGTCTTGCGGTAGGGGATCGTGCCGGCTTTGCGCAGCCGGGTCAGGTAGGGGCGCGACACACCGAGGAAGTCAGCGGCCTCGGTCGTGGTCAGCGTCGGTTCGGTTCCCGACGCCAGGCTGTGGACGACCTTGTGCAGGGTCTTGAGCGTGTCGGGTGGCAGCTCGATGGGATCGCCGTCGCCGACCACGACGGCTGTTGGCTGGTCACCTGCGTTGCGCAGCGCCGATTCGAGCTGTGCATCGAGTGCGGCGAACCGATCGCTTCTGGTCGTGGGCATGTGTCGACTCCTCGGGTGTGTATCTGAACTACGTGTAACCCACGACGATCCCGGAAGGTGGACAGCATGTGGATGCCTGAGCAGCTTCCCCCGGCCGCGCGCGGTGATGGGGGATGCCCCAACCTCGATGACCGCCTGGCTGAGTTTCGAAACCATCGTGACACCACACCAGACGGAACAGGGCGGTGCACGGGCGCACGCTCGGCCATGACACGGGTGTATTTCCGCAGGTCAGCGGCATGACGCGGCATCTGCGTCGATCGGAAGGGGCGCCCTCGGCACGGTTGAGGGCCGTGTCCACGAAAGTGGGTGGGGGTCTAGATCCCCCCTCGTGCACCACCTCGTAGGCTGCTCTTGACTCGAGGGAACATCGAGGATCGGCTCTCGCCCGACGATCGACGGGCAGTCCGCGATTCCGGTCCGTAGCTTCGCCACGGCTTGATACCTGCCCATGGCGTCTACACATCTCGACGATGGCCTGCGTCGTGCTCGGCGCGGCGACGTGGATGCACTACTCGAAAACGTGCGGGTTGAGGGCAAGCGTGATCACCGTCGACGGGTGGCCGGGCCGCTTGGAGACCACCTCGGGGGAGACGCCAGAGAGGCCCGCGGTGGGGGCTTCGGCGTGGCGTTGGTCAAGAACTCCAATGCGTGGCAGTCCGATTCATCCGGTCGTTGCGTTGAACGCAGATGGCACTCGCTGGGCACGCAAGCCTTGGCCGTCCTCCCGCCGGAACACCAGGCGTAGGTAACAGCGTCGTCTTGTTCGTCCCGTGCCCCGCTCGAGCCGCTTCTGGACGACGCCGGCGGGCGATCCCCGTGCCCCGCCCTTCAGCTCCGCGCACGGCGGCCGACCGGGGGTGCGTACCGGTGAACCGGGATGGTTCGAGCGTGTGGTTCGGGAGTACCGTCAAGGGGCGGCAGCGAAGGAGCCGTCGATGTCCACAACAGCGTCGCGCACGGCGCTGGTGGCCACCGTGCCAGCCTTCGCCCTTGGGTTCGTGGTGGCGGTCGTCGTCTCGACCGCTGCCTCCCCTGCCATCACGAGAGGCACGGTCAGGAGCCGGGCCAGCACGGTGCGGTTCGGCGGCGCGGTTGCCGGTCCGGTGAGCGTCAGCCGGGCCGTCGACCAGTGGTTGGGGACCTCGGCGCCGAGCGGGACACCGTCACCCGCGTCGCGATTCGGGGCCGGCCCGCGGGACGACCATGGCGCGCACATCAGCGGGGCGACGATCATCGCCACCGTGGACGTATCGGGTCCGTCGCGCGACGCTCATGGTTGAGGCGGCAGCCTTTTCGACCAGCGGGGGGTATCGACGCCTGCTGCTTGTCGCCCTGTCCGCGTTCGTCCTCTTGGGCCAGATGGCGCTGGTCGCGTGGGCGCTGGTACCCACCCTCCTACCCGCCGTCGACGGCGTCTTGCTCGTCTCCGATTCCATGACGCCGAAGGCAGCCGCGGGCTCTGTGCTGCTGCTCGGATCCGCGGAGGGGACCTTGCCGCCGGGCGCCATCGTCACCTTCGAGGATCCGGCGCGGCCAGGCCGGCTGGTCACCCACCGGGTGGTCGAGCAGTTGGACAGCGGTCCTTACCTCGTTCAGGGCGACGCGAACCGAGCTGCCGACCGTACCCCGGTCCCCGCCGACCGCATCCAGGGTCGTGGTCGGCTGGTCGTGCCCTACGTGGGACGACCCGTCATCTGGGTGAGGAACGGCGCATGGGCGCCGTTGGTGCTCTGGCTGACGATCTCCGGGTCGGCCGTGGTCGTTGCCGCGCGGGCCATCAGGAGCAACCCACCGCTTCCCTGCCCCGGCAGGCAACCGCCCGCCCCCGAAGTCGCGGCCCTGCGGACGTCGACATCCGCCTGGCGGTGGACGTTTGCCCGCGGTGGTGTCACCGCTGCACTCGTCGCGCTCCTCCCCTTCACGCTCACGGCGTCCGACGCAGCCTTCACGGCGACCTCGAGCAACACGGGCAATAGTTGGACCGCAGGCACCTGGGTCGCCCCGCCCGGAAGTCAGGAGTTCACCAACGCGGGAAACTTCACCTTCACGGTTCCCGACGGTCACCACACCGTCACGGTGGAGGCCTGGGGCGCGCAAGGAGGAGGTGCCGCAGGCGGTCTCGGTGGCTACGCCAGTGGCGACATCGCCGTGATGCCGGGCGAGACGCTGACCATCCGCGTCGGCGCGTGGCCCGGCGGCAGTCGTCTGGGTGGCTTCAACGGCGGCGGAAACGGCGGTGCTTCCGATCAAGGAAGGAGTGCCGGTGGTGGCGGCGGTGGCGCGTCGGACGTGCGGCAGGGGTCGAACACGCTCGATGACCGAGTAGTGGTCGCCGGGGGCGGGGGTGGCGACAGCCGTGAGAGCGGCGCACCGGTCGCTGGCGGCTCCGGCGGTGGGAACACGGGAGGGACCGGAGGGCCCGGCGGTGATGGAGAGTTGGCCTCCGGGGGGACGCAGTTCGCCGGAGGCACGACGTACCGGGACGGGCAAGCCGGCTGGTTCGGGTGGGGCGGCGCGGGCGGAGGGGAAGGCTGCTCTGGTAATCCCAGCGGCAGCGGTGGTGGTGGCGGCGGCGGCTACTACGGCGGCGGCGGCGGCCGGGCCTGTCGGAGCGGTGGCGGTGGCTCCGGCTATGTCACCGGCGACGCCGAGAACCGCGTCCTTGAGAACGGCGTCAACGCAGGTCACGGGCGCGTGACCGTCAGCTGGGGAGACTGAACGGCACGCGCTCGTCGTGGAGTGCAGCGCCCGCCGCGCCGCGCCGCTGCCACCGCCGCTGGATCGCGTGGGTCGCAGCAGTGGACGTCATCCTCGGGACGACCGAGTGTCGTCACCGCCTCCGGCACCTCAGTGGGTCCAGCACTGCCATCTCGCCGACAGCCACGCGGAAGACGCACCTGACATCGACCACCTTCCGCCCGACCAACGATAGAGGCGTAAGCGTCGACCCGGTCTGGTGCGAGGCATCCGTCCAGATTCGGGCTCTGAGGCGCGAGCCTTGCGAGCGTCGTGGCTCCGCGTCGGCGTCGCCGTCGCCCTGAACGTGCTGGTGGTCGCCGTGTTGACAGACCGGAACAAGCTGACGGGCGCCGAGGTGGTGGTGACGGCGCGGCTGACGGACGACGCCAGGTCACAAGCGCAGGCCGGTAGCGCTCTGCTGGCTCCGGGACAGGAGGTGAGTTCCAGCAGTCCGGTCGAGTGCGTTGGCAGCGCCGAGCACGCGGTCGCCCGCGTCGCGGCGTCCGACGAGGCGGGTTTGCTCGCGGCAACAGTCCCACCGACGGTCGAGTTCGGCACGGAAGGCCGATCCGGGGACTGCGCCGGTTTCGGCGGTTGAGCCGTCGTTGCGGGGGGCCGGACCCCCCGCGGCCAGCGCGTCCGCGAGGGGCACCTCATCTTGGGTGGAACCCGGTGATCGACGCCCGCTGCAACCCCCACATTCCCGCTGAGGTTCTGCCGGCACTCGACGGCCCGGACGCGTAGGCAACCGCGGATCTCGTGCGGAGCGCCACCTCGGCGTCACCTACCCCTGATCCCGCCCCGATCCCTGATCGCCGGCCCGGACCGTCGCCGCAGCCATCCGGAACGACCACCCCTGGGCACGGTCATGCTGTGATGCCGGGTTCGGATGGTGCGGGTATCGATGAAGTCCTCAGTGACTGGCCATCAGCCAGTCGCGAGTGAGCCCGCTGCGGGTCGACACTTCCGAAGCCTCGGAGGTTGTTCTACGCGCCATCGACGATGAATCGCGGCTGACGATGTGGTGGTCGCTCGACGGGGCCACGACGTCCTGCGTGCGGCTCTTCGCCTGCTCGCCGGTCACCCGAACCTCGGACATCTCCGCGACAGTCACGCTGACATGAGGTGCGGATGTGGATCGCCTACCCCGACTTGGTCGGGTACCGCCTGGACACCTCGCGGCTCACGGTGGGGGGGTGCCCCATGGGGTCCGGAACGTGGGTCCGCTCCGGTGGCAGCGGTCGAGCCCACGACCCCAGGTGGTGCTCCAGCTGGGGGCATCCGGCCTCGGTCGATGCTCAGAGCGTTGATCCCCTGACCGCCAGGGGCATCCACCCCGCGGACTGCGCCTCTGCGGTCTCAGCAGCGTTGTTCAGCGACGAGGGCGAGCAGCCCGGGCAGGTCGCCGGCGAGCTGGTCGAGGACGTCGAGGTCGAGCACGTCGAGGGTGTCCGCGGCGGTGTGCGCGAGTCCTCCGAGCAGCGCGTGGACCTCCTGGCTGGTGATCGCCACCGTCGGGATCCCGCGCATCGCGAAGATGGCGTGGTCGCTGTCGAACCACGGCTCGGCGGGGAACCAGCCGGTGCGGTCGGCCAGCCAACCCGACAGCTGCGTCTCCAGCGACGGCGGGCAGCTCAGGGCGGCCAGTGACAACCCTTGACCGGCCAGACCGACCCCGTCGACGTTGACAGCCCCCGTCACCGCTGCCAGATCGGTCGCCGCGAGCCACGCAACTTCCCCGCAGCCGTCGAAGTGATCCTCGCCGTTGAACAGCACGAGCTCGACCGGCAGGTCGTCGAGGTGGCCCAGTTCAGTCAGTGCGAGCAGGGTCGCGACGGCGGCTGCGTTGTCGAAGGCACCGGGGGTCGTAGCCTTGCTGTCGAGATGTGCGCACAGGACCAGCCTCGGCTCGTCGTCCCCGAGCCGGACGGACAGGTTCACGCCGGTGCCCTGGTGTGTGGCGCCGGTCGTGGTCAACCGGATCGAGTCGCCGGTCGCGAAGTGTGTCCCGATCGAGGTGGGCACGGTGGTCGAGGGGAAGGTGAGATCGGGATCCTCCAGGATCGGTTCCCAGTGATCAGCGACGGCGACGACTGCTGCTGGTGCCAGTTGGCGCAGTGCGGTTCGCATCCGCTGGTGCCCGGGCACCGACAGGAACGGGAAGGCGGCCGGCAGCACCTGCTCGCGACTCAGCTCGCCTGCCAGCACCAGGATCGTGTCGGACGTCGGGTCGGGCCCTTTGAGGTCGCGAGCCGATCCACGATCAGCGCCCTGCCGCGGACGTCACCCACCGGGCTGTAGGGGTTCGGCTGCACCTCGATGCGTCGTCCTCCCGCGACGAGCCATCCAGGACCCGGTTCCCACCATCGGGTGTCGAAGGAAGGCACCGTGACGGGCCGGCCGAGGACGTGCAGACTCTCGCGTAGGTGATCGGTCGCGCGACGGTTGGCCGGGGAACTGGGCGGGCGCGCAGCGATGTCAGCGACCAGCACCTCCAGGTGGTACCGGATCCGTTCGGTGATGTCGATCACGAACGGTGGTTCCCCTCCCCTCGCCGACGCCGTCGACCCCTGAGGTGCAGGTGAGGGGTCCGGGCCGGACTCCGAGGACGCTCCTCGCGGTGTCGGCGGGGTCTTGGCAGTGGGGTTGGTTCCCTGTGGCAACGCTCATGCTCGTCCGGCCCGACCGCGACGCCAAGCAGGCACCACCTCACGCCCGTGCAGTCGGAGTCGCCGTGCTGGCCGAGGGCCAGCGCTGCGTCGTGGCCTCGTGGTGGAGGCAACCCACCGCAGGCGGCATTCCGGCCTGGCACCCCGGTCTGGCACCCCGCTCTGGCACCCCAGTCGCATCCGTGCTCGTAGTCGGCACCCGAGAAGTGCTCGGCGACCGTTGGCGCGTCCAGAATGCTCGACGCGTCGGACCGAAGCGGCGTAGTGTTCACGACTGGGCGGCGTGCCCCGCCCGACCTCCTCCTCGGTGCCCGCGCAACCGAGCCCAGGGAGGCAGAGGGGACCTCGAGTGCTCGGCACGGGTCGGAGAGATCGTCGTGTCCCGGTGCACGTCGGCTGGCGCGGGCAGTGCGACGTGAGCGCCGGAGGACACAGGAGACAGATCGATGACCCGCAACGAGTCGTTCAAGCGCCGCGTGCGTGCGCGCATGGCCAAGACCGGCGAGAAGTACCATGCCGCCCGCCGTGTCCTCATCGAGCAGGCGAAGGACCGCGGTGATCGCGGCTGGGTGTCGGCGCCCGAACACACCGACGAAGTGATCCGAGAAAACACCGGTCGCGGCTGGGAGCAGTGGCGCGGACTGATCGACGCCTGGCCTGGGCACCGCGACGGCCATACGGCGGTCGCAGCGTGGCTGCGTGAGCAGCACGACGTCGAAGGCTGGTGGGCACAGGCGGTCACCGGCGGCTGGGAGCGCATCACCGGACGCCGGCTGCCCTACCAGATGGCGGACGGGACCTTCACCGCGAACAAGTCGGCGACGATCACGACCGATCACGCCACGCTCCGCGAGATGCTGCTGGAGGAGCCGGGGCGCGCTGCGCTGTTCCCCGGGCTCGAACCCCGACTGCGTTCACGGCCGACGTCGAAGAACGTGCGGATCGGTCTCGAGCAGGGAGTGGCCGAGATCAGCTTCGCGCCGAAGGACGACGGACGGGTGACGATCACGGTCGCGCACGCCAAGCTCGAGTCGCCGCAGGACGTCGAGCCGTGGAAGGTCTTCTGGGGCGAGTGGCTCGAGGCGCTCGACGAGTAGGTGCCGTCCGGTCGATCGGCCCGGTCTGGCCATCGGCTACTGGCCGAGGCGCCATGGCGTGGTCGTGGGAGCCTCGGCTGGAGTCACCAGCGCGGGCGTCGCGGCCGGTCGAAGCGCCACAGTCCCGCGTCTCGAGCCGCCGCGAGCACCGCGTCCACCTCGGCGCGGCTGACGCCTCCGCGCAGCTGCGGATAGCGGTCGGTGCTCAGCA
>PWTE01000008.1 GCA_003563915.1 Nitriliruptoraceae bacterium
GCGGTCCTCGCCGGTCTGGGAGACTTGGCGCATGGATGAGGACCGCACGGGTGCCGGCGCGGGCATCGAGGTGCCGACGTACCGCGTGACGCGGGTGCTCGTGCTCGTGGGGTTCGCGATCTGGGCGGGCGGGCTCGCGTTGTGGGAGTGGTCCTGGCCGTGGAGTCTGACCGCGAGCGTGGCCGGTGGCGCGGCGCTGATGGTCGGTCTGGGCTATCTGGCTCGCGGGGCGCGATCACCGGGCCCGCCGGTCTGGGCCGTGTCGGTCCCGGTGACGCTCTCGCTGGTCCTGATCAGCCTGGGGGTCGGCCAGGCCGACTTCATCGTGCGTGTCGCGCTGGTCGGGTTCGGGTCGCTGGGGTTGCTGGTGGTGTTCCTCCACATCCTCGCCGAACGGACCGCGCTGGAACGCCAGCTGGCGACGCGGCGGCTCGCCGACGAACAGCGCCGGCTCGCCGGTGAGGTCCACGACGTAGTGGGGCACACGCTGTCCGCGTCGATGTTGCACCTGTCGGCAGCGAGGCTGGCCATCCGCGACGACCCCGATGCGGCGATCGCCTCCCTCACACGGGCCGAGGAGCACGGACGCCGATCGATGGAGGACATCGGCAGCGTCGTGCGCCTACTCCGCGCTGACGAGCCCTCGACCAGCCCACCGTCACCGCAGCTGGACGACCTGCCGGCGCTGATCGAGCGCTTCCGGGCCGCTGGGGCGGACATCTCCGCGTCGGGGGCCGATGCGCTCGGTCACCTGCCCGTGACGGCCGCGCTGACCGTCTACCGGACCGTGCAGGAGGGCCTGACCAACGCCGTGCGCCACGGCACCGCAACGATCCACCTCGATCTCGCCCGCGACCACGAAGGCGTGCATCTGACGATGGAGAACGACCGCAGCGGTCGGCCCGCTCCCGCCTCCTCGGGCAGCGGCCTTGTGGTGATGCGTGAGCGGGTGGCGGCCGTCGGGGGGAGCCTGACGGCCGGACCCACACCCGACGCTGACCGCTGGCGTCTCCAGGCCAGGATCCCGACATGATCCGGGTGCTGCTGGTCGACGATCAACAGGTGATCCGCGAGGGACTACGGAGCCTGATCGCCACGGACCGTGCCCTCACCGTCGTCGCCGAGTGCACCGACGGTGACGAGGTCCTCGACCACATCGCCCGCGTCCGGCCCGACGTGATCGTGATGGACATCCGCATGCGCCGCGTCGACGGTGTCACGGCGACCGCAGCGGTCCGCCAGGTCAACGGCCCGCCGGTGCTGGTGCTGACCACCTTCGATGACGACCAGACCCTGGCCGCAGCGCTGCGAGCCGGCGCGGCCGGCTTCGTGGTCAAGTCCGCACCGGGCGAGGACATCCTGCGGGCCATCGCCACGGTGGCCGACGGGGACGCCTGGATCGATCCGAGCGTGGCCGGCCGGATCCTGGCCGCCTACCGAGACCACACGCCCCCCACGACCGTCGACCTCTCTGCCCTGACCGAGCGCGAGCTCGAGGTCCTGCGGGCCGTCGGCCGTGGGTTGAACAACCGAGAGGTCGCTGCCGAGCTGTTCATCAGCGAGGCCACGGTCAAGACCCACCTCGGACGGACCCTCACCAAGCTCCACCTCCGCGACCGCAGCGCCGCCATCGTCTTCGCCCATGACCACGGTCTCGTCGGCGGCACGGGACAGGGACGCTGACTGACTCATCCTGAGCCTCCTGACGGACCGCCCGTGTACCGTTCTCAACCCCGCCAAATGCCGCCTGTCGGTGGCCCTCGCGAGCCAGCGGCGGCGGCACCGCCGTCCAAATCCGTCCAACCGACAATGCTCTCAGCGACCGCTAGTTCGCTCAGCTCGCCGCAATCCGGCCAGTTCGCGTCATACCGCGTACCTGACGATCGTGGTGTCGGCGGTTCGATCCCGCCCCTGACCACCGTCGGATCCGGGCTCCTAGGACCCTCTGGCAGCCAGAGTTCTGGATTTCGGGTACGAGCCACGAAACGGCCGCTCAGGGCCCGCCGTCCGAATCCGTCCAGATCTCGGCCGTCCTCGTGACCATCCGAGGTGCAAACGCCCCAGATGCGCCGCTCGACGCCGCCAAGCATGCAACGCGGTGTCGTCGGCGGCACTCCGCCGCCGAGCGCAATGCACGTTCTTGCGCGCGGAGGCTACTTCGCGCCGGCCCTCGCTCGCTGTGGGCCGACCCGCGCCGGGCACCAGACCGTCCCGTTGCCGCATCCGACGTGCGCCTCATCAGGTGGCCTTCGCTCCGTTGACGCATGGGGGTCATCGCGACGGGCGGTGTGCATGGTCGGTGAGGGAGGCGCGGTGATCATCCGTCGGGTGGTCGGGGATCGTGATGTCGATCTGGAGTCCGCCGGTGGTAGCCGGCAGACCTACCGAAGGGGCTCGCCCGGGGGCCGGTCGGCGTCGGACCTGGCTGCGTGCAGGACCCGGAGCACGTCGATCCGGTCCGGCTGGAGACGGTAGAAGATCACATACGGGAACCCTCGCACGACCGCGCGGTGGACTTCGCGGTAGCCAGCGACGAGCGGGGCGCTGCGTGGGAACTCGGTCAGCCGTGCGAACAGCTCGTCCAGGGCCACCACGAACTGATCGCCCAACCCGTCCGCCAAGCCTTGGTAGTGCGCGTGCGCCTCGGTCAGATCGGCGACCGCGGCGGGCCGCAGCACCAGGGCCGTCACTCGGACAGCAACCCGCCTCGAACCTCCGACCAAGGCACGCCAGCATCCGGCTGCTGCTCGACCTCATCAAGCGCCTCATCGAGCAGACGGCGCTCGTCCTCGGTCGGCTCGTACACCGGCTCGCCGAAGTAGCGCCGCAGCGCCTCCTGGAACACCTCGGAGCGGGACCGATGCTCGATCTCCCGCAACCGCTCGACCATGTCGAACAGCTCCTCTGGCAAGGTCACCGCGATCTTCCGAACGGCCACGACACGTCCTCCCGCAGGTATGACTACATCATACCGACGTGAGGCCTAGCCGTGGGGCCACCCCCGACCGCCGCGCTGCAACCAGACGACGGACCCTCGGCCCGCAGTCACTGCGATGCTGACAGTGGCCGCTGTCCGTAGCTCGCCACCGGCCCCACCGGATGCCACCCGAGGGTGGCCCTGGCAGCGCCCGGCCCAACGGCACCTCCGTCCAAATCCGTCCAACCGACTACTGCCTCTGCGACGGTCGATTCGCTCAGTTCGGCGCAATCCGGCCAGTTCGTGCCAAACCTCGCACCTGACGATCGTGGTGTCGGCGGTTCGATCCCGCCCCTGACCACTCCCCCGACCGGCCTCCCAGAAGGCTCGGCGAGGCCGACTTGTCTGTCGGGCTGGGGTTGGTTACCCAGGGCCCAAGCCCAGTCGTGCCATATCCGAGCCCCGCAGATCTGCACGCTGCGGCACAGCGCCACGTCGCCCGCCACGGTGGCAACCGGCGTGGAAGCGGCTGCCATTCGCCAACTGAAGGCGGCTGCTCGATGAGTGTGGTCGGAGCCCTTAGCCCGCTCGGTCGATGCTCGGACGCCGCCGACGCGTGAAGTCACACTGGAGACGGATCCCCAGCAACAGTGTGAGCAACCCCACGCCGATAAGGATCCCGATCGGTCCCCCCGTCATCGGTAGCTGGCGCGTGCTCGTATCTGAGCCGTCGGTCGCTGCGTTCCGCGTCCGATCCAAGACCTTGATGACGCCTGGCGCAGACACCCCGCCGTCTGCATCGGCAGTCGCACCATCGGGGATGGTCACAGAATCGGTGGAGCCGGATTCGGGTCCGTCATCCGCTGGAACGTCGCCGTCGGGGTTCGGCTGGTGATCACCGTCCGGAACGGATGGCGGGTCTGACTCGTCTTCGCCTGGCGGGCTGGTGGTCGCCTCACCGACAACCACCGCGACACTGGCGCACCCTTGGCCGCCGTCCTCATCGGAGGCGCACACCTCGATCAGGTAGGCGCCAGCGCTGTCGTAGGTGTGCTCGAACACGACGGAACTCACCTCGTTGGCGGTCGCGACACCGAGAGCCACGCTGCCGGACCCCACGTCCGAGTGCTCCACCACCGTGCCGTCACCCCAGTCGACCGTTGCGTGTAGGACGTCATCAACACCGGGGTCGGTCACCTCGACCTCGAGTTCGACGCGAAGGTCATCGCTCACGGCGGCCAACGTCACCTGTGGCGGGAGGTTCACCACCTGGAGGTCGGTCAGCCGCAGCGTCACGTCGTCGATGCCGTCGCTGAGGACGAGGGTCACCTGATAGGTACCGTCGTCGCGGTAGGTGTGCCCGACCTCGAACGGACCCGGGGCGGCGAAGTCGATGCGCTCGTCGGCGCCGTCGCCCCAGTCGACCGACAGTCGCCACCCGGCATGGGCGTCGGGATCGGCGAAGCTACCCGTGAGGACGAACGGGGTGCCCTCGGCGAGGTCGGGCAGGCTCACGCCGCCGAAGACCGGCGGGGTGTTGGTGAGCTCGGTCACCGTCACCGCGGAGGTCGCACATACCTCCGCCCCTCCGTCGTCAGCCACACACAGGCGCACGTCGTAGGTTCCGGTCGCGATGTAGCTGGCCTGCAACGAGACGGTGCCGGCACCGCCATCGGTCGTCACCACCGCGTCCCTGAGCGGCGTGCCGTCACCCAGGTCCACGGTCGCCGTGTGCTGGTCGAGCACGCCCGGATCGGTGAACGCGCCCGTCACGGTGAGAACCTCGCGGTCGACCGTCGCCGACCACGTCGCGATCGTCGGAGCCGCGTTGGTGACCACGACCTCGACCGAAGCGCTCCCGCACCGCGCCCCCTGACAGACCTCGAAGGACGCGACGAAGGTTCCGTCATCGACGTAGCGGTGCGCGGCGTCGGCCGAACCGCTCACACCATCGATGGCATCGTCGTCGAGCACGACATCCACCGCCTCGGAGGGAGTGCCGTCGGACCATCGGGCGATCAGCGCGTAGTCGTCGGACGTCGCCCCGTCGGGCGGCTGAGGATCATCGAACGTCACGGTGAATGTCCGTTCATCACCCTCGACGAGCGACTCGACCGCGTCCACGCTGACCTCGATCGCCTGCGTCACGACCGTGTAGGTCGCCGTGTCACAGCCGACACCATCCGCGTCGTCGGTGACGCAGATCTCGACGAGGTACGTCCCTTCCTCGAGGTAGACGGTGGAGGCCTGCACGGTGCCGGCGCCATCGGTGAACGTGACATCGGCCGGTTGCGGGCCGGTGCCGTCATCCCAATCGACGGTCGCCTGGTGGACGTCCTCGACGCCCGGGTCGGCGAAGGTCGCCTCGTCGAGGTTCACCACCGGCCCAACGGTGCGGTCCCGTCCGGCATCAACCGACGGAGAGACGTTGACGACCTCGACGTCCACCGAGGTGCTGTCGCACCGACCGGTGTCGTCGCACAGGGTCACGATGGCGCCGAAGGTCGGACCGACCGCCGGTTCGTTGCGGTAGCGGTGCGTCGCGGTGAACGTGCCGGCAGCCTGGTCCACGTCACCGGCGAACGGGGTCGAGCCGTCACCGGGGTCGAGGACCACGGTGTGCACGCCGCCCTCGCCGGCGTCGGTGAACGATCCTGCGAACGTCACGATGTCACCCTCGTCGAACCGGCGACCGTCGTCCGGGGCCTCAAGCGTCAGCGCCGGTGGTGTCCCGAGCACGGCCACGGCGACGGTGGCCCCGTCGCAGCCGACCGCGCCGCCGTTGTCGGTGGCACACACCTCGATCTCGTACTGCCCCGTCGCCGCGTAGGCGTGGCTGGCCGTCAGCGACCCGCCGCCCGGGCCCCCGACCACCACGACGTCCTGCAGGTCGGATCCGTCACCCCAGTCGACGCTCGCCGTGTGGGTGTCCGCGGTCCCCGGGTCCTCGATCACGGCGTCCACCGTCACCAGCGCACCGTCGACGTCGACGTCGGCCGCGACCGTGGGCGGAGCGTTGTCGACGTCGACGTCGGTGGTCGCCGTCACGCACAACGGCTCCTGCAGACCGTCGAAGCCGACGTCGCAGATCTCGAACGTGACCGGGTAGACGCCGTCATCGACGAACGTGCGTGCGGCCAGGCCGGCGCCGAACACCCCACCATCCTGGAAGGTGACGGATTCCGGCCCGTCACCCCAGTCGACGGTGATCGTGTGGGTCGTGTCCGTGTCGTCGTCCGTGAAGCCGACCCCCACCTCGACCAGATCTCCCTCCACACCGGTGACGCCGTCCGTCACGAGTGGCTGCGGGGTGCTGCGGCCCGGGACGACCTCCACCTCGAGGTCGTCGCACCCGACCCCGCCGTCGTCATCCGTCACGCACACCTCGACGGTGTACGTGCCCGCGGTGGCGTAGGTGTGCGACCCCGTGGCGATCCCGCTGCCCTTGGATCCGTCCACGATCGCGGCGACGGGATCCGACCCGTCGCCCCAGTCGATGGTCGCCGTGTGGGTGTCCAGGATCCCCGGATCGGCGTAGGACGCCGCGATCTGGACGGGGCCGGTGACCCGCTGATCGGGGCCGGCGTCGACGATGGGATCGGCGTTGATGACCTCGACCAGCAACGGCCCACAGCCGGTGACGTCGTTGTCGACGTCGCGAACGCACACGGTGATCTCGTAGTCGCCGTCGTCGGCGTAGGTGTGCTCGGCGGATGTCTGCCACCGGCCGGTCTCGAGCGGGGTGATGGAACCCTCCGCGGCTGGCGAGCCGTCGCCGAAGTCGAAGCGGACCTCGTGCGACGAGTTGATCGACGCGTCCGCGAACGTCGTCGTGAACGTCTGCTCCGTGCCCTCGACCGCGGCGAAGACGGGTGCCGGGTTGCTGGCGGTGTAGCGGACGAGTGGTTGCGACATGGTCTGTGCGGCGATCCGCCCCTGAGGGAACGGGTCGTCGGCCGGCGCGTCGATCGCGGCGATCTCCACACCGTCGATCGACAACAGCAGCCGCTCGGGCGTGTAGGTGATGTCGAGGAGGTACATCCCGGCGCGGTACAGGGGCTGGGCCGCGCGGGCGGGCCAGCCGAGGTACTGGGGTAGCCCCTGCGAGGTTCCGAGCCCCGGCGGGAGTTCGTAGTTCCCCAGCAGTTCCACCCCGGCGTCGTCGTTGCACCGCGGGTTGGGGTCGGCAGCGAGGTCCAGCGTGGTGACGCCGAGGAACTCCTCGATGGTGGGGACCCCTCGGATGCGGGAGATGATCACCGCATCGCGCGGATTGTCGACGACCGCGTCGCACTCGGGCCGCCCCGTCCGCTGCCCGGGCGGCTTCTGGTGGCCGAACTCGATCGCGATCCAGTCGGCGTCGTCATCGCGCAGTTCACCGGGCTGGACGCCGAGCGCGAAGCCGTACCAATCGTTGTCGGCGTTGAAGCTCCCGACACCCATGGTGATGCGACCAGGTGCGTCGAGTTCGAAGTCGCTGACGACCCAGTGGGGGTAGTTGGGGTTGTTCTCCTGACGGATCGCCGCCCCGAAGGGCTGGACGTACCAGCGCGCGTCGACGGGTGGGATGAACTCCGGGCGCGGCGTGTCGATCGTCCACGCGGCCACGTCAGCCGGGTTGACGACCGGTTCGGGGGCGAGTTGGTGGGCTTCGAAGAGGACGGCCGTGGTCCCGTAGTCGAGGCAGCCCGTCAGGCCTTCGGAGGTGGATCCCTCGGGTGCGGTGATGCACACACGGGGGCGGATGCGCCCGACGGTGTCGATCGACCGACTCGTCTCGATCGTGGTCTGCGCCGCAGTGGTGCCGGCGACCTGCATCGAGGAACTGGTGCCGTCGCCCCACTCGAAGGTGACGTCGAACGTCTCGCCGGTGACCCGGTTCGGGTGCGACCAGACGACACTGAAGAACAGCTCGTCGTTCTGGTGGGCACCGGACGTCGCCAGCGGCCCATCGAACTGCGGGGTGGAGAAGAAGCTGATCACCGGCGCCTGCGGAACGATCGACGACGAGCTGGTGTCGGGGTTGCAGTCGCGGTCCGGCACCGTCGACCCGGGGTTCACGAACCGATCGGCGTCGTCGCAGTCCAGCGGCGTGCGCCATCCGTCGCCGTCGTCGTCCGCCCCGAAGCTGGTCACCATGAACGGCTGGGCCACGACGTTGCCCGCGGCGTCGGTCACCACGGCGTCGAACAGCCAGGTGACACCCTCGTCGACGGGTGCGGCCCCGGTGTAGGTCGCCGTCGCGCCGCTGGTCACGATCTGCTCGTCGACCTGCGTGCCGTCCCGGTACCAGGTGACGGTCAGGTCGGCGCCTTCGGGGTCGGCCACGGTGATCGACAGTTCGAAGTCGCGGTCGTCGTCGGGCTCGAGTTCCACGAGTGCCTTGGCCACGGCCGAAGTGGGGTACACGGTCGCCGGGGAGACGCTGACGGCCTCGAACGTCGGTGGCAGGTCGCTTGCCGTCACCTCGACCTCGGCGACGCCCAGCGACGAGCCGCCGTCGACGTCGGTGACCTGCAGGGCGACGAGGAAGCGGCCGGGTTCGGCGAACGTCACCGATGGCGTCGCGCCGGCGGTGTCGTAGGCGCCATCGAGGGTTGTGTCCCACGCGTAGCTGGCGAGGCCGACCGGACCGGAGGAGCCGGTGGCGTCGAGGGTGATCGGCACGCCGGTGGATGCGGCGTAGGGCCCGCCGGCGTCGGCGGTCGGCAGGGGGCGGTCGAGGCCCTCCGCGGCGAGGTCATCGAGGGACCGCTCGAGATCAGCGCGCAGGTCGACGAAACCGGACGCCTGGGCTTCGACGTCGTCGGCGATCGCGTCGAAGAGGTTCGGGAAGGTGTTGGTGTTGCTGCTGATCCGAGAGCGGAGATCGTTGGCGGGTGCGAGGAGTTCGAGCTGCGCCTTGAGGACGTCCTCGGGGATGCCCCGGTTCATCGACACGCGACGGTTCACGGCGTTGGTGGTGTAGGCACTCCCACTCTGGCTGAAGTTCAGGAGCGCGAGGATGTCGTTGTGCAGCATCCACTGGGTCCACTGGGGGTCGGCGCCCGAGCGGAACGCCGCCGCGACCGCGCGATGGTCGTCGGCAGCCTGCGGCAGGCGTGTCTGGAGCAGGTCGAGCAGTGCCAACGCATCGCGGGCGTGTGTGGCCATCCAATCACCCGCGCCGACCTGTGCAGCACCCTGGTGGCGCTCGACCGCCGTCACCAGCGCATCGACGAGTGCCGCGTCGACCGCGGTGTTGCGGGCGGCATCGTGGATCGCGACCTCGAGAGCCTGGTCGGACGTCGCGGGCCCCACCCGCGAGGCAACGAGCGAGGCGTGGGACCGGAACAGCGGGTCCGGCGGGTCCGCAGCGATCCGAGCCTGCGCACGAGACTTGTTGAGTAGCGCGGTGGAGACGGCTGGCCTGGGGTCGGGGAGCGGGCTCTGGCCGGCTGCAACCGCTGCGCCCTGCGCGACCGCGATCGACACGTCGGTCGGGACCAGGAAGCCAGCGTTGCCGGCGACCTTGCCCTTGCTGACCGCCTTGAGCGCCGCGTCCCATGCCAACGACAGGGCCCGGTAGTCGCTGCCGAGCCGACGCGCGCCGTCCTTGTCGATCGGAGGGATGGTCGCCGGTTCCGCTCCCAGCGGGATCACCACGCGGAAGGCCTCCGAGATGATCGCATCCTCGGGGTCGACGAACCGGTCCTGGCACTCGTCGATCACGATGTCGTAGACACCGGGCGCGAAGCGACCACCCGGTCCGGCGTAGCCGAGCAGCTGCTGGATGAACCCGCCTCCGACGCCACCGAACACGACCAGCGGCGGGCCGGTCAGCGCACTGCCCGCGGTCGCCGAACCAGCCGGCACGGCGTAGACGTCCGCCCACGGCTGGAACACGTCGTCGATGCCGATGCCGGTCCGGTGGGGACGCTTCTTGCAGTCCGGGAAGAACCCGACGACCCCGTCGAGCCGGATCGGCTGGTTCGGTCCGTAGACGACCCGGTCGGGGATCGCCTGGCCGATCGGCACCCACGACTGGGCGTTCGCGTGCGGCAGCGTGCTGACCGGTTGGGTGAGTGGCAGAAGGGCACCCAGGACGGCAAGCAGCACCACGACCGTCACCACCCGTCGCAACTGATGTGGCCCGATGAACGTCGATGGTGACGAGGCCGGAGGATGAGAAGCAAGGGTCATGAAGTCTCCAGATGGTGTTCCACGACGTCGCGACCACCGGCCATCAGCACATGGCACCAACAGGCCGGAGAGAGACGACCATGGATCACCGGGCCGTCGGTGGGGGACGATAGGAAGGTGGCGTCACACACCCGTCACACTGGACGCAAGGCGACCCGCCTGCACCGCCGCGGCGTATCCTGTGCGCCGAGAACCTCCCGGGGGGCGCGCATGAGCGGGCGGACCGCACGGTCCATGGTCGGTCGCGCGCGGGAGTTCGCTGTCGCCACCGCCCTGCTCGATCAGCTGGACGGTCGGCCCGGCGGTGGTGTGCTGTTCATCGTGGGCGAGCCCGGGATCGGCAAGACGACCCTCCTGGCCGCCATCCAGCACGAAGCCCGCGGACGCAGCCATCTCGTGCGCAGCTCCCGCTGCCTCTCGATGGCTACCCCACTGCCGCTCGAACCCGTGGTCGATCTCCTCCTCCCGGACGACAACACGCAGCCATCGTCCGGACCAGCCCCGCCAAGTCGGGAGCGCTACGCCGATGCGCTGCGTGCCCTGCGGGTGCGCGCTTCGACCGGCCCGACCGTTCTCCTGCTCGACGACCTGCAATGGTCCGACCACGCCACGCTGGCCTTCCTCCAGGCGGCGATCACACGCGAAGAGCCAGGCGCCGTGCTGTGGATCCTCGCTGCCCGCCCAGGCGAGGTCGCAACCACGATGACCGACACGCTCCACCGGCTGCCGCATGCAACGACACTGACCGTCGCAGGGTTGGAGGTCGACGACGTCGCCGACCTCGCGAGAACCATCGCAGACCCGCCCGGTGACGATGTCGTCGCGGCCATCCACCATCGAACCGGCGGCAACCCGTTCCTCGCCCTTGAGCTGCTGCGGGCAGCCGCCGACCCACGGCCCGACCGCCGCGTCCTGCCCGCTGGTGTCCGGGACGCCGTGGCGGTCCGCCGCCGGGACCTCGGCGAGCCGGCGGACACGGTGCTGGGATGGTGCGCCGTCCTCCCGGATCCCATCCACCTCGAGTGGCTCGGCGACTTGTGCGGGCTCGACGCGTTGGCTTCGGTGGCAACGCTCGTCGATGGCGCCTTCCTCACGTCCGACTCCGGCGGTGAGGGGGTCCGCTTCGTACACGACCTGCTGCGTGACGCGGTCCTCGACGCGCTGCCTGGCCCGACCAGGCGGGCGATGCACGCGCGGGTCGCCGAGGCCCTGCGGACGGCCTCTCCCGAGCTGAGGGCCGTCCAGCTGCGAGCTGCGGGGCGAGCTCGGGAAGCGGCCGGCCTGTACGTCGAACTGGCAGACGCCGCACTGCTCGGCGGTGCGCCCGCCGACGCCAGTGACCGGGCGCGCGAGGCTGGCAGTCTCGCGCGGGACGCCGGTGACCGACCGCTCGAGACGGCAGCCCTGGGCCTGGAGGTCCTGGCGAAGCTGCGCCTGGGCGAGCAGGCCGCCGCGCACGAACTGGCGCGGCGGGTGCGGCGCCGCCTGCGTGACCGGCCGGCATCGGAGCGGGCACGGTTCCTGGCGAGGTATGCGATGGCGTGCTGGGATGACACCGCCGACCTCGACCGGGCCCAGGACGCGGTGGCGGAGCTCGCGCCGCTCGAAGCCGCCCTCGACGGGGCCGACGCCGCGGAGGCGCTGCTTGCCCGCGCCCACATCACTAACCGTGCGGGCAGGTCCGGTGACGCACTACCCGTCGCGCGTGAGGCCGTCCGGCTGGCGCGTGCGGTCTCGACCGATGCCCCGACGGACGCTGCCCTGCTGCCGCGAGCCCTCGGCCACCTCGGCCTGCTCGAAGGACAGGCCGGGTCGATCACGGCCGCGGTGGAAGCCCTCGAAGAAGCCGTCGACCTCGCACAGGATCACGGACTGCCCGCCGAGGAGGGGTACGCCTGGCTGGCGCGCTCCTTCCTCGCCCAGCACACCGGCGACGAAGACGCCCACGAACAGCTCGCCCGCCGCGGGTTAGAGGTCGCAGGGCTCCCCGCTGCGGTCGAGGCCATGCTGCGCGCCAACGCCGGAGTCGGTGCGGTATGGCGCGGTGACGTCAGTGGGGGACTCCTGGAGCTGGAGCAGGCATTGGAGGTGGGCGCGCTCGCGGGTCGGGCGACACGCAACCGTGTGGCGGTGACGCTCGTCCACGCACTCGCTCGGCATGGAGAGGTCGACCAGGCCGATGCACTACTCGCGGAGATCGATGCGCCGCCGGGCAGCTGGGAGGGCACCCGTGTCGCCTACGCCCGCGCCCTGGTCGCGGAGGAGGGAGGCGACGATGCAACAGCACGGGTCGACTACCTCGCCGGCTGTGCCGACGGGGACAACCCGTCGAGCGTCTGGTCGCTTGCCGGGGTGGTCCGGACGTCCTGCGCGCTGGGCGACGTTGCGGAGGCGCGCCAGGCACTGACGGGTCTCGAACAGCGTGCCGCTCGGTGGCCAGTCGTCGCTTGGCTGCTGACCGCCAGCCAGGGGGAGGTCGCGGACCTCTCAGGCGACAGAGCCAGGGCGGCAGAGCGTTTCGCAGCGGCTGCAGCAGCACGCGGGAACCGTGGTGATCAGCTGCGGCTACAGACTCGCGCCGCCATCGCGCAGCGGGATGCGCCGGCCACCCTCGCCGCCCTGACGGCCCTCAGCGAGGTCGTGGGAAGCTCTGCAACGGCGCGCCTGCGAGCTCGTGCCACGGCTGCAGGCCTCATGGCAGACAGCGACGCGCCGAGGTTCGAGCTACGGATCCTCGGCCCACTCGAACTGCTGCACGAAGGAGCCCAAGTCAAGGTGCCGACGGGGCGCCCCGTCGAGCTGCTCGGTCTGCTGGCCCTGACCGGGCCACAACCGACCGCACGGGTCATCGACGCGCTCTGGCCCCATGCGCCCGAGCAAAGCGGACGGCAGCGCCTGCGCCAGGTCCGCTACCGCCTGCGCCAGGTCGCCCCCGACCTGGTCGTCCGGGGAGATGACGACCGGATCGCGCTCGGCGAGGGCACACAGATCGACCTCGACCGGTTCGAGACACTTGCGACCCGCCCAGTCGCTCCAGACGACGACACGGAGCGAAGTGCACGAGCGGCCCTGGCCCTGGTCCGCGGCGAGGTCCTAGAGGCCAGCGAGCTCGAGCTGGACGATCTTGAAGCCACCCGTGAGCGGGTCCGTGTGCTGCGACGCGGACTCCATGACCAGCTGGGCCGTCTCGCTGTGGCACGCGGCGACCTCACCGATGCCGTGGACGAACTGCAAGCCTCCATCGAACTCGACCAGACCGATCAGACCCGGGTCCGCCGACTGGAACGCATCCTCCGTGAACTCGAGCGGCACGTCGAGGCCGACGGGCTGCTCGCCGACACCGTGGCGCGCCTACATGCCCTCGGTGTCGACACGCCGACACCCCGCGGCGATTCGTGGGCGACTGGGGCTCACGGAACGAGTGATGTAGATGCGCCACATAGGTGAGGAGACCGAACACGCAATGGCGCGGTTCGAGCAGCTCGCCGATGGGCTCGATCGCGACGTCGCCAAGGTCTTGGTCACCGACGACCTTCGCGACGTCACCGAGGCCGCGAAGGCCGTCCCTGACGACGAAGCACGGTTGCGGGAGTCCGTCGAGCTCACCGGGACTCACGGCAGGTCGTGGAACCAGATCGCGGTCGCCCTCGGTGTCTCGCCCCAAGCAGCGCGCCAGCGGTCCGCCGACAAGGTGCGAACCTGACAGGCGCTGCGCAGCCCGGCGGCCTCCGCATGGCTACGCGACGGCCTCACTCGCCCGGTCCTCGCGGAGAACGACGGTGGTCGTGGTTGAGCACGGCTCTGCCGGCCAGGGGCCAGGATCGGTCCAGAGGAGCGAATCCGTGGGTCGAGCGGCGCAGGGGTTGCGCCTATCGCGGTAGGAGGTGTTGGCTGGGGTTGCTGGTCTTCTCCCGCCAGCCGGCCCCGTCCTTCTTCCGCCTCTCCCGGGACGGGGCCTTCCCCGTTCTCCATCCCGATGCCGCGGCGTTCGTCGTCGGTCGCCATGGCCTCCCCATGCGACGGTTCCATCTACCGGTACGGCGAGGTGATCATCGAGCAGAGCCGCCTGATCGGGACCTACTGGGCGACCTGACCGGGACGACGATCAGCGGCTGGAGCCGACCTGCCGCAGCCGGGGAGCGCCCGAGCGCCGTTCCTTCGGCAACGGAGGTCACCCGGCACGGTGACCATCGCCCCTGGCCCATGCCGCCCCGATGAGGTTGGCTGAACCCGACATCGCCGCCGGCGACCGCGGTGTCCGGGAGGCGCGCCATGACCTGGCCGACCGTTCAGAAGGATCCCGAGGATCTCCCCGTCCCCCCCAACCTGGAGGAGTACCGGTCCGCCCGGGTTGGCTTCACCTGGGACGAGGCACGAGCTGCGCTCGACGGGCTGCCCGACGGCGCCGGCTTGAACATCGCCCACGAGGCGGTCGATCGCCACGCCAACGGCCCGAACGCCGACCGCACCGCGATCCGGTGGCTCGCCAAGGACGACCGGGTCCGCGACATCACCTTCCGGGAGCTTGCGGAGCTCACCGACCGGTTCGCCAACGTCCTGAAGGACCTGGGCGTCGAGGCTGGCGAGCGGGTGTTCCTCCTGCTCGGCCGGGTGCCGTCGCTCTACATCGCTGCCCTGGGGGCCATGAAGCACCGTGCGGTGGTCAGCCCGATGTTCTCCGCCTTCGGCCCTGAACCGATCCGCCAGCGCATGGAGATCGGCTCGGGCACGGTGCTCGTGACCAGCCGCCGCCTCTACGAGCGCAAGGTCGCCGGGCTCCGCGATCAGCTCGGGTCGCTCAAGCATGTCCTGATCGTTGACGGTGCCGACGGGCTCCCGCCCGGCACCCTCGACCTCGAGGACCTCCTCGCGGCAGCGTCACCCGACCACCGGATCGCCCCGACCGACCCGGAGGATCCGGCGCTCGTCCACTTCACGAGCGGCACGACCGGTCAACCCAAGGGTGCGGTCCACGTCCACGAGGCGGTCGTGGCCCACACGGCGACGGCGCGGTTCGCCCTGGACCTGCACCCCGACGACGTGTACTGGTGCACCGCCGACCCGGGCTGGGTTACCGGCACCTCCTACGGCATCATCGCGCCCCTGGCCCTCGGCGTGACGATGATCGTCGACGAGGCGGAGTACGACACCGAGCGCTGGTACTCGATCCTCGAGGAGCAACGCGTCACCGTCTGGTACACGGCGCCCACCGCGATCCGGATGCTGATGCGGGCGGGGGACGAACCGCGGGTGCATCGCGACCTGTCGGCGTTGCGGTTCATCGCCAGCGTCGGCGAGCCACTCAACGCCCCCGCGGTGGTCTGGGGACAGGAGGCCTTCGGGCTCCCGATCCACGACAACTGGTGGCAGACCGAGACCGGCGCGATCATGGTGGCGAACTTCGTCGCCTCGGACGTCCGCCCCGGGTCGATGGGGCGGCCGGTGCCGGGCATCGACGTCGCGATCGTGCACCGGGTGGGCGACGACGAGCACCCGGGTGTCGAGGTGGTGGAGGAACCGGACGTCGAGGGTGAACTGGCGCTGCAGGCAGGCTGGCCATCGATGTTCCGCGCCTACCTCGACATGCCCGAGCGCTACGCCAGCTGCTTCCGGGACGGGTGGTACCTGACCCGCGACCTGGCCCGCCGCGACGCCGACGGCTACCTGTGGTTCCTCGGCCGCGCCGACGACGTCATCAAGTCCGCCGGCCACCTCATCGGTCCGACCGAGGTGGAGAGCGTCCTCACGGCGCACGAGGCGGTCGTCGAAGCGGGTGTGATCGGGGTACCCGACCCGGTCGCTGGTGAGGTCGTCAAGGCGTTCGTGACCCTCTACCCGGGGATCGAGGCCACCGACGAGCTCCTGCGCGAGCTGCGCGGCTTCGCGCGCAAGCGGCTGGGGCCGGCCGTCGCCCCGCGAGAGATCGTCGTGGCCGAGCGGCTGCCGAAGACCCGCAGCGGCAAGATCATGCGGCGGCTGCTCAAGGCGCGTGAGCTGGGGCTGCCCGAGGGCGACCTCTCGACGCTGGAGACGCCCTACGACGCCACGCCGCCCGGCGCTGCGGGAACGTCCGCGCCGCAGGGCGCAGGGGAGGGAGCACCGTGACGGAACGGACCAGCCACACGACCGAGCTCACGGCCTCTCCGGACGTGAGCCGGGAGCACGGGGTACACCTCCTGCGCGAGATGCTCCGGATCCGGCGGTTCGAGGAGCGCTGTGTCGAGCTGTACTCGGCCGCCAAGATCCGTGGCTTCCTCCACCTGTACATCGGCGAGGAGGCCGTCGCCACCGGGGTGATGGCCACCCTGGAGCCAGACGACGCGGTGGTGTCGACCTACCGCGAGCACGGCCACGCCATCGCCAAGGGCATCGGCATGGGACCGATCATGGCGGAGATGTTCGGCAAGGTCGACGGTGTGGCGCGGGGACGCGGAGGTTCGATGCACCTGTTCGATGCCGCCACCCGCTTCTACGGCGGCAACGCGATCGTCGCCGGCGGGATCCCGCTGGCCGTCGGCATCGCCCTGGCCGACCGGATGCAGGGACGCGACCGGGTCACGGTCTGCTTCTTCGGGGAGGGCGCCGTCGACGAGGGTGCCTTCCACGAGTCGATCAACCTCGCCTCCCTGTGGGATGCCCCCGTGCTGTTCGCCTGCGAGAACAACCGGTACTCGATGGGCATGGCGCTGGAGCGGGCCGAGGCCCAGACGGACCTCGCGCTGAAGGCTGCCGGGTACGCCGTACCCGCCTGGCATGTCGACGGGATGGACGTGCTCGCCGTCGAGGAGGGCACCCGTCGCGCGATCACCGCGATCCGCGCTGGTGGGGGCCCCGCCTTCATCGAGTACGAGACGTACCGGTTCCGGGCCCACTCGATGTACGACCCCGACCTCTACCGCGACCCCAAGGAGGTGGAGGCCTGGAAGCAGCGCGATCCGATCCCCGCCCTGATCGAGACCCTCCAGAAGCTCGGTCACCTCGATGACGCCGAGGTGGCCGCACTGGAGGCGGAGGTCGACGCCGAGGTCGACGCGGCCGTGGCCTTCGCCGAGGACTCGCCGTTGGAGCCCGTCGAGGACCTGCACCGGTTCGTGACCAGCGAGGTGGCACCGTGAGCACCACGACCCCTGCGCCGACGACCGTCACCCTGACACTCCGCGAGGCGCTCAAGCAGAGCCTTCGCGACGCTCTGCACCGCGACGAACGGGTGTTCCTGATGGGCGAGGACATCGGCGCCTACGGCGGCTGCTTCGCGGTGACGATGGGACTGCTCGACGAGTTCGGGCCGGAGCGGATCCGCGACACCCCGCTGTCGGAGGTCGCGATCGTCGGCACCGCGATCGGGGCGGCGATGAACGGGATGCGGCCCATCGCGGAGATCATGACCTGCAACTTCTCGCTCCTCGCCCTCGACCAGGTCATCAACAACGCCGCCACGCTGCTGCACATGTCCGGCGGCCAGTTCAACGTTCCCGTCGTGATCCGCACGACCGCCGGCGCGGGCAAGCAACTCGCGGCACAGCACTCCCACAGCTTCGAGCCGATCTTCGCCCACATCCCCGGGATCCGGGTGCTGTCGATCGCGACCCACGAGGACGCCCGCGCCGTGCTGTGGCAGGCGCTGGAGGACCCCGACCCGGTCGTGCTGTTCGAGTACCCGCGGATCATGACGATGGAGGCAGAGGTCCCGGTCGAACCCACCCCGGTCGACCTGGACTCAGCAGCGATCCGCCGCGCGGGGTCGGACGTCACCCTCATCACCTATGGCGCGATCCAGCACACGGTGCTGGAAGCCGCTGCGGCGTTGGCGGAGGACGGTATCGACGCCGAGGTGATCGACCTGCGCTCGTTGCGCCCGCTCGACGACGCGACCGTGCTGGGCTCCGTCGCCCGGACGCACCGGGCCGTCGTGATCGAGGAACCCTGGCGGACCTTGGGGGTCGGCGCCGAGGTGGCGGCACGCGTCACCGAGCAGGCCTTCTACGACCTCGACGCTCCGGTCGCCCGTATCGGCTCGGCCGAGGTCCCGATGCCCTACGCCAAACACCTCGAGGACGCGGCGCAGCCCCAGGTCCCGGCGGTCGTTGCGGCGGTCCACCGGGTGATGCACCGTGGGTGAGTTCCGGATGCCCGCGCTCGGGGCCGGCATGGACGTCGGCCGGATCGTCGAGTGGTACGTCAAGCCCGGAGACCGGGTCGAGCGCGGCGACATCATCGCGTTGGTGGAGACCGACAAGGCCAACATCGACGTCGAGGTGTTCGAGAGCGGGGTGGTCGAGGAGCTGTTGGTCGAGGAGGGCACGCGGGTCCCGATCGGGACACCCGTGGCGCTGATCGCACCCGAAGAGGACGCCGAGCCCACCCCTTCGGCTCCTCCGGAGGTGGCGGCCCCGACCGAGATCTCCGACGACCAGACCCCGGAGGAACCGGTCACCCCGTCGGAGGCCATCCCCCAGCCCGCCAGAGCCCCGGAGCCGACCACCGAGGTCGTCGATCAACACCCCTTCGTCACGTCCCCCCTCGTGCGGAAGCAGGCGGCCGAGACCGGTGTGGATCTGACCCGGGTGCGTGGCACCGGCCCCGAGGGCCTCATCACCCGCCGCGACGTCGCCGAGGCCGCCTCTGCGCAGGCGCCAGACCGACCCCACATCACCGGTGACGGCACTCGCCCCAGGGCCGTTGAGGTGACCCCGCCTCCCACCGCGGTGCCGTCCTCCCCGTTCGCCCGCCGGCTGGCCGCTGAACGCGGGGTGGATCTCACCGCCATCGCGGGTACCGGCCCCGGGGGCAGCCGCGTGGCCCGTGACATCCCCGCGGCCACCGTCCGCCAGGTCGACGCGGCCGTGACGCCCGAGGCGTCGGCAACCGTGCCACCGACCGCGGAGCCGGCCGCCGCCAGCTCCGCCGAGGAGCGTGCCCTGGTGATGCGGCAGGCGATCGCCCGCGCCATGGAGCAGGCGAACCGCGAGATCCCCCACTACCACCTCGGCGAGACCGTCGACGTCGAGGACACCCTCGTCTGGGTCGCCGAACGCAACGCCGACCGACCGCCGACGGAGCGGATCCTGCCGGCGGCGCTGGTGCTCAAGGCGACCGCCCTGGCGCTCACGAGGTACCCCGATCTGAACGGGTACTGGATCGACGATGGGTTCCGGCCGGGCGAGGGCATCCACCTGGGCGTCGCGATCAACCTGCGCCGGGGTGGCCTGCTCGCACCGGCGATCCGGGATGCGGATCAGCGGTCGCTCGACGAGCTCATGCAGGCATTGAAGGATCTCGTGGAGCGGACCCGCGCCGGCGGGCTGCGCGGCTCCGAGCTGACCGACCCGACGATCACGGTCAGCAACCTCGGTGACACCGGGGTCGAGTCGATCCACGGGGTGATCAGCCCTCCCCAGGTCGCGCTCGTCGGGGTCGGGCGGATCACCGAGCGCCCGTGGGTCGTCGATGGGACGGTCGCGGTCCGCCGCACCCTGTTCCTGAGCCTCGCAGGCGACCACCGCGCGAGCGACGGCCACCGCGGCGGCCGCTTCCTCTCGACCATCGCCACCAACCTCACCCGACCGGAGACGCTGTGAACACCGACGAACTCCACGATCTGATCAGCGAGGTGCTCTCCGGCATCGCCCCGGAGGCCGACCCCAGCGCGATCGACCCGACCGAGGACCTCCGCGACGAACTCGACCTCGACTCGATGGACGAGCTCAACATGATCACGCGGGTCAGCGAACGGCTCCGGATCGACATCCCGGAACGTGACTACCCGCAGATGCGCAGCCTCGACGGGGCCGTCTCCTACCTCGCCCGCCGGCTCGCGACCCACGCGTGATGGACCGGGTGGACGACCGCCAGCAAGGACTCGTCTGGCGGACCTGCCCGATCCGAGACCTGCCGCAGGACCTCGGGACCCTGGGCCTGCCGGCGAGTGACCACGCCCGTGCGGCGTCGGTCGCCGACCCGGCCGCCCGCCGACGGTTCCTCGGCGGACGGGCCGTGCTGCGGGCCACGATCACCGAGCTGTGCCCCGACCTCGACGGCCGCACGGTGACGATCGCCGTGGCACCCACCGGCCGGCCATCGATCGCCGAGCGCGCCGACCTGCACGTCAGCGTGAGCCACACCCGCGGGCTGGCGGCCGCCGCGGTGTCCACCGGTGGGCCCGTTGGGATCGACGTCGAGCCCCTGGAGCGGACGGCCCTGCCACCAGGCCGCGCCTGGCTGACCCGCGGCGAGCAGGCCCGTCTTGCGGCGCACCCGCCGTCGGAGCAGCACCGTCAGCTGTTGCGACTGTGGGTCGCGAAGGAGGCGACGCTCAAGGCTCACGACACGCGGATCACGCGACGCGGCATCGCGATCCGAACCGACCGGGGCTATGCCGTCGAGGTCGTGGAACCGGAGCCTGACGGTGCCGTGGTCGCGCTGCTGCGCTGGGAAGCGATCGCGCACCGGTTCGTGCTGGCCATCGCGACCCTCCCTGGGAGGCCCATGCGCGCAGGTCCATCAGCGCTCCGACCCTGACCCTGTGGGGTCGGTCTCGGTCACCTTCGACAGGGCGCGTGGTGCGTCCGGATCGAGGCCCGATCGGCGGGCGAGCGCCTCGACGATCAGCTGCGCAGGGACAACGAGCGCGAGCGGTGTCACCCGTTCGGGCAAACGCGGCCCGGCGACCGCCACCTCGCAGGCTGCCTGGAACGTGGCGTCACCGCCGAGTCCGACGGTGGTCGCACCGAGCGCCTGCAGGTCCCCCGCGAGCTCGGTCATCCCCGCCACCATCGGCCCGTCGTTGGCGGAGACGAGCACGGTCGCCACGTCCCTGTCGACGACGGCGATCGGCCCGTGGCGTAGGTCCGCGTAGGAGAGGCCTCTCACCGGCCTGAGGCACGTCTCCTCGAGCTTCAGGGCGACCTCGAGAGCGGTGCCGAACACGAGGCCACGGCCGCTGACGAGTGTGGTCCCGGTGCGTTCCAGGGCCGCGACCGCCGCTTCGACACCGTCGCGCTGAGCCAGCAGGCGTTCCACCTCGTCGGGAACACGGCGCAGGAGCGGCTCGAGCGGGTCGTCGGCCGGCCCGAGCGCGTCGGCGATCACCGCGATCGCGGCCAGTTGGGCGGTGTGGCTCTTGGTCGCAGGGACCGCCCGTTCGGCGCCAGCCTGGGTGATCAGGACGAGGTCGGCGCTCTCGGCGAGAGGACTGTCCTCGACATTGGTGATCGCCACCGTCCGTGCCCCGCAGCCGCGCAGCCACTCTTGCGTCTCGACGATCTCGGTCGTCTCGCCGGACTGCGAGAGGCATATGACGAGAGTGTCGGAGAGATCGCGGCGCACCCGGTAGTGGGTCGACAGGCTGGGCGCGCCCAGCGCAGCCCCGCGGCCGGCGTGGACCTCCAGCAGGTAGCGGCCGTAGACGCCGGCGTTGTCCGACGTGCCCCGGGCAACGAGGAGCACCTCGCGGCGTCCGGTATCCAGACGCCGGAGTTCCTCGCGGAGAGGCAGCAGCGCAGTGAGGGTCGCATCGAGGGCCGCCGGTTGTTCCGCGATCTCGCTCGCCATCGTGGTGGTCACGCGCACCCCTCTCCAGCATCGTACGTTTCGAAGGTGTCCCCCACGCGGCCAGCATCACGGTGGACCAGACGTCCACCGACCCAGGTCGCTGCGGCACGCCAGTCCTCGTCCAGCCACACGAGGTCGGCGGTGCTGCCGGGGGTCAGGCGGCCGAGGTCCGGCCGTCTCATCGCATCGGCAGGCACCCGGGTCGCCGCAACTAGTGCCGCAGCGGGGTCCACGCCGCTCGTGACCGTGTTGGCGACGGCCTCGTCCATGCGCAGCACGGAGCCCGCCAACGTCCCGTCGTCGAGCACCGGTGGAGCGGACTCCCGAACCGTCGTGGTGCGACCACCGAGGTCGTAGGTGCCGGGAGGCATACCGAGCGCCGCGATCGCGTCGGTCACCAGCGAGATCCGCCCGGGCGCTGCGGCGAAGGCGACCCGGATCGCGGTCGGTGCGACGTGGTGGAGATCGGCGATCAGGCCGCAGGTCAACCTCGGATCGGCGAGCGCGGTGCCGACGACCCCCGGGTCGCGGTGATGGAGCGGACGCTGGGCGTTGTACAGGTGGGTCACGAGCCGCGCGCCGACGTCAGCGGCCGCACGGACCTCGCTGTCCCGAGCGTCGCTGTGCCCGACGGCGACACCGATCCCCGCAGCCACGAACCTCCGGATCGCGGCAAGCCCACCTTCGCGCTCGGGAGCCAACGTCACGTAGACGAGGTCCCCCGCTCCCGCCTCCAGCAGAGTCTCGACCCGTTGCGGCGTCGGATCGACCAGTAGCCGTTCGTCGTGGGCGCCGTGGCGCCCGGCAGCGAGGAACGGCCCTTCGCAGTGCAGCCCCAAGCTCTGCGCACCACCGGCGGCATCGATCTCGGGCCGCCAGCGCCGGTAGCGGGTCATCGACGCGACCAGGTCGTCGATCGGCGCCGTGATGATCGTCGGCACGAAAGCTGTGACGCCGGTCTCCACCAGTCGGGTCGCGACCTCGCACCAGCCGGGCAGGTCCGTATCGGCGAAGTCGTGGCCGTACGCGCCGTTCAACTGCATATCGACGAGGCCGGGTGCCAGCACGCCCCGGGACAGGCGGAGTTCCGGCCCGCCGGGAGGCGAGCCCTGGCCGCTGGTCACGATCCTCCCGTCCTCGAACCCGACCCATCCGGGCTCCACGAGTTCGTCGGCGAGCAGGACCTTCGGTGCCGTGATCACCGCCACGCGTCTTCCTTCCCTGGTTGAACGCCGCCCACCTGGTCGTAGCGGCATCTCGTGACCACAACGTAGGGCCAATGGTCCGGGACCTTCGGCGGCAGGAGCGCGGACAGCGAGACACGCCGCTCGGCACGCGAAACCTCTGGTTCAGGCCATTGAAACTACTGGACTAGACCAGTACCGTCCACTGTGGGCCGTCGACTGCGCAGGCCGAAGCGCGCAGCGGCACGGCAGCGGTGCGGAGACCCGCGCCTTAGGAGCCCAGGGAGGTCAACCGTGGACATCGTCGCCGACGTACTGCAGTTCCTTGCCAACAACATCTTCAACGAGGTCGCGATCCTGATCGGGCTGATCACGCTCGTCGGCCTGCTGCTGCAACGCGCCCCGATCGAGGACACCGTCGCCGGTGCCATCCGCGCCACGATCGGTGTGATCATCCTGTTCGTCGGCATCGACGTGTTCGTGGAGGGCCTGCTCGCCTTCCAGACGATCGTTGGGAGTGCCGTCGGGCTGGCCCCACCGGAGGCGACCAACACCCTCGGGGACTTCCTCGGAACCCACGGCGGGAGCATCGCGCTGATCATCGCGCTGGGTTTCCTGATCCACCTCGTCGTGGTCCGCGTCCTGAAGACCCGTTACGTCTACCTCACCGGCCACCTGCTGTTCTGGATCGCGGTGATCACCGCCGCGGCGCTGGTAGAGGTGTTCGGCGACGTCGACCAGTGGACCCTGGTGGTCGCGGGAGCGGTCGTGGTCGCCCTGTACTGGACGATCCAGCCGCTCGCGCTCGCGCCGTTGATGCGCAAGGTCATCGACAGCGACGACTGGGGCTACGGCCACACGAGCAGCCTGGCCTGCTGGTTGGCGGGGCGCCTCGGCAAGCCTCTCGGCACCCGTGAGGAGCATGACACCGAGAAGCTGAACCTGCCGAAGCGGCTGTCGTTCTTCAAGGACATCAACGTCAGCACGGGGCTCGTGATCATCGTGATCATGGTGCTCGCGGGTGCGTTCGCCGACCAGGCGGTGCTCGCCGAGCAGGCTGCAGGCTACGACGAGTCCATCAACCCGTGGGTGTGGACCCTGATCGCCGGCCTGCGCTTCGCCGCCGGGATCGCGATCCTGCTGTTCGGTGTGCGGATGTTCCTCGCGGAGATCGTGCCGGCGTTCAAGGGCATCAGCGAGCGGCTGATCCCGAACTCGCGGCCGGCCCTCGACGCCCCGACCGTGTTCCCCTTCGCGCCCACCGCGGTGATGATCGGGTTCCTCTCCAGCACCGCGATCTTCCTGGTGTTCATGGGTATCTTCGCGGCGGCAGGCTGGTTCGTGCTGGTCCCGCCGATGATCATGCTGTTCTTCCCGGGCGGTGCCGCCGCCGTGTTCGGCAACGCGATCGCCGGCTGGCGCGGCGCGGTGTTCGGTGGGCTGATCAACGGCGCGTTCCTAGCCATCGGCCAGGCCGTGACCTGGGGGATGCTGTCCGACACCGCCCCGGAGCTCGCGACGCTCGCCGACCCCGACTGGTACGTCATCGCGTGGCTGGTACTCGGCATCGGCGCGCTGGCCAGCGGTCTGGGCGAGGCCGGGATCTGGGTGGTCCCTGCCGTCGTGGCGGTGATCTTCGCCGTCTGGTACGGCCTCATCCGCCGTCGCGCGGAAGAGATCCTGCCGACCGGCACACCAGCCGGCGACTCGCCCTTCGGACGACCTGACGCCGAGGGCCCGCCGCAGACCGATCGTGGTGACACCGATCGAACGGAGGTCTAGATGTCGACCCGACCGGAACCGCTGAAGGTCCTGACGGTGTGCGGCGTAGGCATGGGCTCCAGCCTGATGCTGCGCATGTCCGTCGAGGAGGTACTGAAGAAGCTGGGGGTGACCGCCAAGGTCGAAGCCACCGACGTCTCGAGCGCTCGCGGCATGCAGGCCGACGTCATCGTCGGGCAGGGCCTGCACACCGAGGAGTTCGAGGGCAAGGCTCCCGTCGTGGTCGGCATCTCCAACTTCATGGACAAGGAGGGCCTCGAACGACAGCTCACCGAGGCCTTCCAGGCCGAGGGATGGATGGAGTGAGCCGATGACCGACGACCTGGACGGGGCCGTGCTCCTCGCCCGGGCCCACCGCCCAGCCGACGACTGGAAGGACGCGATCCACGAAGCGTGTGCTCCCCTCCTCGACGCCGGGGCCATCACCGACACCTATCCGGCGCGGTGCGTGGCCCTGGTCGAGGAGCACGGTCCCTACATCGTCCTCGCGCCCGGCATCGCGTTGGCGCACGCCCGCCCAGAGGACGGGGTGCGCCAGCTCGCGGTTGCCGTGGTGACGCTCGAAGACGCGGTGACCTTCGGTCACGATGACAACGATCCGGTCGATCTGGTGTTCGCGTTCGGGTCCCCCGACGCCGACCAGCACGTCGGCCTGCTGTCCTCGCTGGCCGGCCACCTGCTCGCAGGGCTGGCCGACCGGCTCCGGGCAGCCGATGACGATGCCGCCATACAGCGCGTGCTCGAGGAGGTTCGCCATGTCCCCTGATGCCGATGCCTTCGGCGCTGAGATGCGTGAGCACCTCGCGGCTGCCGAACAACGTAACCGCGGCACCCTGGCAACGGTCGTCGACCGCATCGTCGACGTGGTGCGCGCCGACCTGCGGATCCACGTGACGGGAACGGGCCACTCGACCGCGCTGGTGCTCGAGGCCTTCTACCGGGCGGGCGGGCTCGCCTGCGTCAACCCCATCACCCACCCTGGACTGGTCCCACTGAACGGTGGTATCGCCAGCACCGTGATGGAACGCACGGCCGACCTCGCCGACGTACTGCTCGCTCAGGCCCGACCCGAACCGGGGGAGGTCGCGGTCATCTTCTCCAACTCCGGCGCCAACCCGCTGCCCGTGGCCCTCGGCCGGGGCCTGCGTGACGCCGGGGTGTGGCTCGTCGCCGTGTCCTCGCGACCTCACCTCGAGGCAGCACCCGCCCGTGCGGGCGCGAAGCTCGACGAGATCGCGGACGCGCTGCTCGACACGGGCGTGCCCGCCGGTGACGCCGCGTTCGAGCTCAACGGCACCCGCACGGGGCCGCTGTCGTCGCTGACCTCGGTGTTCCTGTGGAACCTGATCATCGCCCACCTCGCCGAGCGAGCCCAACAGGAGGGCATCGACCTGCCCCTGTGGACCAGCGCGAACGTGCCGGGTGGGGACGAGCGCAACGCCGCGCTGCTTGCCCGCTACCGTCCCCGGATCCCGCTGCTGTGACGCCCTTGGGGAGGCCGACCATGAGCGACAAGGGCTCCTCGTCCCGTGGCAACAAGATTCACAAGCGACGACGTACGGCCACGGACCTGTCGGGCGCCAACAAGGGCCGACGCCTCCAGGAGCTCCTGGAGGAACTCGTCGCCACCAGCGAGCCCGGCGCGCAGCTACCAAGCGAGCGGGAGCTCGCCAGCCGCCACGGAGTCGCCCGCATGACCGTCCGCGGCGCGATCGACCGGCTGGTCCGCGACGGTCTGGTGCACCGGGTCCAGGGACAAGGCACGTACGTCTCCGAACCACGGATCGCCCAGTCCGCCTCGCTCACCTCCTTCAGCGAGGACATGGCCGCCCGCGGGATGGTGCCGAGCTCCATCGTGCTGGCCCAGGAGGTCGTGCCTGCGGTGCCCGCGGTCGCCCTTCCGCTCGAGGTGTCCGAGGGCGAGCCGATCGTGCGCATCGAACGGATCCGCCAGGGCGACGGTGACCCGATCGCGCTGGAGCGCACGCACCTGCCGGCACGGCGCTTCGCCGGCCTCGACAAGGTGGCGCTCAACGAGCGCTCGCTCTACGAGGTGCTGCACGACGAGTACGGCTGCGAGCTCGGGACCAGCGAGCAGCGGATCGCCGCCGTAGCCCTGAACGACGCAGAGGCACACCTGCTGCACGCCGACACCGACACGCCGGCACTGCGTATCGAACGGGTCACGCGAGACACGGCAGGATCACCGGTCGAGTTCGTGCGGTCGGTGTACCGCGGTGACCGGTTCGAGCTGCACACCGAGCAGCACCGTTCCTCCACAGCGGTGCCGGACCACGGTGCGACGATGCCATCCCGATCCGCTCAGGGTGGCGGGCCATGAGCATGCCGCACCCCCGGCACCGTGCCGTGCTGCTCGACATGGACGGGGTGCTGGTCGACTCCACCTCGGCGCACCTGCAGGCCTGGGCCAGGTTCCTCGACGAGCACGACCTTCCGCCGCCGCCTGAAGGCATCGCGAGCCTGTTCGGCCGTCCCGCCGCGGAGGCCCTGCGGCTCCTCCTCGACGACCGCACCGACGAGACCGGGTTCGCCGCGATGCTCGCCACACTGCACCGCTACGCCGACACCCTCCTGGATCAGCACGCCCCGGGGGGGCTCCTGGTCCCCGGCGCCGCGCGGCTGGTGGAGGACCTCCTCGCCGCAGGCCGACGGCTCGCGGTGGTGACCAGCGCCCGGCGCAACGCCGCCGAGCACTCGCTGGGCGAGCTCACCAACCACATCGAGGTGGTCGTCACCGCCGAGGACGTACAGCGTGGTAAGCCCGATCCCGAGCCGTACCTGACCGCCGCATCCCGGCTCGGTGTCCCGCCACCGGCCTGCGTGGTCGTCGAAGACGCGGTGGCCGGGGTCGAGGCGGGGCGCCGCGCAGGCATGGACGTCATCGCGGTGGCGAGCACGGCCGCTCCCAAGGACCTGCGAGCCGCCGGTGCCCAAGACGTCGTCCAGGACCTGGGCGACCTCCACGGGAAGCTGCTCGCCGAGCCTGCCGCCCCCACTTCGGACACGTACGGACGGCGACACCAGGAGGCACCTCATGAGTGAACGGACCGTCGAGCTCACCAACCCCAGCGGGCTGCACGCCCGACCGGCCAAGGTGTTCGCCGAGGCCGCCGCGGGGCTCGATGCGACAGTGACGGTGAGCAAGGGCGAGCGAGAGGTCAACGCCGCGTCGGTGTTGAGCGTGCTGACCCTCGACTGCCACCAGGGCGACCGGATCACGATCCGCGCCGAGGGCGACGGGGCGAACGAGGCGGTCGATCACCTCGTCGCCCTCGTCGACGAGGGCCTGGGCGAGGAGCCGACATGAAGCGATTGAGCGGACGTGCCGCAGCCCGAGGGGCGGCGCTCGCACCGGCGGCGCTCCTGCACTCCGCTGAGGTCACGACCGACGCTGACCCGTCCGGACCTCCCGACGAGGAGCGGCGTCGTTTGGAGGACGCGCTCGCACGGGCGGCGCAGCAGCTGCACGGGCTCGCTGAGCAGGTCACCGCCGATGTCGGCACCGAGGAGGGCGAGATCTTCGAAGCGCACGCTGCCTTCGCTCAAGATCCGGAGCTAGGCGGGAGGGCCAAGGAACTGATCGACGAGGGCGCCTCGGCCGAGGCTGCCGTGACCGCAGCGTTCGACGGCTTCCGTGAGCTGCTGGCGGCGTCCGACTCTGAGTACCTCTCCGCGAGGGCGGCTGACCTCGACGACGTGCGCGACCGGGCGCTCACGTTGCTCGTCGGCAGGTCGGTCGAGGTGGACGTCCCCGACGAGCCATCGGTGATCGTCGCCCACGAGTTGACGCCGTCGCAGACCGCGTCGATCCCACGGCGGGTGATCGCGGCGCTGGTGACCGAGACCGGGTCGCCGACCAGCCACGCGGCGATCCTCGCACGCTCGCTCGGGGTGCCCGCGGTCGTGGGGGTGGCGGGGATCGTCGAGTTGCTGGATGACGGTTCGCAGCTAGCGGTCGACGGCGACGCTGGTGAGGTCGTGATCGATCCGGACGAGGACGCGCGCACGGAGATCGAGGAGCGGGTTGCCGAAGCTGAACGGCGCCGTGCAGAGCTGGAGGAGCTGCGCGACGAGCCGGGCTGCACCGCCGATGGTCACCGGATCGAGCTCGCAGCCAATATCGGTGGCGACGCCGATCTCGAGCTCGCGGCCACGACCGGTGCCGAGGGGTCAGGACTGGTCCGCACCGAGTTCCTCTACCTCGACCGCGATGACGCACCCAACGTCGATGAACAGGCCGCGTTCGTCGAGAAGGCCCTGACGGCGTTCCCCGGCCACCGGGTCGTGGTCCGCACCCTCGACGTCGGCGCCGACAAGCCGCTGCCGTTCGTGGAGCGCGATCCGGAACCGAACCCCGCGCTCGGCCTGCGCGGCATCCGACTCAGCCTGGCCGACCCGGACGCGTTCCGCGAGCAGCTGCGGGCATTCCTGCGCGGCCAGGAAGCAGCCGGCGACCGAGCGGGCCAGCTAGCGATCATGTTCCCGCTCCTATCGGTGCCCTCGGAGCTCACCGAGGCGCGCTGCCACCTCGACGAGGTCGCCAACGAGGAGCACGCCGAACTCGACGGTGTCGAGGTCGGGGTGATGATCGAGACGCCAGCGGCCGCCCTCGCCGCGGGGCAGTTCGCCGCCGGATGCGACTTCCTGTCGATCGGCACCAACGACCTGCTGCAGTACCTGTTCGCGGCCGACCGCCTCAACGCCGAGGTCGCCACCCTCGCCGATGCCGCCGCCCCCGTCGTGCTGCGGCTGATCGGTGAGGTTGTCCGCGCCGCACACTCGGAGGGCGCATGGGTAGGAGTGTGTGGCGAAGCCGCCAGCGACCCTGCGCTGGCGGTCGCCCTGGTAGGCCTCGGAGTCGATGAACTCTCGATGACCGCCGCAGCGATCCCAGAGATCAAGGCCACCCTGCGTTCGGTGACACGGGACGACTGCCGGACAGCGACCGAACGAGCCATGGCCCAGCCGGACGCAGCAACAGCACGCGACGTCCTAGGCGCACCCCCAGTGTCCTAGGTCGGGCTCTCGGATCCCCTCCAGGTCGGTCACGGCTCCACGACCGATATCCAGGTGTGTCACTCCGGCCACAACTCGTCCCGGCCCGACCTCCACGGTCGGCCGGCATCCCGTCGTCGAGGAGGCGGGGCAGACCCGGTGACACCCGAACCGGCCGGACCTCGGGAAGCTCTGTCCGTCACGCTGCCGAACGCAGCTCCAGCGTGGCGCACTTCGCTCCGCCACCAGCCTTGCGCAGCTCCGAGAGGTCCACCGCGATCGGCACGAAGTCCGCGGCCTCCAGCGCTGCCCGGAACCGCGTCGCACCCGGCGGGACGATGACGTGCCGACCGTCGGAGACGAGGTTGATCGCCAGCAGCGCGGCCTCGTCCGCATCCACCTCGATGGCGTCGGGATAACGGCGGCGCAGCTCCGCCTGCGCTTCCGGCGCGAAGGCCGACGGGAGCCAGGCCAGGGTCTGCTCGTCGAGCACTCCCAGGCAGGTGTCGAGGTGGTAGTAGCGGGGATCGACCAGCTCCAGGCTGACCACCTCACGGCCCGACCAGGCCGCCACCTCGACGTGCGCCGCACGGTCGGTGCGGAAGCCATACCCGGCGAGCAGCACCTCGCCGACCTGGAGCACGTCGCCCTCGGCCTCCAGCACGTGCACCGGCGCAACGGCAGCTGGGTCGAGGTAGCGCCGGAACCAGGCGAGGTAGTGCTCCGCCTCCGCCGCTCGCTCGTGGTGGCGGAAGCGCGCCCCCATCGCCCGCCCGTCGACGACCAGCCCGCCGTTCGCCGCGAACACCATGTCCGGGAGCCCCGGGGCAGGTGGGAGTACCGCCACCTCGTGGCCGAGTTGGCGGTAGGTCGTGACCAGCTGCTGCCACTGATCGAGGACGAGACCGCGATCGACGGGACGGTCGGGATCCATCCACGGGTTGATCGCGTAGGTGACATCGAAGTGCTCCGGAGGGCACATCAGGTACCGGCGTGGGCTGACCTGGCGTGATGCCGGACCGGCCGAAGACGTCATCAGAGGCGACGGGGACGCGACAGCGAAGCCGGGGGGTCGCGCGGTCGGGAACATGGGCAAGCTCCTTGAGTGGCAGGTTGGAACGCTACGTTCCCGCTCTTCGTTCCAGTAGGCTTACCCATTGCGTCTGGATAGAGGTTCGTTGCGCATGGATGATACTGACCGACAGATCGTTGCGTGGTTGCAGCGCGATGGCCGCGCCAGCTTCCGAGCCATCGGCAGCGACATCGGACTGTCCGCGCCGGCGGTGAAACGCCGGGTGGACCGGCTGATCGCCGACGGCGTCATCACCGGGTTCACCGCGGTCACCGACCCGCGGGCGCTGGGCTGGTCCACCGAGGCGTTCGTCGCGCTGTTCTGCGAGGGCCGCACCGAGCCGGACCGGATCCGGGCAGCGATCGCCAAGCACCCCGAGGTCGTCGCCGCCTACACGGTCACCGGCGACCACGATGCGCTCGTGCACCTACGCGTCCGGGACACCAGCCACCTCGAGGATGCCCTGCAGCGGATCCGCAGCGAGCCGATCGTGACCCACACCCAGAGCCTGGTGGTGTTGACCCGACTGCTCGAACGCGCCGGGCCGGTCGGCTGACGTCGCCCGTCAGCGCCCGTTCGTGGACCAGTGCCACGCCTCGGTCGGCAGGTTCCTCAGCCCGTACGTGCCCGCATGCTGCTTCAGCCACTCGAACCCGGCGTTCCCGGCGCAGTGGCTGCCTGGCCGCGGGAAACAGATCGTCTGGCCGCGGTAGGTGAAGTCGACGGCCAACCCCTTCTCGTGCATGGACGATCCGGGACGGGCGGTCGGGACCCGGCACGACGAGGCCGGCGACTCGTAGATGTCGGGACAGCCGTTGACACGGCGCAACCGCGCGGTCACCTCCGGCGAGCGGTACCCGTGCCCGCCGAACACGATCCCATCCGCTCGCGCGTGGTTGAGCAGCGCCTCGAGCTGGGGCGCCAAGGACGCCGCGACGGTGATACCTCCGACGGTCCGCAGCTCCGGGGTCGGCCCCGGGACGACCGACACCCCGCCACCGGACGAACCGCCGCCGGAGCTCGCCTCCTCCGTCGCCGCGCGTTCGCGCTGCTCACGCTCCCGACGTTCCTGTGCCTCACGTTCGGCGCGTTCACGTTCGAGACGTTCACGTTCCGCCCGCTCACGCTCCTCGCGCTCGCGGCGCTCCTGCTCCTCACGCTGCTGGCGTTCGATCTCACGTTGCCGCGCTTCCTCGCGTTCACGCTCGACCTGAACCTCCAGTTCGCCGACGCGGGCCTGCGCAGCCTCCCGCTGTGCCTCGACGTCCGCGACCAACCGCACGATCCGGTCGACCTGCACGGACTGCTCGCTGACCAGATCCATCATCTGCGCATGCAGCCCGGCGGCATGGTCGCGAGCAGCCTCGGCGTCTCCTTCCAGGCGTCGCTTCTCCGCCTCCTCCGCGCGGACACGCTCGGTGAGGGCCGCCGCTTCGACCCGCAACGCCGCCGTGCGCTCGATCGCTCCCGAGCGGGCGTCCATCGACCGGCTCAGGTAGTGCAGACGGTCACCCAGCGTGCCGACGTCGCCGTCCAGCATCTCGACCGCGGCCAGCGTCGACGAGGCAGACGACACCCCGTACTTGTGGGCATCGCGGGCCAGCGACGCGAGCGCACGCTCGCTGACCGCCAGCTCGTCCCCCACCACCGCGAGCTCCCGTTCCGCGCTGCGCGCACGTGCCGCGGCGTCTGCGGCGACACGCTCGGCCTCCCGATGGACCTCGAGCGCGACGGTGAGTTCCTCCTGCAGCCGGGCGAGCCGCCCTTCGAGGACCTCGAGCTCCGCCTCGGCCCGGGACAGGTCCCCTTGGGCTCGCTCGCCCTCACGTTCCAGTTCCGCGGCTCGTTCGCGCGCGTCCTCGAGTTCCCCCTCGGACGGCACCGCGGTCGAGATGCCAACGGTGGCCACGACCATCAGCGCCGACAACCCGACACCTACCAGCATGCGTACGCGCGTCCGGACCGCCATCGCCCTCCCAGCCGGTCGCGGAGGACAGGGCTCCGGCGACCCGCCCGCGTTGATAGCGGCTCAGGACCCACCGGCGCTCATCAGCTGCCTTGGTCGCGCGCTGGCCGCGGCACCTGGTCCGCTCGTCGCGTCGGTTCGTCGATCTGGCCGGCCGCAACAGCAACCCGCCGGTGGTGGGTTCAGTGCCGACGCCGGCGAGGATCCTTGACGACGTCGCGCACCGTCTCGTCATCGAGGTAGCGGTCCTCGTCGTCCGCTTTCTCGCGGATGGTCCACGCCTGGAAGGAGTCGATGCCGTAGAGCACGATGCCGAGACCCCCGAGGAAGAAGACCGCGCTGCCGATGATGAAGATCGCGAGATCGCTCATGATGCATCCCTCTCGGGGCTCGCGACGAGCGCTCCCAGGGCGAACAGGGAGGGGACCCACAACCCGACGAAGATCGCGGTCTCGCGGTCGTCCCCCAGGAACCACAGGCCGACGGAGAGCAGGAACGACGCCGTCCCGGCAGCGAGGAAGACCAGCTTCGCCTGGAACCGGCGACGCTCGCGGACGGACAGCGGACGGGGGGACGCATCGGAACTCATCGGGGTCCTCTCACTCGTGGACACCGGTGGTCCGTACCTGCGCCCCCGTCCGTACGGGGTGGGCCTCCTTCGACGGCCGGAGCGTCTACCGGGCCTACCCCACGCGGACGAGCGCCAGCGAGCCTCGGCGTTCGAGTGTCACCCCGCCACCGCGCCCGGAAGGTCGACCACGAACCGTGCACCCCCGTCGGCGGCGTCCTCGATGTGCACCGTGCCTCCATGGAGCCCGACGAACTCGGCGACCAGGGTCAAGCCGATCCCGGTCCCGGGTGAGGGCAGTGCCCGGGATCGCGGCCCCTGCTCGAAGGGTTCGAAGACCCGACCCTTCAGCTCGTCGGGGACCCCCGGTCCGTCGTCCTCGACGACCAGCCGGGCCCCGTCCTCCCGTGGACCGACGGCCACCGTCACCAGGGCATCGGGCCCGGCGTGGCGTCGGGCGTTGGTCAGCAGGTTCGCGACCACCCGCGCGAACTTGCCCCGGTCGACCGGCACCTCCACCGGCGTCAGGTGAGACGTCACCCGGTCGTCCGCCACCTCCCGCAGGACCTCGGTCACGATGCTCGCCAGGTCGGCACGCGCCACCTCGAGGTCGAGGACGCCCCGGGACAACCGCTCCACGTCCAACAGGTCGTCCAGGAGGCGCTCGATCCGGCGCGCCTGGACGACCATGCGGCCGGACAGTTCCGCAACGCGGTCGACCGGGAGCTCGTCGGCGTGCAACGCGAGCGTGGACGCGAACCCCATCACCGTCGTCAGCGGGGTGCGTAGCTCGTGCGACACCGCCTGCAGGAACAACCGCCGGAGCTGATCCACCTGCCGGAGACCCTCAGCAGCCTGCCGTTCGTGCTGTAGAGCACGCACGATCGAGGCCTCCCTGCGGCGTTCCTGAGTGACGTCGCGTCCCACACCGAGCACCGCGGTCACCCGGCCGTTCGGATCGCGGATCGGCACCTCCTCGACCGAGAGCACCACCACCTCGCCGTCCGGCCGCTCCCAGTCGAACTCGATCGGCCACTGCGGCGATCCCCGACCGAAGCGGTTGTCGATGAAGCGCTGGCGCGTCTCCGGGGTCAGGCCGTCGATGAGTGGAGTGGGGTCCTCCTGCAGGGATGCGGGCGAGTAGCCCAGCGCATCGGCGAACGCGAGGTTCGTGTGGTCGACGCGGAAGTCCGGATCGAACACGAACCGGTAGAAGCCGACCTCGGTGGCATCTGCGAGCGCCTGGAAGCTGGTCGCCAGCTCCCGCACGTCGTGCTCGAGCCGCTTGCGCTCCTCCACGTCCCGGCCACTGAGGATCAGCCCTCGAGGCTCCCCGTCGAGCCACAGTGGTGCCGCCGCGAGTCCGACCGGCACCTCCGCAGGATCGTCGAGGTGGTGCGTTCGGAAGCAGCGGAACGCCACCTCCAGTTCCGCCGTCTCACCCGACGCGAGCTGCTCGAGGGCTGCGAGCCCTTCCTCGACCCGGCCGTCCGGGAACAGCACCGAGATCGGACGACCGACCACCTCGTCGAGTTCGGCCCCGAGCAACGCCACCCCGGAGGGGCTGATCGTGCCGACACGCCGCTGCTCGTCCACCACGATGACCAGGTTCGGCGTGTGGAGGAAGGCTTCGAGACCCAGCCGGTCCGGGTCCGTCCACGGACCCGACCCAGCCGCATGGCTCTCCGCTCGTGTCATCCACCTTCCTCATCGCCACGTGGATCCGACACCGTCGAACCGCACCCTGCGACCCACGCGGCTCGGCGAACGTTCTCCTCCCGTCAGCGTGTCACATCGTCGGTGTCGCGGGGCTGCCCGAAGAAGGGGATCCGTTCGAAGTCCAGCGCGTAGCGCTCGATCGCCTTGGTCAACACCTCGCGGTCGACCTTGCCGAGCTTCACCAGCTCGGCCAAGACGCAGTAGGCGATCGACTCGGCATCGATGCGGTGGAACCGCCGGAGTGCCTCGCGCGTGTCGGAGCGCCCGAACCCGTCGGTGCCGAGCACCGCGAAGGGGCCGGGGATCCAGTCGGCGATCTGGAACGGGGTCGCCCGCATCCAGTCGCTCACGGCGACGTAGGGGCCCTCAGTGTCCTCGAGGATGCGGGTCACCAGCGGTATCCGCGGATCGGACTGCGGGTTCGTCCGGTTCCACGATTCGACGGCGACACCGTCGCGCAGCAGACGGTTCCACCCGGGCGCGGACCACACGTCGGCCGAGACGTTCCAATCCTCCGCGAGCAGCTCCTGCGCCCGCAGGGCCTCGCTGATGATCGTGCCGGACGACAGCAGGTGCGCCGACAGCTCCCCGCCGGGCCCCTCCTGGTAGCGGTACAGACCGTCGACGATCTGCTGGTCCTCGACGTGATCGGGCATCGGCGGCTGGACGACCGGCTCGTTGTACACCGTGAGGTAGTAGACGACGTCCTCCCCGGCGTCGCTGTCCTCGGTGCCCGCCGCGTCCCGCGGGTACATCCGTTCCAGGCCGTGCTCGACCAGCACGGCGATCTCGTAGGCGAACGACGGGTCGTAGGCCTCGATGCCCGGGTTCGACTGGGCCATGAGCAGCGAGTGGCGGTCCTGGTGTTGCAGGCCTTCGCCGTTCAGCGTGGTGCCGCCAGCGGTCGCACCGATCAGGAAACCCCGGCTCCGCTGATCGGCCGCGGACCAGATCGAGTCGGCGGTCCGCTGGAAGCCGAACATCGAGTAGAAGATGTACAGCGGGATCATCGGCTCACCGTGGGTGGCGTAGCTGGTCCCGGCCGCGTGGAAGGTCCCTATCGACCCGGCCTCGGTGATCCCCTCGTGGATGATCTGGCCGTCCGTGGCCTGCTTGTAGGACAGCAGCAGGTCCTGGTCGACCGGCTCGTAGTTCTGGCCGAGGTGGTCGTAGATCTTCGCGGTCGGGAACCACGAGTCCATCCCGAAGGTGCGTGCCTCGTCGGGGATGATCGGCACGATCCGCTTCCCGATGCCCTTGGAGCGCAGCAGGTCCTTGAACAGGCGCACCAGCGCCATCGTCGTGGCGACCTCCTGGTTTCCCGAGCCTTCCTTCAGAGCACCGAAGGCGTCCTTCTCCGGCAGCTCGGGCACCGTGAAGGACACCCGCCGCTCCGGTACGGAGCCGCCGAGCTCGTCCCTCCGCGCCTTGAGGTACTGGATCTCATCGGAGTCCTCGTCGGGGAGGACGTAGGGAGGCAGGTCCCCTTCGAGCTTGTCGTCGGAGACGTCCAGGCCGAGGTTGTCCCGGAAGGTCTTCAGCGCCTCGGACGACAGCTTCTTCATCTGGTGCACGGCGTTGCGGGCCTCGAAGTCCGGCCCCAGCGTCCATCCCTTGACCGTCTGTGCGAGGATCACCGTCGGAGCCCCGGAGGTCGAGGTCGCAGCCTGGAACGCGGCGTAGACCTTGTTGTAGTCGTGCCCGCCCCGACGCAGCTTCGCGATGTCATCGTCGCCGAGGTTCTCCACGAGCTTCTTCAGTCGCGGGTCGACCCCGAAGAAGTCCTCACGGATGAAGTCGCCACCCTTGGCGGTGTAGGTCTGCATCTGGCCGTCCGGCACCTCGTTCATGCGCCGGATCAGCAACCCGTCGACATCGCGCTCCAACAGTGGGTCCCACTCGCGTCCCCAGATCACCTTGATGACGTTCCACCCGGCGCCGCGGAAGACCCCCTCGAGTTCCTGGATGATCTTGCCGTTGCCACGGACCGGACCGTCGAGCTGCTGCAGGTTGCAGTTGATGACGAACGTGAGGTTGTCGAGCCCCTCCCGACTGGCCACGCTCAACGCGCCCAAGGTCTCGGGCTCGGCCGTCTCGCCGTCGCCGCCGAAGAACCACACGTGTTGATCCGAGGTGTCCTTGAAGCCGCGGTTGTGCAGGTAGCGGTTGAAGCGGGCCTGGTAGATCGCGTGCAGGGGCCCCAGACCCATCGACACGGTCGGGAACTCCCAGAAGTCGGGCATCAACCGCGGGTGCGGGTAGGACGACAGCCCGCCCGGCTCCACCTCGGAGCGGAACCGGTCGAGTTGCTCCTCGGTGAGCCGCCTCTCGACGAACGCGCGGGCGTAGATGCCCGGCGAGGCGTGTCCCTGGAAGAACACCTGGTCACCGCCACCCGCGTGGTCCTTGCCGCGGAAGAAGTGGTTGAACCCCACCTCGTAGAGCGAGGCGGCGGAAGCGTAGGAGCCGATGTGGCCCCCGGTCCCACGCTCCACGTTGGTCCGGTGCACCATCACCGCCGCGTTCCAGCGGATGTGTTGACGGATGCGGCGCTCGATCTCCTCGTCGCCGGGGAACCGTGGCTCACGTTCCGGCGGGATCGAGTTGATGTAGTCGGTCGTCGTCAGCGACGGGATGCCGATGTTGCGCTGCCGCGCGCGCTCGAGCAGCTTCAGCAGCAGGAACCGTCCGCGACCCTTGCCGATCTCCTCCACCACGGCATCGAAGGACTCGAGCCACTCCCGCGTCTCGGTCTCATCGACATCCGGGTACTGCGCAGGCAACCCGTCGGTGATGATCGGGTTCTCCGCGTAGTGCTGCTGTTCACGTATCTCGGCCACGGAGGTCCTCCATCGGCACAGCGGTGAGACGTCGGTCGGTTGCCACGGTAACCCGTCGCTCGGAGGGGTGCCGGGCTGCCGCAGGAGACCACCCATCGGGTCCGATCCGCGCACAGCCGCTAGCGTCCCCGCCATGACCCGTCCGGCCCTCAGCCTGGTCGTGCTGCTCGTGTTCGTGCTGAGCGGCTGCACCGACGTGCGTGAAGGCTACGAGGAGGCCCAGGACGCCATCGATCAGATGACGGATCGCGGACGGTTCTGCCTCACGCTCGCCCGCGCCTTCACGGCCATCGAGGCGACCTCGCCCGGCACCGCCCGCGATGCCATCGAGGAAGCCGTCGCCCAGGCCCCCGAGGCACACCTCGACGAGGTACGTGCACTCGCCGACGCGGTGCGCGCCGCCCAGGACCGTGGCGCCGCTGGACTACGCGACCCGGACCTGCGCGCTGCTGCCGACTCGCTGCGTGACCGCACGCGCGACCTGTGTGACCCTGTCTGACCCGTCCCCACCCGCGTCGGCGCCCCGCCGACGCACCGATCCGAGGCGACACCGTGGCCAGTTCCCGCAAGCCGCTCACTCCCGACCAGAAGAGCCGTGACCTGCAGCGCGAGCTGCGTTCCCTGGAGAAGGAGGAGAGCGGCCCGGATCGTGCGGCTGACCTGGCGACCCTGGCCCGAGCCGCGCACGAGGACCGTCAACTCAACCTCGCGATGCGGGCGGCCGAGCTGTGCCTGGAGGACGACCCGGACGCCCCGACGCTGCTCGTCGACGCGTACCGTTCCACCCCCGAGGGAGAGGAGCAGCTCGCGGCCATGACCGACCTGCGCGACCTCGCCCGCTACCTCGACCGGCAGGACATCGTCTCCATCGCCGACGAGGGGATCGTCGAGGTCGCGCGCGCCTGGGTCGCCGCGGGTGAGGAGGGCGAACGTCGGTACCGGCTGCGCACCGTCCAGTCGCTGACCTCACGGGAGCTCGCCGACGATCTGCGGGACGAACTGGGCGTGACGTGACCGACGCCGCAGCCGCACCGCCCCTCCCGGTCGGTTTGGCGGACGTCGAGGCGGCCGCCGACCGGCTGTCCGGGGTGGCGAACCACACGCCGGTGTTGACCGCGCGACGGCTCGACGAACGGACGGGTGCCCGCATCCACCTGAAGGCGGAGCACCTGCAGCGGATCGGGGCCTTCAAGTTCCGGGGCGCCTACAACGCGATCGTCCAGATCCCCCCTGAGGACCGTGCGGCCGGTGTGGTGGCGTGGTCCTCCGGGAACCACGCGCAGGCGGTGGCCTGCGCGGCTGGCCTGCTGGGCTGCCCCGCCACGATCGTCATGCCGGAGGATGCCCCGGAGGTCAAGGTCGCTGCGACACGCAGCTACGGCGCCGAGGTGGTCGGCTACGACCGCTACACCGAGGACCGTCGCGAGATCGGCCGGGCCATCGCGGTGGAGCGCGGCGCCACCGTCATCCCACCGTTCGATCACCCGGACGTGATCGCCGGACAGGGCACCGCGACCCTGGAGCTGATCGACGCGGTCCCCGACCTGGACCTCCTGGTGGTCCCTGTCGGAGGTGGCGGGCTGCTCTCGGGCGCCGCCGTGGCCGCGCGCGGCCGGCTGGATCGGATCGAGATCGTGGGGGTGGAACCTGCGGAGCGACGCGCCGCCCGCGACGCGTTGGCCGGTGGTCAGGTCGTCGAGGTCCCGGTACCGCGGACGGTGCTGGACGGCCAGCAGACCCCGGAGATCGGCCACGGTCCCCTGGCCATCTTCGAACGGCTGGTCGACCGGGTGCTCGGGGTCGAGGACGACCTGGCGCTCGCGACCGTGCGCACCCTGGCCATCCGCACCAAGCAGGTGGTCGAGCCGTCGGGCGCCAGTGCCCTGGCCGCGATCCTCGGTGGTGAGCTGGACGTCACGGGTCGGCGGGTCGGCGTGATCCTGTCGGGCGGCAACATCGAGCCGCAGTTGCTCGCCCGGACCGTCGCCGGCGACGGGCCGCTGCGGTGGTGATCCGCGTGTGACCGTCAGGCCGCGCGGCGAGGTCAGTTCGCGTGCTCCAGTGACCAGCGCTCGCTCCACCGGGACCGCACGACCCCGTAGGTCGCGGCCGCGGTCAGCAGGTCCCCTGCCTCCAGCGCCTCGATCGCCTGCCAGATCTCCTCGCAGCTGCGGTCCTGGCGCAGCTCGTCGGCCGTGAACAGGTTGGCGACCTGGGCGTAGTCGAGCTCGAGGAGCGCGCGGGGGTCGAAGGCGTCGACCCAGGCGGTCACCGAGGCCAATGCCGCCAGGACGTCCTCGCCGTCCTCCAGGGTCTCCTCGACGACCTCGATCGCCCGTTCCAGCCGCTCCATCGCCTGACCACAAGAGGTGACGTACACCAGGCGAGGACCGTGCCCTTCCGGGTGCTCACGGACACGGCGCTCCGAGGGGTCGAAGGCGACGAACCAGTGCAGTGGCACCGACCACGGTTCGTCCAACACGTGCGGGACCCGACCGGTGGAGGACAGCGACGCCAGCTGGCCACGCACGCGACCGTCCGGCACGAAGGCCGTGACGACCGCCTCCGGGACCGTACGCCGGAAGGTCTCCAGCGCCACGGCGGCCCGCAGGTCGAGCTCCAGGGGACACACCAGCACCTGCTCGCCGGCGCGGCGCACCAACGCCGCGTCGGGGCCGAACAGTGTCCTTCCCATCAACAGGCGTGTGACGGCGGCAACCTCGACGTCGGCGTGCTGCGAGCGCGTGAGGCCCCCGGCCGCCTCGACGTAGCGCTCCCACCGTTCGCGCTCCTGGGGTGGGAACGAGCCGAGCGGTGAGAAGACCTTGAGCTGCGCACGTGGGACCAACATCGTCGTCGGAACGTAGCGAACGCCGCCGACCCGGCGTACACCGCGGCCGTAGTAGCCTTGAGGGCTCCCGCCGAGGTAGCTCAGCTGGCTAGAGCAACCGCCTTGTAAGCGGTAGGTCACGGGTTCGAATCCCGTCCTCGGCTCAGCTCACTCCGCCCGACGCAGCCACCGATCATGCCACTCGAGCACGATCTCGAACCGCTCGACCCGGTGCTTGGGCTTGCCGGAGCGGCTGAGCTCGTGCCCCTCGTCGGGGAAGCGCACCATCTCGGTCGGCACCCCAGCACGCTTCAGGGCGACGAAGAACTGCTCGGCCTGCTCGATCGGGCAGCGCCAGTCGGCCTCGCTGTGCAGCACCAGCGTGGGCGTCGTGATGCGGGGCGCGGACGCGACCGGACTGGCGGCCCGGTGCACGTCGACGCCCTCGGGGAGCGACGCCGCCAGGAACATCCGGTCGAAGAACGGCCCGATGTCCGAGGTGCCGGAGAACGACTCCCACTGGAGCAGCCCGCGCTCGACGATCGCGCTGCCGTAACGGTCGGTGCGTGCCAGCAGCCGGGCGGTCGCGTACCCGCCGTAGGAGCCACCCATGACCGCGACCCGATCGGCGTCGGCCTGCGGGTAGCGGGCCACCACCGCGTCCACCACCGCCTCGAGATCCAGGGTGTCGACGCTGCCCTCGTCGTCCCACGCGCCGACGACGGCACGGGCGAAGTCACGTCCGCGGCCCGACGATCCCCGCGGGTTGGTGGCGACGGCGAGGTAGCCCGCCCCGGCAGCGACCTGGAACTCGTCGAAGAAGTACTCCCCGTACTGCGAGGTCGGCCCGCCGTGGATGTTGAGGATCACCGGGACCGTGCCCGCTTCGGCCGCGGCGAACCCCGCTGGCAGCACGGCCCAGACATCCAGGTCCTGCCCGTCCCGCTCGAAGGTGGAACGCTCGGTCGGCAGGACCTCGACCTCCGATCGGAACGCCTTGCCGAAGGCGCTCAGCGGTCGCTCGACCGCGTCCTCGACCCACACCAGTTCGCCGGGGGTGGCGGCGTCGGTCACCGTCACGACGGCCGCCGAACCGTCTGCGCGGACGGCGAACCCCGTGACGCAGCGTTGGCCCGCGACCAGATCGGTGACGGTGGGCTCGTGGTCCGGGGCATCGAGCGACACGCGGACCAGCCGGGTCGTACCTCGGTCCTCCAGGGCCGTGACGAACCCGCCGTCGACGAACCGGGGACCGACGGTCACGCAGGCGGGCGCGTTGGGCAGCGAGCTGAGGTCGAGGTGCCCCGTCACCGGCACCGGCACGCCGTCCGCGACACGGTGGATCGCCTGCGGGGCGGGCCAGTCGAACACGTCGGGCAGTCCCGTCACGAAGACCTGCCCGTCCGGGGCGTGGTCGACGGAGGCCCACATCCCGGGTCCGACCAGCCGGCGCCGCTCACCGGAGGCGAGATCGACCTCCATGACGACGTTGCTCGGATCGGTCTCGTCCCGATCCTCGGGTCGCGTCAGGTACGCGACGGCCTGTCCGTCCGGGCGCCAGGACGGACCGGACTCGTCCTCGTCGCCGGGGGTGAGGCAGCGGGGGTCGTCCTCCCCGGTCGGGTCGACCAGCCACAGGTGGGTACGGCGGTGGTACAGCCACCCCTCGCCATCCGCACGGTACGGCAGCCGGGTGATGCGCTTGGGGCGACGCTTGCGCTCCTCGTCGTCGAGGTCGGCCAGTTCGTCGAGGTACTCGGCCCCGACCACGACCAGTCGGGTGCCGTCGGGGGACCACACCAGGTCGCTGGCACCCAGCGGGAGGTCGGTCCTGACGACCGGCTCGCCCCCGTTGGTGGGCATGACCATCACCTGGGCCTTGGCGCCCTCCGCTGTGCCCTTGCGCAGGAACGCCAGACGGCTGCCGTCGGGTGACCAACGCGGGGACGAGTCCGCCGGTCCGGCGGTGAAGGGCCGATCCTCCTCACCATCGACCAGGTGGATCGACCGCACGTAGCGGTCCTCCTCGAGATCGATACCGGTCCGCACGTAGGCGACGCGGCGCCCGTCGGGATGCAGTTGCGGATCGGCGGGCACGACCACGTGCTGGAGGTCGGACGGGCGCACGGGAACCCCCTGGAGGTTGCGGCGGGGTGAGGACGACGCCGCGAAGCTACCCGGACGGGGTCAGCGGCGGACCCGCAGGAGCTCGTACAGGGCGACCCCCGCTGCGACCGAGGCGTTCAGGGATCCCACCCGCCCGACCATCGGTAACCGGACCAGCGCGTCGCAACGTTCGCGGACCAGCCGCGACAGTCCGCGCCCCTCCGCACCCACCACCAGCACGCAGGGTTCGGTGACCAGCGGGTGCGCCGCCAGTTCCACCCCGGCGTCGCCGTCCAGGCCGAGCGACCAGATCCCGGCGTCCGAGAGCTGCCCCAACGACCGGACCAGGTTGGTGACCTGCACCACCGGCAGGTGGGCCAGCGCCCCTGCCGCGGCCTTCTCGACGGTGGGGGTGACCGTGGCGGTCCGCCGGCCAGGCACGATCAGCCCGTGGGCTCCGACCGCCTCGGCGGTACGTGCGATGGAGCCGAGGTTGTGGGGATCGGTGATCCCGTCGAGCGCGACCAGCAGCGCCCGGTCATCCGTCGCAGGCTCGAGCACGTCGTCGAGGGACACGTAGGGGAACGGCGGCGCCAGTGCGAGCACCCCCTGGTGCACCAGCCCGTCGGCGCGACGGTCGAGCTCAGCCCGTTCCACCTCGCCGACCGGCACACCCTGGTCACGGGCCAGCTCCAGCACCTCGTCGAGGACCGCCGAGCCCTCGCGGGTGCCGGCGACGAGGACGCGGTCGACCCGCTGGCCCGCCCGCAGGAGCTCGCGAACGGGGGGGAGCCCACCGACGACACGCCCGGGGGCGGCCACCTAGTCGTCGAGCGCGGGCGGCGCCTGGACGGTCGCGTACCAGCGGGCGCCGGACGGTCCGTCCTCGACGACGATGCCGGCGGCGGTCAGTTGGTCGCGGATCGCGTCGGCGGTCGCGAAGTCGCGATCGGCCCGGGCCTTGGCACGGCTCTCGAGCAGGCTCTGCACGACCGGCGCGACCCGTTGTTCCAAGGCGGCCGCGTCGGCCAACGCGGCGTCGAGGCCGATGCCCAGGACCTCGTCACCGAGCTCGACCAGCAGCGCCGCGAGGCCGGCGACCTCGGCCTGCGCGGTCGCGTCGCCGGACGACGCTCGGCCGAGCCGGTCGTTGCCGTCCGAGACCAGCTCGTGCAGCGCAGCCACGGCCGCGGGCGCGTTGAGGTCGTCGTCCATCGCCGCGATGAACGCGTCCCGGTGGGTCTGGGCGACGGTGGCGTCGGGTTCGGTCTCGCCAGCTGCGGCCCGGGCGGAGCGAACGAAGGTCGTGAAGCGCTGGTGGACACTGTGCGCGTCGCGGAGCCGCTCGGTCTCGAAGGTCAACGGGGTGCGGTGCTGTGCCGACAGGTACCACAGCCGCATCGGTCCGACCCCCCACAGGCCGACCGCCTCCTCCAGCGAGACGACGTTGCCGATCGACTTCGACATCTTGTCGTCACCCATACGGACCATGCCGTTGTGGACCCAGTGCCGCACGAAGGTTCCGCCGTGGGCGGCTTCGTGCTGGGCGATCTCGTTCTCGTGGTGCGGGAAGACCAGGTCCAGGCCGCCGCAGTGGATGTCGAACCCCTCGCCGAGGTGCTTGGCGGCCATCGCCGAACACTCGATGTGCCAGCCGGGACGACCGTCGCCCCAGGGGGAGGGCCACGACGGCTCGTCGGGTTTCGCGGTCTTCCACATGGCGAAGTCGAGCGGGTCCTCCTTGCGATCGGCGTCGACGACGTCCTCACCCTGCTGCATGTCGTCGACCTGACGGCGCGAGAGCTTGCCGTAGTCGGGGAAGCTGCGGACCCGGAAGAACACGTCGCCATCGACCGCGTACGCCTTGTCCTGGTCGATCAGCTCCTGGATCAGCTGCTGCATCTCCAACAGGTGCCCCGTGGCGAAGGGCTGGATGTCAGGTGGCAGGATCCCCAGGGCCTCCATCGTGCGGTTCCACGCCCGGGTGTAACGGGTCGCGATCTCCGCCGGGTCGACCTGCTCGCGGCGGGCCCGAAGGATGATCTTGTCGTCGATGTCGGTGACGTTCTGCACGAAGGTGACGTCGTAGCCCCGGTAGGCGAGGTAGCGACGCAGCAGGTCGGTGACGACGCCCAACCGCCCGTGGCCGACGTGAGCCTCCGACTGCACGGTCGGTCCACAGACGTAGATCGCCGCCACGCCCTCGGTCCGCGGCGAGAAGGGCACCTTGTCGCGGCGGAGGGTGTCGTACAGGACCAGGGACATGGCGGGGCCACCATCATCGGGGATGTCGCGGGGTGAGCGTCGGGGGCTGAGGCGGGCCACCCTGGGCCCGTCGGTGCGCGTCAGCGGCGCAGCCTACCCGCGCAGAGGCACGAGCAGACAGGTGGCCCAGGCGGCGATGCCCTCCGAACGGCCGATCGCCCCGAGCCGGTCGGTGGTGGTGAACTTGACCGACACCGCATCGGCGTCGACCCCCGTCGACTCCGCCAGGTTGGTGCGCATCGCCTGGCGGTGGGCGGCGAGCCGCGGCCGTTGCGCGACGACGGTGACGTCGAGGTTGCCGAGCTTCCAGCCGGCATCGGTGACATCGCGGACGACCGCTCGGAGCAGCCCGAGGGAGTCGGCTCCGGCGGTCTCGGGGTCATCGACCCCGAACCGGCTCCCGAGGTCGCCCAGCGCGGCTGCTCCCAACAGGGCATCCGCCACCGCGTGCGCCACGACGTCCGCGTCCGAGTGGCCTGCCAACGGCACAGCACCGGCGATCTCGACGCCAGCGAGGACGAGGGGGCGCTCGGACTCCTCCTCGGCCGGATCCTGGAACGGATGGATGTCCAGCCCGTTGCCGACCCTCATCGATCCACCCCACGTCGTACGGGCCACAACCGCCAGCACATCCGCATCCGCCACGAGCTCATGGCGTCGCCTCCTTCGCCACCAGAGCCACGCGATCGAGGAGGGCCAGGTCGTCTGGGAAGGTGACCTTCGCGGCGAAGGGCGATCCCGGTACGACGACGACGCGGCCCTCCCAGGTCCCGGACGCGATCGCCTCCTCGACGAGACGCAGTTCGTCCGTGGCGTCGATCTGTCGGGAGAGCACGTCGATGAGCACGTCGCTCCGGAAGACCTGCGGCGTCTGGACGGTCACCAACCCGTCACGGTCGACCGTCATCGCGACGCGATCCTCCTCGACCCGTTTCAGCGTGTCGGCGACCATCAGTGCCGGTGCCGCCGCCAGCACATCGTCGACGACGGCCGCAACCACGTCACGGACCAGGTCGACAGGGACCAGCGGTCGGGCCGCATCGTGGAGCGCGACGACGGCGTGGCCCGGTCTCAGGGCGGCGACACCCGCCCGGACGCTCTGCGTCCGCGTGGCTCCACCGGTCACCAGCTCCGCCACCTCGCACCCGGCGAGGGCTGCGACGAACCGGTCGGCGGCTCCGTCGGGGATCACGACGACCGGAGGGGGGAGCCCTGCTGCGGCGATCCGCTCCACAGCCCAGACGATGAGCGGGCGGCCTCCGACCTCGAGCAGTGCCTTCGGTCGATCGGCTCCGACACGCTCCCCGGAGCCAGCGGCCACGACGACGCAGCCGACCGATCTGTTCGCCGGGAACCTCACCTGACCACCGCCTGTCGCTGGACCGAACGGATGCTAACGGGCACGGCGCTGCCGTCAGGAAGGGGTCACCGCCAGCGGTCGAAGGCGTAGCTCTTGGCGCGGCGGGGTGGACCGGCCCGGGCTTCCAGCAGGATGCGGCGGCCCTCGTCGCTACGGGTGTAGGTGAGCGTCCCGCCCCCGACGTACCGTGCCCACGCGGCCGCGAAGGTCTCGGCACGTTGCCGGTTGACCCCGAGGACGTCGGGGACGGGGTGGTAGCTGGGGCGACGGGTGCGCCGGCGTCCGAACGCTCGCAGTGCCAGCCACAGGCCGGCGAGCGGCAGCGACGGCAGCCGGGCGTCGGTGCGACGGATCACGTAGCGGGGATCCCCGATCGGGCCCAGGACCTGCCGGTAGGCGGCCGTGAAGGTGACCGCGTCCTCGCCCCGCGCCTGGTCCAGCACCACGTCCAGGGTCCCGTCCGGCACGGCGCGCACCCGGATCGCTCGCTGGTCGAGGTGGGGCGAGACCAGCTCTGCCTCCTGGAGCGCTTCGAGGACCGCCCAACCGACGTCCCGCAGGATCGCGTCGGGTGGCTCCTCCACGATGAGCAGGCGCCACAGCTCACGGAACGTCTCACGGTTGCGCACGATGACGAACGCGGCCGCGGTGATGGCCAGGGGCAGGGCCGCAGCCAGCACGGGGAACCCCTCCAGGAACCCGTAGCCCGCCATCATGAACGCCGCCAGCAGCACGAGGCCCGCGCGGCGGACCAGGCGGCGGAGCGTGTCCGTCACGGTGTGGACGGTGCGGATCGTCAGGTCCTCGACGGACAGGCGGGGCGTGCGGTACTCGAAGTTGTCGTAGCCGTCGCCGATCCCCCACCAGTCGTAGGACCGGTCACGCCGTCCGATCGCCCGGCGGCTACGCCCTGTATGGCGGCTGAACCCGATCCTGTCCCATGGCCGGAACGCGATGTCGCCTGCCAGCTCGGGCGAGACGTGGACCACCCCACGCGCGATCTGCCCCCGCACCGAGGTGTCGATCCCCGGCAGCGCATCGATGGTGCTGCCCTCACCGGCCGCCGCGGCGACCCCCATCGCCTGGGAGATCAGTTCGCGTCCGGGGCTCGGTGGGACGACCCCCCAGAGCTGACCGTGGCGACGTACGAAACGGCGCAGGTCGACGTCACCCCGAGGGTGGTCGGTCGCGACGCACACCACGTCCCAGTTGTGGGACACCTTGCGCGGCCATGACGGGTCCAGCCGGATCGACCGCCCCCGCAGCTGCTGCACCGAGGTGGAGGTCGTCACCGCCGTCAGATCGACCAGGGTGTTGAGTGCGAGCGCATCCCACCCCTCCCCGAACAGCCCGCGGGTTCCCACCAGGCACCGGGTCGCGCCGGACTCGAACACCTCGGTGAGCAGGCGGACGTAGGTGGCGGAGGACCATGCCGGCCCCTCACCGACGATCTCCAGCACGCGTGGATCGTCGGTCGGGAGGGAGCGACAGCGGGCATCCAAGCCGTCCTCCAGCAACTGGGCGTTCAGTGCGGCCAGCAGCTCGTCGCCATGGCCCGCGTCGACCAGCACGGTCCGTCCCGTGATCATCATCGGGTCGAGCGCCTCGGTCCGCGGGTCGTCGATCAGGCTGTGGAAGGCTCGGAAGGCGCTCCCGGCGTCGTCGGCCAGTGGCGCGGCCGAGCGGGCCACCGCCGAGGAAGCCGTCGCGAAGTCGGTGACCACGACCGCACGGAGATGCGTCCCGAGGTCGTCGGCTTCCTCCGCCAGCAGCTCGACGACCGCGTGGTCCTTGGCCTCGGAGAAGGCCAGCACCAGGTCCCCGACCGAACGTCCCTGCCGCAACCCTCGCTCGGTCAGGCTGATGCCGAACCCGGCCAAGGCGTCACGCAGCTGCGTGAGCAGCGCGTGGTCCTCCGGGTCTGCGCTGATCGCCAGCACATCCAGCCCGTAACGCTCCAGGAGCAGGAGCTCGTCCTCGAAGGTGAGCGGCGCTTCGGCCTCCTCCGGCAGCGGCACCCGGCGTTGCCAGGCACCGCGGGTCCGCAGTAGCCGGATGGCCGCGACGGTCCGCAGCGGCGCGGCGGACAGCTGGTCGGCGAGGTGCTGGGCCGGATCGGGGCCCCCGTCGGCACCGGCTACCTCGCCGTCACCGAAGGCCAGGGAGCGGGCGAAACCGGTGAGCCGATCGTCCCCGAGCAGCGTGGCCAGCACACCCCGCAGGGCACCGGTGGCGTCGTCCAGGACGCGTTGCTCGGCGTCGGTCGGCTCGACGAACCACACCAGGTCGCGCCACGGGGCGAGGTCGCCCTCCTTGACCACCGCCGGGGTCGGCACCTCGAAGGTGACCTCACCGAGGATGCCCATGTAGTTGTCGTAGGAGCGGCGGTCGTCGGGGTCGGGCAGCGTCGCGGTCAGCCCGATCACCTGCACGTCGTCGCCCAGCCGCTCCAGCAGCGCCCGCACGACCATCGCCCAGTGGTCGAGCAGGTGGTGACACTCATCCAGGATGATCGTGCCGACCCCGTGCTCCGCCAGCCGGTTGAACAGGGCCCGGGCGTTCGGGTGCAGCAGCGGGAGGACCCCACCCCGGTCGATCAGACGCCGGCGCTCGGCCCGCAGGTAACGGGCCAGCTCGCGGCGGTGGTTCGCGGGATGGTCCGCCGCCATGCGCTCGATGCGGGCGAGCGCCGTCTCCCGGTCGCGCACGTGGTCACCGTCAACGAGCTGCGCGATCCACGCCTCCTGTGCTGCGGTGCGCAGGGCCTCATCCGCGGCGTCCAACACGCCCAGCCGCTGGTAGGTCAGCGAGGTGACGGTGGCGGGCGCCTGGGGATCGTCGCTGCTGATCTCGCGTGCGACGTCATCCGCGACGAACAGGGCCAGCTGCGTGCGCCACTGGGCCGCGATGGTGGTCGTCGGGGAGAGCACCAGGGTTGGCCGGACCCGCTGGCGTGCCAACTCGAGCCCCAGGATCGTCTTGCCGGACCCCGGTGGGGCGACGAGGTGCAGACGTTCGACCTCGTGGCGGGTGTCGGGGTCCTCGGAGAGCTGGGCGATGCGGGCCAGGGCGAGCTGCTGGTAGGTCCGCCAGGGGTAGCGGAAGGACATGCCCGGGAACGCGGTCGCGGCTTCCGCCCCCGCGCTCACCGGCGGTGGTCAGCCCTGCGCTTGCGCGAGGGTGTCCTCGACGAGCTGCTCGGCCTGCTCCTCGTCCTTCTTGATCGCCACCGCGAGTTCGGACAGCAGGATCTGCTTGGCCTTGGTCAGCATGCGCTTCTCGCCGGCGGAGAGGCCCTTGTCCTTCTCGCGGGTGGCGAGGTTCCGGACCACCTCGGCGACCTGGTAGATGTCCCCGGAGCGCAGCTTCTCGTAGTTGGCCTTGAAGCGACGCGACCAGTTGCCCGCGGCCTTGCCCTCGGGTTCGCGCAGGACGTCGAGCACCTGCTCGACCTCCTTCTTGGAGACCACGTTACGGATGCCGACCTCCTCGCAGGAGTCCGCCGGCACCATCAGCGTCAGGTCACCGTAGGTGAGGCGCAGGACGAGGTACTCGCGGTTCTCGCCCTTGAGTTCACGTTCCTCCTTGCGCTCGATCACCGCGGCACCGTGGTGGGGGTAGATGACCGTGTCGCCGACGCTGTAGGCCATGGATCGTCTGCTCCTTGCGAGGGGGGTCCGTGCAGGACCGAGGGACAGGCCGCGATCGCGGCAGGTGGCAGGGTGGGGACACCGGCCCGGACGTAGCTAGTGCTTGCTCCTGGTGGCGCAGCAGGCGCCGGCGTGACGTGGGCGGTGCAGGGGGGTCGGAACCCGAAGGGCCCCGGACACACGACGAGGTTGGTTCCGGTCGGCCAGCCACTGGAGGTCAGTGGGCAGACTGAACCGGGGCAGATCATCGGTCACGCGGGATGGCTCCGATGTTCATACGGACGGACCGTGGAGCGTTGCGGTTGGTCGCTCTCCGACTCCCCCACAGACGCGCCGGATCTCTCTCCGCAACCTCCGTCGTGTGGGCTGAACAGGCCCTGATTCTAGCACAGAGCTTGGGGCAGACTCAACCGCACCGTGGGCGCATCTTCCCAGGTCAGAGGGGGTTTCTCGAACCGATCCGGGCGATTTGGCCGGGCGAGCGCGATGGGGTCGTTCCTACTACCGGTGTCGCAGCCACCACTGAGCGTGTCGTGTGGGCGCTCACGCGTAGCGGTCCAGGAGGCTCGCTTCCGCCATCCGACGGAGACCATCCTGGATCGTGCGGGCTCGTGATTCGCCGACGCCCTCGACCTGGTCGAGTTCGGAGATCGTGGCCTCCATGATCCGGGGCAGGCTGCCGAAACGGTCCACCAGCCGATCCACGACCGCCCCCGGGAGGCGTGGGATACGGGAGAGGAGCCGGTAGCCCCGCGGGGTGACGGGTTGCTCGAGCTGATCCACGTCGTAGGCGAGCATCTCCGCGACACGCTCGGCATCCAGCAGGTCGTCGGTCGACAGCTCGGCCACGTCCTTCAGGACCCGGGTCAGCTTGCGTCGTCGGTCTCCGAGGTAGTCGCGCACGACCAGCTCACGTTCGTCGGCGACCGACGCCACCAGTTCGTCGAGCTGTAGCTCGATCAGCCGCCCCTCGGTCCCGAGTTCGACCACGTGCTCGGCCACCTCGCCGGCGATCCTGCGCATCATCTCTGCCCGCTGCAGGGTCAGCACCACGTCGCGGACGGTGACCGCGTCCTCGACCTCGCGGGCCGAGAGAGCCGACGACACCTCGTCCAGCCGGAACCGGTAGCGCTCCAGGGTGGACAGCGCCTGGTTCGCCCGGAACAGCAGTGCCGAGACCTCCTCCAGGGTCCGCTTGGTCTCGCCGTGGTAGACGGTCACGACGCCCATGGACTCGGACACCGTGATCATCGCCTGACCGGTCTGCTTCGCCGTCCGCTCCGCGGAGCGGTGGCGGGTCCCGGTCTCGGTGGTGGCGATCGACGGATCCGGCACGAGGTGGACGTTGGCCCGCAGCACCCGCGTGGCACCAGCATCGAGGACGATCGCCCCGTCCATCTTGGCCAGCTCGGCGATGCGCTGCGCGGTGGCGGCGATGTCGATGACGAACCCACCAGAGACCAGGGGCTCCACCTCCGGGGTCCAGCCGATCACGATCAGTGCACCACGGCCGGAACGGATGATGCGTTCGATGCCTTCCCGCAGCTCGGATCCAGGAGCGAGCAGCGCCAGTACCTCGCGCCGCGCCTCCTCGCTCACCGTCACCTGCTCACCTCCGAATCGCTGATCCGTCGGCCCGCCTCGCGTGCTCGAACGCCCCCGCGCGGACACCGCGCGCGAGCGTAGCGGTCGGATGACCTCCCTCGCGAGCGGCCGTGCCCCCGAAGGCTGGTCGCGTGCCGGATCAGGCCTGGAGCCAACGGCGGAGCACTCCGGCGTGCTCCGGCAGCATGAACCGATCGACGCTCACCGCCACCTCACGGATGTCGCGGAGGAAGTCGCGGTGCCCGCCGGATGCGGGGTCCTCCGAGGTTCCGATCGCGTGTGCCAGGACCAGCCGGGCTTCGCTCCCGTCCGACTTGACCCTGAGCACCCGACCGAGGCGCTGCACCATCTGACGACGGGTGCGGAAGGCGGCCAGGACCACCGCGACGTCGGCATCCGGGACGTCGATGCCCTCGTCCAGCACCCGAGGAGCGACCACGACATCGAGGTTCCCGCGCCGGAACTGCGCCAGGCGGATCCGACGGCGTTGCTTCGTGAGCCCTCCGTGGACGGTCTCGGCGCGCACGCCCGTGCCGGCCAGGGCCCGCGCGGCGGCCTCCGCCTGCTCGACGGTGTCGGTGAAGACCAGAGACCGTCGCGGGCGCAGTGCCGGGCCAAGCGCGGTGCACAGCTGCAGCTTCGCGGTGGCGGTCGCCGCCACGTCGCGCCGTTCACGGACCCGCACCAGGTACTCACGACACGCGCGCACCTGCGGACCGTCACGACCGTCACGTTCGGCGTCGGAGACCACCGCGGCGACCGCGGCGAACAGCTCACGTGGCGCTCGAGGCATCCCGAGACCTCCGACCAACTCCCCGTGCAACCGCTTGACGCGCGCGTCGGCCGCGTCGTGGGCGGCGCGTTCAGTCTCGGAGAGCGCCACCCCGGTCAGGGCGATCCGGAAGGGTGCGACCGCACCATCCGCCACCGCACGGTCGTAGCCGTAGCGGTACACGACGTCACCGAAGTAGGGCTCGAGCACCTCGGCGAGCCCGTCGTCGCCCCGCTCGTAGGTCGCGGTCAGAGCGAGCCGAAGGACGAAGACCTCATGGAGTGCCGCACCCCAGGTCGGTGCGCCGTAGCGGTGGGCCTCGTCGGCGACCAACAGGCCAGGCGTGCCCGGAGGCAGGTCGACCGGCACCGCGGCGGCCGAGTGCGGGGTCGCTACGAGGACCTCGCGGGAGAACAGGTCGTCGTCGCAGCCACCACCGAGTCGCCCGACCCGCAGGTCGGGCACGACCGCGCGGAGCTCACGGACCCACTGGTCCTGCAGTTCCAGGGTCGGGACCAGCACCAGGGTCCGGGCGCCACGATCGGCGACCGCGCGGATCGCGGCCATCGCCAGGCGGGTCTTGCCGGTCCCGGTCACCGCCTCCACGACCCCGTGCCCCTGGGCCGACCAGGAGGCCAGGGCCTCCGCCTGCCAGGGACGCAGTTCCATCGCCGCGAGCTCTGCACGTGTGTCACTGGTCGCGTGGTCCGGGCCGGGCGCGTCAGCGGCGGGGGCGAGCTCCCAGTGCTCCCGACCGAGTACCTCGGTACGCACGAACCGTCCGTCCTGCTGCAGGAGCCGTTCGATCCTGGCGCGGGAGACCCCGTGCCCGCCCGCGCGACGCACCACCTCGACGAGATCGCGGACCGTCAGCTCCCCGCGCTGCGCCAGGGCGTCGTGCACGAGCCCGGCCAGATCCACCGGTCAGGCCGGCAGCGCGAGTTGGCCATCGACGTACTCGGCCAGTCCCTCGCCCACCAGCCCGTCGGCCACCCGGTGCGCCCGTTCGGGGTCGTCGGTCCAACCCGCGACGTCGGGCAGCCGCACGACCTCGATCGGCCCGGTCCGCAGTGCCTGGACGATCCGCCCGCGGGCCTGACGGTCGGAGCCCTCGAAGGTGCTCTGACGGCCCGAAGCGCCGGCGGTGCCGACGGCCGGATCTGGCGCAGGGAACCCTGCGACGGCCCACGCACACCCGGTGCGTAGCGGGCAGCCGCCACAGTCAGGTGCGCGCTTGGTGCAGACCATCGCACCGAGGTCCAGGACGGCCTGGTTCCACGCCCACCCGTGGCCCTCGGGTACCTGCGCGTCCGCGAGCACCTGCGCGCGTCGCGGGCTCAGTCGCTCGCCGGCGACCGCGCGGGACAGGAAGCGCGCCGCGTTGGTATCGACCACGCCGTGATCCCGCTCGAAGGCGAAGGCCAGCACCGCACGGGCCGTGTAGGGCCCGACCCCGGGCAAGGCGAGCAGCAGGTCCAGCTCAGCAGGGACCTGGCCGCCGTGCGCGGCGACGATGGCGGTGGCCGCGCGGTGCAGGTTCAGTGCGCGGCGGTTGTAGCCCAGGCCCTCCCACGCCCTCAGCACCTCGCCGGGAGCAGCGTCGGCGCACGCGGCGGGGTCGGGGAACCGCTCGAGGAAGGCGAGGTAGCGCGGGACCACCCGATCGACCTGGGTCTGCTGCAGCATGAGTTCCGAGACCAGGATCGCCCACGGGTCCCGGGTGCGCCGCCACGGCAGGTCGCGGCGGACCTGCTCGCCCCACGCGAGCAGTCGTCGTCGAAGCGGGGTCGTGAGGGGCACCGGCGCACCGATCGTGCGGTCATCGGTCGGGACGGCACCAGCCGACCCCGTCCTGCGGGAGGGCCATGCCTTCCGGCCCGTGAGGGGCGCGGAGGTTAGCGGTCCGGGCCGAGCACCGCCGTGACGGCATCGGCGATGAGGTCGGTCGCGCGGACATCGGACACCTGCGGCTCGCCATCGCCCCGTTGGGTCCCGTACCGACCGAACTGGGCGTGGTTCACGCCCTCGAGCTCCACCACGATCGCGTCGGCGGGGAGACGGTCACGGCGAGCGGCGAGATCGTCAGGGGCCGCCAGCCCGTCTCTCGATCCGGCGATCGACAGCACCGTCAGGTCGTCGCGGTCATCGAGTCCCGCACCAGCCGTCGGGAACGCTGCCCAGAGGATCACGCCACGCAGCTCGCCGGGCGCGGTACCTCCGGCGTAGGACGTCGCCATCGCCCCGCCCAGCGAGTGCCCCCCGACCCACCAGTGCTGCACGCCGGGGTTCGCCTCCCGGATCCGCTGCGCCCGACCCGGTGCCAGGACGGCCAGCCGCAGCGGCATATCGGGGATGTGCACGCTGACACCCGTCGCTCGGACGATCGGGGCCCACGTCGGCAGGTAGGCCTCGGGCGGGACCGCAGCGCCCGGGTAGAAGACCACCGCCGCGTCGCCGGGAGCGGCGGCGTGGCGGAGCACGACCCCGTGATCGGCGTCGACCACCTCGACGTCGCTGGAACTCCGGATCTCGGCGACCGCCGTGGCGTCGGCGTCGGGCAGGGCGATCCACCACCAGGTCAGCAGCGCGACCGCCGCGGCGACGAGCGCGGCCAGCATCCACAGCAGGACGCGGGCCCACCGACGCTGACGCATCCGCTTCCTCCCGTCGCCCTGCCACCGTCCGGCTGCCTGCCCTCACTCCTGTTCGGTGGCCAGCCTCCCGAGGGCGTCACGGACCTCGGCGGTGAGCTCGACCGACCCGGCAGCCACGTTCTCCTCGAGGTGTTCGATCGAGGAGGTCCCGGGGATCGGCACCATCGTCGGGGAGCGATCCAGCAGCCAGGCGATGGCCAGCTGCGCCGGCGTCGCCCCGCTGGCCTCGACGAGGTCGTCGAGGGGGCCGCCGTGACCGGCGAGGTCGCCGACGGCGACGGGGAACCAGGGGAGGAACGCGAGGCCGTCGGCGGTACAGATGTCGAGCACCGCCTCGGAGCCCCGGTCGAGCAGGTTGTAGCGGTTCTGCACGCTGACGACAGCGACCTGATCGCGCGCGGCATCGAGCTCCTCGACCGAGACCTCGGAGAGGCCGAGGTGGCGGATCTTCCCCTCGCGCTGGAGCTCGGCCAGGACCCCCAGCTGTTCCTCGGGGGGGACCTGCGGATCGATCCGGTGCAGCTGGTAGAGGTCGATCGTGTCGACCTCAAGGCGGCGCAGGCTCATCTCGCAGGCGAAGCGGAGGTACTCGGGTCGTCCGAGCGGATGCCACTCCCCTGGTCCGGTGCGGACCAGCCCACCCTTGGTGGCGATCACGACGCCGTCGTAGGGGTCGCTGCCACCGGTGTGCAGGGCCTCGCGGATCAGGTCCTCGGACACGAAGGGTCCGTAGCTGTCGGCGGTGTCGATCAGGTCGACCCCGAGCTCGACGGCGCGACGCAGGAGCGCGATCGCGCGGTCGCGGTCCGGTGGCTCGCCCCAGATGCCGTCACCGGTGATACGCATCGCGCCGTATCCCAGCCGGTTGACGGTGAGGCCACCGCCGAGGGTGACGGTGCCGGCAGCGGCGGCGGGACGGTGCGCACTCATCGGGGACCCTGACGTCGGTGGTCGCGCGGCGACGCTACCGGTCGTCGTGGCCGGCGGGGACGAGCGCCCACCGCGCGGTGCGGTACCGTCGAGGCTTCCGTGGCGTCGTCCACGGTGCTCTTCGTACCACCTCCTGATCCGCCCTCATGATCCGCCTCGAGGCGACGATGACCACCACCGATCCCGCGCCCCAGATGGGCAGCAACGTCCAGGACCGCCACATCGCGTCCTTCGACGCGCTCCCTCGGCCACGCGAGCTGCGTGAGGAGTACCCGGCGGACGGTGACCGCTACGCGACGGTGGTGCGCGCTCGGGACGAGGTCGCTGCGGCCCTGCGCGGTCAGGACGGACGGATGGCCGTGGTGGTCGGGCCGTGCTCGATCCACGACCCCGAGCTGGCGCTCGAGTACGCCGCCGGGCTACGGGACCTCGCCGACGAGCACCGCGACGAGCTGATCGTGATCATGCGGACCTACTTCGAGAAGCCGCGGACCTCGATCGGTTGGAAGGGGCTGATCTACGACCCGTCCCTGGACGGTAGCTACGACGCGATGCAGGGGTTGCGGGCTGCCCGCAAGGTCCTGATCGACGTGCTCGGGCTGGGCCTGCCATGCGCGGTCGAGGTGCTCGACACCATCACCCCGCAGTACTACTCGGACCTGGTGTCGTGGGCCGCCATCGGCGCGCGCACGGTCGAGAGCCAGGTCCACCGCCAGCTCGCCTCCGGGCTGTCGATGCCGGTCGGCTTCAAGAACGCCACCGACGGCCGGATCGGGGTCGCGATCAACGCGCTGTCGGCCTCGGTCGAACCTCACGCGTTCTTCGGTGTCGACGACGACGGGGCGAGCGCGGTGATCCGCACCAACGGCAACCCCGACGCCCACCTCGTGCTGCGAGGCGGTGACGGTGGCCCGAACTACGCCCGGGAGCACGTCGCAGACGCGACGAAGCAGGCGCGGGCAGTCACCGGCCATGCCCGACCGGTCATCGTGGACTGCTCCCACGGCAACTCGAACAAGGATCACCGGCAGCAGCGGGCGGTCGTCGAGGATCTGCTCGCACAGTGGAGCGAGGACGACCACGGGCTCCTCGGCCTGATGCTGGAGAGCAACCTCCAACCTGGCCGTCAGGACTGGGAGCCGCACCGACCGCTCGAACGTGGCGTGTCGATCACCGACGCCTGCATCGGCTGGGACGAGACCGTCGAGTTGCTCGGCCGGTGCGCGGAGACGGTCGCCGCGACCCGCTGACGGGAGGTTGCGGAGGATCCGTCCGGATAGACGGACGAAGCCTCCGGATCCTCACCGCGCGACCGCCTGCGACGATGCCTATCGGAGCCCTCAGCCGTGCCTGAGTCGACGTAGCGTCACGGACACGCCGCATGCGTCCAGCGGATCATCGGGTCCGTGCCGGGTGATGGAGCCGTAACCACCGGGCGACGGATCCGTGTGCACGTGCACCGCATCGGCGTGCACGTCGATGACCCAGTACTCGGGCACGCCAGCCGCCGCGTAGATCCTCGCTTTGCGGCCCAGGTCGAGCCGAACCGTCTCGTGGGCGACCTCGATGACCAGGATCGCGCGTTCGGGATGCCGCTCACGTGACTCGTCCGTCGGCACCACGGCCACGTCAGGTTCCGGCTCCGAGTACTCGCCCGCCGCGAGCGGCAGCTGCACCCGCACCCGGTAGCGCCCGACCAGCGCAGGCATGAGGAGCTCGTTGAGACGCTCGACGATGCCCGCGTGCGGGGGCTTCTGCGGGCTCATCTCGACGAGCTCCCCCTCGAGCAGTTGGATGCGGTCGTCAGGACCGAACACGCCTTGCTCGACGAGCACGTCGTACTCGGCCCGGCGCAGCGGACGGACGCGGACAGCGGACATGTCGTCAACGCTAGGCAAGGGTTCGGTCACGTCCACCTCGGCTACCTCGAGGTTGCGGACAACAGCGTACGCCAGGGCCGCCGGGCCTACAGGGGCGCCTTCCGCATCAGGGATGCCAGGTCACACAGGTCGTGTCGAGCTCGCGGAGTGGGGTGCGCTGGTCCTCGGCGACCGAGCCGAGGTAGATCATGCCCACGAGTTGTTCGTCGTGGCCGAGTCCGAGCTGGGCCAACACGCCGGGGTGCTCCGCGAGCCAGCCCGTGCCCGGTGGGCCTTGGCCGCTGACGGGAGGTTTCGGAGGATCGGTCCGGATAGACGGACGAAGCCTCCGGATCCTCACCGAAGGGCTAGATCAGGCGGGGACGACGTAGACGAGCTTCGCTGCGTCCTTGGACAGCTCCACCTGGTGCTCGTCGAGCTCCAGCTCGACCACCTCGGGCCGGTGGCTGACGGTGACGATCTCGCCCGCCTTCATCCCATGCTCGAACAGGATCCGGATCACCTCGGCGTCGGCCTGGAGCGACTCGGAGATGCTGTGCAGCTTGAAGTCCCCGTCATCGACCTCGGCGATCGAGCTGATCTCGACCGCCTCCTGCCCCGACCCGGGGATCGGGTTGCCGTAGGGGCTGGTCGACGGGTTGCCGAGCAGCTCGGCGAGCTTGCCCTCAACCCGGTCGGAGATGACGTGCTCCCAGCGGCACGCCTCCTCGTGGATGTACTCGGTCTCGAGCCCGATCACGTCGGCGAGCAACCGCTCGGCCAGACGGTGCTTGCGCATCACGTGGGTCGCACGCTGGCGCCCCTCCTCGGTGAACTGCACGGTGCGGTCGGCAGCGAGCTTCAGTAGCCCCTGTTCCTCGAGCCGGGCGACCCCTTCGGAGACCGAGGGGGCGGACAGGCCGAGCCGCTCGGAGAGGCGGGCGCGGAGCGGCGGGATGCCCTCCTCCTCGAGTTCGAGGACGGTCCGCAGGTACATCTCGGTCGAGTCGATCAGGTCGTGCGCCACCCGCAACCTCCATGGTCGAACCCGCGGGGAGGGTAGCCGTCCGCACCCTACTCCGGCCGCTACCGTCCCGGGCACCGTTCGTCCCACGACAGGAGCGCAGAGCCCATGGACGCGGACCTGCAGGCTCGTTTCAACGAGCAGATCGGCCTCGAACACGCCTCCGAGCGCGCCTACCTGCAGATGGCGGCCTGGGCCGAGGCACACGACTACACCGGTGCCGCCGCATGGCTGCGCAGTCAGGCCCAGGAGGAAGCGCAGCATGCGCTGATCTTCATCGACTTCGTCCTGGACCGGGACGGAGAGGTGGCACTCACCGCCCTGGAGGCGCCCCAGGGCGGGTTCGACGATCTCGTCGCCGTGTTCTCCGCCGCCCTGGAGCACGAGAAGCGCGTCACCGCCGCGATCGGCGAGCTGTACGCCGCTGCCCAGGAGTCCCGGGACTATCCGAGCCTTCCTCTACTGACGCGGTTCCTCGACGAGCAGGTCGAGGAGGAAGCCTCGGTACGCACCATCATCGGTGAACTCCGGATGGTGGCCGACGACCCGAGCGCGCTGCTGATGCTCGACCGTGAGCTTCCAGGGCGCCGCGCTTCCACGAGCGGAACCGGCGCAACCGCCTAGGAGCGTGGGTCAGTAACGGCGAGGGTGCTGGGATGACGCGGGGTTGGTTGCCAGACTACGGGGGTCGTCGGAAGGCGGGTGTGATGGGCGAGCAGCAGACGTTGGTCGATGTCCCGGTGGAGGTTCCGGTGGAGGCTGCTTCCGCGGAAGCGGCCCCGTCGGTGGCTGCGGTCGGGAAGGTGTTCCGGGACTATCAGCCGGGGCAGACGATGTTGTTGCCGCCGTCGTTGGATGAGTGGCTGCCGGCGGAGCATCTGGCCCGGTTCGTCGATGAGCTGGTCGAGACACATCTGGATCTGGGACTGTTGTATGCGGCGCACACCAACGTGAAGGGGTTCCCGCCGTACGACCCGCGGATGATGCTCAAGGTGCTGCTGTACGGGTATCTGACCGGGGTCCGCTCGTCTCGGAAGCTCGAGACGGCATGTGTGGAGCAGGTCGCGTTCCGGTTCCTCGCTGCGAACCAGTGCCCGGATCATCGGGCGTTCTCAAGGTTCCGCCGCCGTCATCTGGCCGCGATGGATGGCCTGTTCGTGCAGGTGCTGGTGCTGTGCCAGCAGGCGGGGATGGTCAAGCTTGGCAACGTCGGGCTTGATGGCACCAAGGTCAAGGCGAACGCGTCACGGCACAAGGCCATGTCGTATGCCCGCATGAACGAGCGTGAGCCGGAGCTGGCCGCGATCGTGAAACAGATGCTGGACGAGGCCGAAGCGGTCGACGCGGCCGAGGACGAGATGTATGGCGACGCCCGCGGTGACGAGCTGCCGGAGCATCTACGGACGAAGCAGGGCAGGCTCGAGGCGCTCCGTCGCGCGAAGCAGCAACTTGAGGAAGAGGCCGCTCAAGCGGCCGCCGACAAAGCACGGACCAAGGAACGGAAGAAGGCCGAACGGCGCGGCGAGGATCCGGATGATCCGCAGGTCATCGAGCGCTGTGAGCAGGCCGCAGACGAGGCTGCCGCCACGGCGGTCCCGCAACCCAAGGCGCAGCGCAACTTCATGAGGTGCGTCTGAGTCTTCTGGACGTTTGGCTCGGGAAACTCCCGGCCAGGGTCAGGTCCTGTTGTTGGGGTGTTGTCGACGGTAGGCGATGCGGTCGGCGCGTGCCTTGCGCATGCC
>PWTE01000225.1 GCA_003563915.1 Nitriliruptoraceae bacterium
ACGCCCGCATCAGCCAGGTCGCTGCGGCGGTTGCAGAGTGTCGGCGAACCGTTCCCATACCGACGTAGCCCAGGTGTAGCACGAACACCGACCGGTCCTTGGGGCTGTCAACACGATGTGCCGCAGCCGAGCGGACAAGAGCGCGGCAGACAGCAGGCGTCCTCCGAGTCCTACGAAGGCTCGATGGCGTGAGCCCGAGTGGGGCTATCCCCCAGACCGTTGGGAGGGGTACCTCCCTGTCGATCGGTGCCTGCGTCAGGCATGGTGGCGGAAGCAGACGGGAATCCTCCTGTCAGCAAGCCCTCCCCTATGAAGGCGTGCGATGATGCTGGAACCAGCCGGGCGTCCTGGGCACGGTCCGCCCGCCCTTCGGGAGCTGAGTGGCCTCACGGGCGACCCTGTCGAGTTGTTCGCTGCGGACCCCGCTGCCATGGGCGTCGAGCGGCGGGCGGTGAAGGCGGACGTGGCTCAGCGGTGCCGATCCATCGAGGCCGATGTGACGGCTCCGGACCTGTGGGATCAGGCGGGAGAACCCTTCGATCCGCTCGTCGATGTGAGCAGCATCGACGACCTCACCGGGTCGTGTCGGGTGGCGGTGGCCGAGAACGTCGCTCGTCTGGCCCGGCCGGGTGCGGTGATGCTGCGCTCGTGCAGCTACGCCACCGCCGAGCAGGGATCCGGAGGAACGCCATCACTGACTGCAGGTCGGGAGCGAGGAGTCAAGGTATGCGTCAGCTGATCGAGGCCAGTATCGAGATCGATGCACCGGTGGAGACGGTCTGGGCCACGGTCCACGATCCGGCGGCCATGGTCGAGAGCATCGACTGGGTCCGCGAGATGTGGTGGGAGGACGACCAGCCCGTCAGACGCGGCAGCGTCTACGCCGAGCGGGTCAAGATGGGCATCAAGGAGACCGTCTACCGGTGGGAGCTCACGGAGTTCGAGCCACCCCGCCGGGCGGTGCACTCCCACGCCAGCGGTGAGGGCGAGCTCGATCTCGAGGTGATCGTCGAGCCGATGCCGGACGGTCGCACGAGGTACACGCAGCGGATGCACATCCGGGCCGTCCCCGCCTTCCGGCCACTGGGCTGGCTGCTCGAACGCACCGCAGTGCGCTGGAAGATGCAACGAGACTTCGAGCGGATGATCTTGCCCAACTACAAGCGCATCGCCGAGCGACGGGCCGCTTCCTGACCTCCCTTCGCGCCCTCAAGCCCCATCGCCGGTCGGGGATGCCCCGATAACCGAGGATTGGGCTCCACCCTGAACCGCGCCGGGGCCATAGCGGGCGCGGGTGATCTCCCGGTCCGGTTCAAGTCGAGGGCGGTTCGGAACGCTTCCCGGCGAGCGAGGCCCGCACGCGACGGGAACTGCCGAGCGTCCCATGGCCGATTCGGACCGGTGCGCAACGCCCGTGATCGCTACCCGTTGGCGGCTCTTGCGAGTTCCTCGACGCGGTTATCGGCGTGTGAAGCTCAGGTCCTCTACCGGATGCGGCCCGTGACGGGTGCTGCCTGAAGCTCGTCGCGGAAGATGAGATCGACCGCGAAGAAGTCCTCAACTGAATCGCAGTCCTCAACAGCTCGTGGTCCGCGGTCGATTGCCACCACCACGCCGTCCTGATCGCCGGTGACCTCTACCTCCGGCGCGATGCGGCAGCCCAACCCGGCCCAGACCACCCGTGCGTCGCTTCCGTCGTGCTCGACGATGACGATGACCCCCTCGTCGACAGGTTCGTCCAGGTAGGGCAGCACCTCGTCGTCGGGGGCTGGCAGGAGGAACTTGTGATGCGCGACAAGACCATCGGGATCCATCAGTTCGGGCTGGGCATCGGGGTCCACAGTGTCGTCCCCGACGCCCTGGTCGCTGACCCCACCGCAGGCCGTGACGAGGACGACGATCACGGTGGCTGCCATGGCGAGGATGCTCCGCGCGTGTGTCCAGCTGCGCACAACGTGCTCCTTCACCGGCTCGGGGTGGACGACGCTCCGTGCGCATCTGGCATGTAGGACGCTCGTCGGCGGCTGCAAGTTCCGATGCTGTCCAAGCGAGCCGCTGCAAACGCGAGCCCGCGCCGGTGCTCGCGGTGAGGAACCGCACTCGACGAGCTGCCGTGAAAGACCGGTGCACTTCGCCCGGATCTGCCCGGGCGCGACTGTGGTTGTGGCCTGTTCGTCCTTGCACCTGGTCGAGTTTCGCCAAAGGGGCACCGATCAGGTCCGTGTCGCTGTGGGGCGGTTCAAAGTCCGCGAAGCTGGCAGCCTCAGAAGCCAACACGTCGTAGTGCTACCCGCCTATCGCGGCTTGCGACTGGCTCGGGAGCGGCCATCGGCAGAGGCGGTCGGGTCGAGGTAGCGGCCGAATCAGTTCATCCGTTGGCGGGCCGGCAACCCTCCAGCGAGGCTATGCCCCAGCCTCCATCCGCGTCCTGGACTCGGCGCAAGTGTCGAACGCGCGATCGCGACCCGATTCCAACGCGTTCAAGCTGCCAGACGCGATGTCGCCAGGCGACTCAGCCGAGGTCCTCGACGTCGTTGTCTCGTTCCGCGACCGCGCCGCGCCAGCCGAGTCGTTCGGCGCGCTGTTTGAACGCGACGCCCTCCGGGGTGTGGCGAGCCATGCCGTCGAACAGGGTCGCGAGCAGCTGGGTGGTCTCCATCCCCTGGTTGGCGTAGGAGGCGTTGACGACCCGCTTCATCATCGCGAGCTGGTTGCTCGGCACCCGAGCGATCTTCGTTGCCAGGGCATCGACGTGGTCGTCCAGCGCGTCGGCGGGGACCGACTCGCCGACCAGCCCGATCCTCACCGCTTCGGGCCCGTCGATCAGATCGCCGGTGAACAGCAGCCGCTTGGCGGCCTCGAGGCCCAACCGGTGGACCCACATCATCGTGGTCGGTACGCCCCACACCTTCGCGGGCGGGTAGCCGATGACCGCGTCGTCGGCCATGACCACCAGGTCCGCACACAGGGCGATGTCCGAACCGCCGGCGACCGCGGCACCGTGGACCTTGGCGATGACCGGGGTCTGGGCCCGCCACAGGCTCATGAAGTCCTCGGTGTTGCGGCCCATCATGGCCAGGTCGACCATCGGGTCCCATGGCATCTGCTGCACCCCGGGGTTGGGGCCTGGTGTCTCGGCGTAGACCTCGAGGTCGTAGCCGCCACAGAAGCCCTTGCCGGCACCGGAGAGCACGATCACGTGGACGTCCGGATCGCGGTCGGCCGCCTCCACCGCCGTGCGCAGCTCGGCGGGCATGGGAGCGACGATGGCGTTGAGCTTCTGTGGGCGATGGAGCTGGATGTGGGCCACCCGGTCGTGCTGCCAGGTGCGGATCGTCTCGAACTGCATGGCGTTCCCGATCGTGGTCTCGGTGACGGTTCTTACCGCACGAAGCTTGCAGGTCATCGACGGGGTCGTTGAATCCCGGTCGGTGTCGTCGCGCTCAGCGTCCGCGTCGGTCGGCCGTGGGTGTGGGTGCGTTCAGGGTCGGCGCGAGTCGGTGCCAGCGGGTCTGGCGGACCTTGTAGAGGAGCCAGGCGAAGGCGGTGACCGGCAACGTGGCCCACCCTGCGTCGATCGTGACCCGGTCGGTGTAGCGGGTGCGGTGATCGTCGAGGGGCTCGAGCACGATGTCGTGGACCCACGAGCGGATCAGTCCGCCGTGCTCGTCGCTGGTCAGCGTCAGCTGCGCCTCGTCGATGCGGGCCAAGCGGATGGTGTGGCGGCCGAACGGGACCACGCCGAACAGCCACAACCGGCCGGAGACCGTCTCGCCCTCCCGCCACGCGTCCGTCCGGCGCTCCGCGGGTGGGTAGCGCAGCAGCCCGCGGGTCACCGTGCGGAAGGCGGCCGGGGTGCGGACCGCGTCCCACACCACAGGCGCGGGGGCGTCGAGATCGATGGTGCGGGTCAGGGTCAACGTGTTCACGGCGTGGAGCTCCGATCGGGGTAGGGGACGTCGAGGTGAGGGGTCCGTGGTGTGTGGTGCCGGGCCAGTATCCTGAGTATCACTCACGTTCTCTACTCGCGTTCCAGGACCGTCCGTGACCGCTCCCCGCTCACGCCAGAAGGCCCGCCCGCAACGTCGCGAGCCTCGGCAGGCCCGTGCCCGCGCGACGGTTTCGTTCGTGCTCGATGCGGCTGCTCAGGTTTTCGCCGAACGCGGTTATGCCGCGACCACCAACGAGATCGCCGCTCGGGCCGGTGTCTCGATCGGGACGCTGTACCAGTACTTCGCCGACAAGGACGCACTGCTCGTCGCACTCGCGAAGCGCCACCTCGACGAGGCGCAGGCGCACCTGCACGCCGTCCTCGCGGACGCACCCACCGACCCCGACCAGCTGGTCCGCCGGGTCATCGAGACAGCCGTGGACCTCAACCGCCCCACCGCGCTGCACACCGTGCTCTACCAGGCCGCCCCGCGCACCCCAGAACTCGTCGCGGTCCTCGACCGGCTCCGACACGACCTCGCCGCCGTGGTGGCCGCACTCCTGACCGCTGCCGGGATCGACCCACCGATCGCGGACCGACGCGGCCACGCACTCGTGGTCGCCGTCGATGCCGCGATCCACGAACACGTCCTGCAGGCCACCACCCCCGACGACGAACACGCCCGAATCGACGACATCGTCACCCTCACCACCACAACACTTGATGCTTACACCCGCTAGAGCCGCAGCGACACCACCGTGGCGTCGGCGGTCACCGGGTACATACGCCCGTAGGCGCTACCCACCGGTTGCGCGGACATGCCGCCCGTCGAGCGGCCCGCCAGACAACCACCGAACAACTGCCGGACAACCCCACCGGTCGTCGATGCCGCCCGACATGAACTCGATCACCCACGTCAGGCGCGCGGGTCCATGTCCTCCAGGAACTCCTTGAACCCTTCGATCATCTCATGCTGCATGTCAGATAGGCACTCCGGGCGTCGCTCACGGAGCTCGAACAGCTCGGCCGCGCGTGCGTCGGTCTCTTCCTCGCTCTCTGCGGTGTTGAGACCGACCCTGATCTGCTCGAAGTCGTTCTGGACTTCACCACAAGATCGTGAGGACCCGGTGCCGAGCGGGTTCGCCACGTTCGAGAGCAGCAGCCCGATCACGACGCCGACCATCACAAGGCCGATCCCCACGGTGACGGAACGTGCAATCCGCGATACACCCATGCTCTTCCCCCACGGCCCGAAACAACACCGCTAGATGCCAGCTCCAGCGGCGCAGCACATGAACACACTACCCACGGACGGCAGACCCGGACCGACCCGACGCGGAGGCGGTCCTTACGGCGCGAAGGACCACACTCGACGTAGCCCTCGGTCACGACGACCGGTCGGTCAGAAACGCCCGTTGCAGCGCTTCCGCGAAAATGCTGCCTGACGCCCGGAAGCGCAACGCCTCGAGGAATGGATCGACCCGCACCAGCTGTCCCGTTGACGCGTCACCTCTGTGGCCGTACATTGGCCGGACACGAGGAGAGATGCGATGGTCGCCACACGCGCTCGCGACGAGCGGATCGAGTTCCGCACGACGCCCGAGGCACGACGACTCGTCGAACGGGCTGTTGAAGTGTCGGGGAGCAACCTGACTGACTTCGCCGAGTCCAGTCTCGTGCTGGCCGCGCAACGGGTCATGGCCGACCGCGAGCGCTTCGTGTTGCCCGAAAGCGCCGTGGCCGAGTGGGAGGCCATCAACGCGCAGTCCGCACGGGAGCTTTCCGGCCTGCGCGAGCTCATGGCTCGGCCGTCGCCGTTTGAGGAATGAGCTACCACCGACCCGAGCTGCTCGGCCCTACCCATGAGCTCGATGGCTTCTCCTGCACGTCGGCCGAACAGACCGACTGGCTCCAGCGCCACGCTCGTCAGTCGATGGCCACAGGAGCCACCAAGGTCTTCGTGGTCACCGAGGCGGCCGGCCGCGGCGTGGTGGCCTACTACGCGTGGACGATGGCGCAGATCACCATCGCCGATGCCCCGCCACGTCTACGCCAAGGTGCCGGGAGCTACCCCCAACCCGTGGCGCTGCTCGCACGACTGGGAGTGCACCGCGACCACGAACGACAAGGCTTGGGCGCAGCGTTGCTGCGCGACGTCATCCAACGCGTCGCCCTGATCAGCGACGACATCGGCTGTCGTGGCCTCCTTGTCCACTGTGAGTCGGAACGAGCGCGCGACTTCTACCGCCACCTCATCCCCGAGTTCGAACTCAGCCCCACCGACGAACTGCACCTGGTCCTTCTCCTCAAGGACATCAAGAAAACCCTCCGAGGCACCGGCAAGTAACGCCCGCAATCGCCACCTTCGCGAGACCATCATCAGGTGGGTCAAGCTTCGCCGGACTCGGTGATCGGTAGCGCCCGCACACGAAGTCGACGCTCCTCGACGACCACGATGGCGCCGTCCCGCAAGTCCGCCTCGATAGAGGCAAGGTTGGCGAGCAACAGCGCCGCCTGCTCCCGCGGCCGACGACCGGTCTGGCGGTGGAACAACACGACCGACGGCTCCGCAGCCTCACGCGAGGCCAGCAGGTCACCGAAGTCCGTGTCCGCTGCCACGATCACACGTCCATCCCGAGCAGCGTGCTTGAGGATCTCCGGATCTGGAGCATCCAGCCGCAGCGCCTCCCCGACGTGAACCGCGTCGTGACCAGCTTCGCGCAACTCCTGCACGACCACCGGGGACATGCTCGCATCGACCAGGAACCTCATCCCACCGGACGTAGCGGCAGCTCACGCTCCCGGACCGCCTCCGCCGCGTAGCGCAGGGCCTCAGAGATGTCGTCCGCTTCCAGGTAGGGGAAGTCAGCCAGGATCTCCTCGACGGTCATCCCGTCGGCAACCATGCCAACCACGGTTGCAACCGGAACCCTTAGGCCACGGATGCAGGGCACGCCCCCCAGCACCTCGGGGTCGGTCGTGATCCGCTCAAACGTCATGGCCGTCCTCCTCACCCCAACAGCGTACGCCCACACGGACCGTGAGGCCGTTGGCTGTCCACAGCCTACGGAGAACGGTCTGCGCGACCAGCCCGCGAAGCACGGGAGTTCCGAGCCTTCATCAGCCTGCACGAACCAGGGCGCAACGCCCGTTGGTGCTACCCGCTGTGGCGGTTGTCTCGACCCCGGGAACGGCGGAGAACGGGGGCGTTACAGAACGTGCACGTTGTCGATGAAGACCTCGATGCTGGAGCCGAGATCCTGGACGG
>PWTE01000339.1 GCA_003563915.1 Nitriliruptoraceae bacterium
GCTCGCCGAGCAGGTCGCCAACGCAACCAGCTGAACGACACCGCGAGCAGGGCAGACAACCGCCCGAGTCATCCCGACACGATCGGCGCGATCGACGCAGCAACCTGGGGACTGCGGGCGTTTCCTACTGCAGGTCAAGGACCGTCTCGAGGGCGAGGTCGACACCCCACTGCTCCTCGACGGAGAGGTGACCGTAGTAGTCGCCAAGCCGGGAGACGTCGATCGCGCCGGCCTGTTCGACCAGCACCCGCGTCTCGGTGCCGTCGATGTCGATCTCGGGTCGGAACGACGCCGGGCGAGCGGCCGTCGACGTAGGAGCGATGAGCACGGTCGACAGCCGCATCAGCGCATCGGATTGCACGATGACGCCGTAGCGGACGCCTGACTGTTCATGACCGTGGCGGCGTCCGAGGCGGAGCCTGAACACGTCACCACGGCGCACGCAGGTCCTCCATCAGGGCGGCGACCTCGGCGGCTTCGGTGCGGTCGGTCTCGTCGGCTGCAAGTTCCGCCACCTCATCGATGAGCCGCTGACGCTCGCGGAGTCGCTGGGCCGCGGCGACCAGGCCACGCCGCACCGCGTCGGAGCGCGACATGCCGGTGGCCTCGAGTTCGGCCAGTGCGCGGCGTGCCTGCTCGTCGAGGCGCACGGAGACTATCTCGCTCATGTCGCAATCGTATCACGTATCGTCTGACACTCTTGGAGGGTCGCCCGGACCTGTGCGCAACCGCCGTATGTGCACGATGCCTTCGACCGTCACAACCGCTGAGACGCTGCCACCTGGAGGCCGCGAGCGTCACGATCTTGAATGCAGTTCTCGCCAAGGACCGGACTCGGGTGAAGGCGCTCCGGCCCGCTCGAGACCGTGATTATCTGTAGCCCGCTTCTGGGTGTAGTCGACGTGGTCGACGGGGCCGCATGACCCTGTCAGCTACGCGTTATCTGGAACTTGTAGCTGACAGGCAGCGCCCCGGCCCAGGGGCGCGGGATCGGCGGCGCACTGCCTCTCGCTGCTGCTCGGCCTTCATCCGTGATGACGTGTCTCCGCGGAGCGCTGGCAGTCCGCTGCCCGGTGCGCGAGGCGAGCGCTCAGCCCTCGATCGCCGACCAGCATGTCCTCAACGCTGGTCGCTGCCCATGGCCGCCAGCGAGGGCACCGGGGAGGTCACCAGCGCGGCACCGGAATGTGGCCGCGTTGCTGGACGAGCGGAGCGATGCCAGCGGTGTCCGTCAGGTGGTCCGGCACCGGCATCGGGCGAGGAACGATCCCATCGTCGCGGCTCTCGTCAGCTACATGAAGCTGACGCAAACCTGCTGGTCAGGGGCCTGTTTCGAGGTAGGGCTCCAGATAACCGTGACGATGTACGGGCCGCTCTCGGCGCAGCAACTCCCATAGCCGCGGACGCAACCATTGCTGTACGTAACGCGTCGCGTTACTATCTCAAGCGATGATCCGCACCTACCGCGACCGTGACACCGAACGCCTCGCGGCGCGACAGCGGGTCAAGAAGTGGTCCCCTGAACCGAGCAAGGCCGCCCTGCGCAAGCTGCGGATGCTCGATGCCGCCGAGGAACTCTCGGACCTGCGGGTCCCTCCCGGCAACCGACTCGAAAGACTCAAAGGAGACCGGCAAGGTCAGCACTCCATCCGTATCAACGACCAGTGGCGCATCTGCTTCCGCTGGGAAGCCGGCAACGTCTACGACGTCGAGATCGTGGACTACCACTAGGAGGTGGTCATGGAGACGAAGCTCCCCCCGGTCCACCCCGGCGAGGTGCTGCTCGAGGAGTTCCTCGAACCCACCGGGCTATCGCAGTACCGGCTCGCCAAGGACATCAGCGTCCCCCCGCGACGCATCAACGAGATCGTGCACGGCAAGCGGGCCGTTACCGCCAACACCGCCCTGCGCCTTGCCCGCTACTTCGGCACCACCCCACGGTTCTGGCTGAACCTCCAGTCCCAGTACGACCTCGATATCGAAGCCGACCGCCTCGGCGACCGCCTCGACCGCGAGGTCACCGCTCACGCCAGCTGAACCCGACACCCGGAAACCGTGACGATGTGCGTTGGCCTCGGTTCTCGGCGTCACCCATAACGTCATGGTGTCAAGTCGTCGGCTGGCTCTCGATCACAGTGCCACGTTGCCCCCGACGTGCGGGATTCGGATGCTGATGGTCTTGGCCTTTCGGCTCTTCGTCCGGGGGGCTGGTCAGGGGCGGGCCGGAGCCGTATCGTCCGACCGGGCGCGGTGCGTGGCGACCGATTCCTCGGATGGGAAGCCGCTTCGTGACACGTCGGGGTGGGACCTCGTTCGCGATGGACTGACCAGGGAGTGTCGTGATGCGAACAGAGAGGCGGCCACAGGTTGTGGTCGTCGGTGCAGGGCCAGGCGGTCTCGCGGTCGCCGCGTGCCTGCAGCGGCGTGGGATCGGCGGGGTCCTTCTAGAGCGGCGTGAGTCCATCGGTGCGTCCTGGCGTGACCGCTACGACCGTCTGCACCTGCACACGCCGCGCGTGCAGTCCCACCTTCCTGGATACCGCATCCCGCGCCGCTACGGCCGATGGGTGTCCCGCGACGACATGGTCGCCTACCTCGAGGCGTACGCGCGGCACCACCGCATCGTCCCACGCTTCGGGGTTGAGGTTGGGCGGGTCGAACCGACCGGGTCGCGGTGGCATCTACAGACCTCCGAGGGCGGGTTGGAGGGTGATGCCGTGGTGCTCGCCACGGGCTACAACGCGGTCCCGCAGGTGCCGGATTGGCCCGGTCTCGCTGACTACGGCGGGTACTGGCTGCATGCCTCCGCCTACCGGTCCGGGGCTGATCATGCCGGGCGAGACGTGCTCGTGGTCGGGACGGGCAACACTGGCGCGGAGATCGCGGTGGATCTCGTCGAGCAAGGTGCCCGACGGGTGCGACTGGCGGTTCGCACCCCGCCGCACATCATCCCACGAACGGTCGCGGGGATCCCCACCACCCTGATCGGGATATCCAACCAGTTCCTCCCGCCGAGGCTGGTCGACCCGGGCAACGCGCTCGTGCAGCGGCTCACGATCGGTGACCTGTCGGCGTTTGGCCTGCCCCGACCCGACGATGGGCTCGTCGCACGTTTCCGAGCCACCGACGTCGTCCCGATCATCGACGTCGGGCTGGTGGAGCAACTACGACGCGGACGGATCGAGCCGGTCCCGGCTGTGGTCGGGTTCGACGAGCATGCCGTGCACCTCGCTGACGGGACGCGTCTGCAGGTCGACGTGCTCATCGCAGCGACGGGATACCGCACAGGGCTCGAGGGCCTGGTCGGGCATCTCGGGGTGCTTGATGAGCATGGCCGTCCCGCGGTCGCGCCCGGGCGCTCGCATACGCGCGCAGCGCGGCTGTACTACGTCGGCCTTCGCAACCCGCTGATCGGTTTGCTCAACTCCATCCGACTCGATGCGCAGCGGGTCGCCCGGGCCGTGGCAGCCGATCTGGCCATCGCCGGCCGCACCGCCGCGTAGAGGCTCTTCGCCTGTTCACGACTCGGACGGCTAGCCGCTGCTGGGGCAGTCGCCCACGCCATGATTTCGCTCGTGGGCCTGAACACGTTCAGTCGCGCATAACCGTCGGCCTCGCGGATAGGCACCATGAGGACCCGGAGGCGCCACCGCCGCTTGAGTCTGGTCAGTCACCAGCGCCGAAGTCAGGGATGGTGATGGCGCCGTCATCGTCCAAAGGGAGTCCGGGGTTGTGTGCGATCTCCCAGACGTGCCCATCGGGATCGGTGAAGCAGCCCGCGTAGCCGCCGTAGACGGTAGACCCCGGCGGTCGGGTGATGGTGGCTCCCGCGTTGCGAGCGGCGGCAACGATGGCGTCGACTTCAGCCGGCGAGCGCACGTTGTGAGCAAGGGCGACGCCTCCGAACCCGTCACCGCTGGTGCCGTGGACCCCGGAGTCGTCGGCGAGCTTGTCGCGGCCCCACAGGACAACGCCGATGCTGCCGGCCTGGAAGAAGACGGTCTCCTCGATCTCCTGTCCACGCCACCCGAGCTGCTCGTAGAATGCACGTGCGCGGCTGATGTCGGCAACGCCCAGGGTGACCAAGCTGAGTCGCTGTTCCATCAAGCCTCCTGACGGCAACGCATCGAACGCTAGACCGGCGGTGCGACCCCACGCCCTCCCGTAACTCATGGTCGCACAGTCGATTCTCCTATAGCGGTCAAGCGGCTTTGGGCACTGCGTCTGGATGGTGGGTGATGGCGTCGCGGAGCTCGGGGAAGACCTCGCGGGCGATGTAGCGTTTGATGCGCCGCAAGGTGTCGAGGTCGGCCTTGTCGCTGCCGGTGCGTTTGCGGACGTAGGCGCGGGTGCGTTGGTCGCCGTTGGCGAGCCGGTTGACCGCGATCATGTGCAGCGCGGCATTGGCGTCGCGGTCCCCACCTCGGTTGAGACGGTGGCGCTTGCGTGGACCCGATGAGGCCTCGAGCGGTGAGCTGCCGGTCAGCGCGGCGAACGATCCTTCCGATCGCAGACGTTCGGGGTTGTCCCCGGCGGTGACCAGCAGGGTCGCGGCGGTGTGGGTGCCGATCCCGTGGCGGGCGACCAGCCGGGGAGCGGTGGCCTGCACCAGGTGGTCGAGCTGCCGGTCGAGCTGTTTGATCTCGGCATCGAGGTCGCGGAAGCGTCGGGCGAGGATCTTGAGGGCGTGCTTGGTGGTGGCTAGCAGCGAGTCGGCCTGCCGATCGGGCCGGAACTTCGCGGCGACCGCGACGCGCTTGCGGGTGGTCAGCTCCCGCAGCTGGTCGCGCAGCTCGTCGGGGGCAGTGGCGATCAGCGCGTGGATCTGGTTGGACGCCTGCCCTTGCGCGATGACCGCGGAACGGCGGGTCAGCCGCAGGATCCGGATCTTCTCGACGTTGCCGTCCTGGGTCTTCGGGATCGCGGTGGCCTCCCCGGAGAGCACCTTGCGGGCGGCCGACTCGGCGTCGATGGTGTCGGACTTGCCCTTGGTGCGGCGGGTGCGCCGATCGGGCCGGTCGACCTCCACCACGACCAGGCCGTGGGCGGTCAGCCACCGGCACAGCCCCGCGCCGTGCGAGCCGGTCCCTTCGATCCCGACCCGGTCGACCGTGCCCAGCTCGCTGGCCCAGGCCAGCAGCTCGGCATAGCCCGCGGAGGTCGTGGGAATCTCGATCGCGTCGAGGAAGCGGCCGAGCTGGTCCAGCGCGACCGCAACGTGGATGTCCTTGTGGGTGTCGACACCTACCGTGACGAACACCTCGTCCTCTGGCATGGTGGCCATGTGACGTCTCCTGTCTCCGATTGCAGGGACGGCACCGCGAGGTCGGGTCTTCGGACAGCACTGCGATGAGACTCGTGACGGTCAGTCGCCTATCAGGTCACGGAGTCCCGGCCTCGCTGCGCCTCACGAGAGCCGGACCACCGGTCGACGGATCGGCTACAAGACACGTGGTCCAGTGATTACGCGAGTCAGACCGGTGGTCGGCTCCCGGACCACCACCCTTCCACGGACAGCGGCCACTGTCAGCATCGCAGTGACTACGTGCGGGCCGGTCTCAGCGCCGATCCGCGCATAAGTGCCGCGGGGTAGGTCCACCGGTTCGCGAACGCTTGTCGCGCCTCCCATCGCGCGATACAACCGATGCTGATCGCGGCTCGACCCCCGCGGTGACAGGAGTCGGGTTGAACCGGTTGGCTTGGGTGGTGCAAGTCGGTCTCGGCATCTATTTCGTAGCGATCGGCGTGATGCACTTCGCTGTCCCCGAAGGGCTGCCGGATCAGATGTCCTGGATGTACGACTTGCCGACGTGGTTGCATGTGGCCAGCGGTGTGGCGGAGATCCTGGGAGGGCTGGGCCTGGTGCTCCCCGCCGCAACACGGATACGCCCCCAGCTGACCCCGATGGCGGCGGCGGGGCTCGCGATCGTGATGGTGCTGGCCGCGCTGTGGCACGTTCCACGGGGTGAGGTGTCCAACGTCGTCTTCACCCTCGTGATGGCGGGCGTGCTCCTTTGGCTGGCCCGGGTGCGTTGGCGGACGCATCCGATCGCGCCTCGGGACCACGTCGACGTCGGGTGAACGGTCCGCCGAACTGACCGCCGCGCTCGCGGATCGTGCAACGTCGAGTGCCTCGCTTCGAACTGGCGCTACGGGCGTCGGAGCTACCCGCCGATCGACGCCGTCGCCGTGACTGTGGGCGCGTTCGCGTCAGCGGCCACCACAGAACGATCTGCGCGAAGCCTGCTGGGGCCCAGGGGAGAAGCCAGAGACGCGGCGCTTCAAGTGAAGGCATCGCGTGAGCCTCGCAGGAGAACCCCCGATACTCCTCCCGTGGGATGATGCTCCTGCTGCTACGAGTCTGGACCTACGGATCCGCAGGTTCCACCGGGCCGCTCGCGCGCCGGTGGAACCCGTGGAGGGGCCTCGGTTGGGTGGTCAGGCCGGCTGGCGGACCGATTCGAAGAACGAGACCAGTGCTTCGGCAACGGGTTCAGGTGCGAGAGCCGGAGCGAAGTGGCCCACGTCGGGCAGCTCGAGGAGGTGGGGGTCGGCGACGTGTTCGGCGATGTACCGCTCGGCGTCGGTGTAGAAGGTGGCGCGACGGGTCTGCTGGCCGCGCAGCAGTAGGACCGGCGCGTTGATCCGCGCCACCGCCTCAGGGTCGGTGGACCGGGGTCCCTCGTAGGTCTGAGACGCCTGCGCCGTGCGCAGCCATGCCGGGAAGGCGGTCCCGGACCGCTGGTAGTAGTCCGCATCCAGGGCAGCCAGCTCGTCGTCGTTGGCGACGAAGGGGTGGAAGGCACGGGCCGCATCGGCGAGTCGGCCGTCGGCAGCCGCTGCGCCGACCATCTGGAGGTTGTCGAGCGCCTCGGCGAGGTCGTCCTCGCGCAGCAGCGGGATGATGGTGGGCTCGTAGATCGCCAGGGAGGTCACCGCGTCACTGTTGGCGGCGGCACCGAGTGCCGGCAGGGCACCGTACGACCAGCCGGCCACGTGGACCGACCCGGCGATGCTGTCGACGAAGGCGGTGGCGTCCTCTTCGTGGCGCGGGGGCGTGTGGTCGTCGCTGTCGCCGGACAGTCCTTTGCCGCGGGCGTTGGGCAGGTAGCAGGTGAACCGGTCGGCGAGGTGGGGAACCA
>PWTE01000118.1 GCA_003563915.1 Nitriliruptoraceae bacterium
AAGGCCTGTGGCAAGACGGCGACCGCGACCCGCGTCGCTGCTTCGCAGGTCATGCTCGACGTCGATGCTCGGGCCCGCCAGGCGCTGGCTGTCGACCCTTCCCTGGTGCTGGATGGCGAGCGTCCGCGGCTACTCGATGAGTGGCAGGTCGAACCGGGCCTGTGGAACCACGTCCGTCGGGCCGTCGACGCAGCCGGTGTCCCTGGCCAGTTCGTGCTCACCGGGTCTGCGGCCCCTCCCGACGACGCAGATCGTCACTCAGGTGCCGGGCGGTTCTCGTTCCTGCGCATGCGGCCGATGACGCTGTTCGAGTCGGGCACCTCCACCTCGGCGGTGTCGCTCGCTGGCCTGTTCGATGGCGAGCCTGTCCGTGCCGCCGATCCGGGCCTCGATCTTCGGACGCTGATCGAGCACATCGTGATCGGTGGTTGGCCCGCCCAACAGAGCCAACCGGTGTCCGGTGCTGCCCGGGCAGCCCGGGACTACCTCGAACAGGTCCGCCAGGTCGACATCAGCCGGGTCGGGGGGATCCGCCGCGACCCAGCCCGGGTCGGCTCGCTGTTGGCCTCACTGGCACGCAACGTCGCGACCGAGGTGAAGAACTCCGTGCTGGCCGCCGACGCCGGCGGCTCCGATGGCGCCCTCGACCAACACACGGTCGCGGGCTACCTCGATGCCCTGCAGCAGCTCATGGTCATCGAGGACCAACGAGCTTGGGCGCCGCACCTGCGCTCCAAGGCCGTGCTGCGCAAAGCACCCAGACGACACTTCGTGGATCCATCCCTCGCCGTCGCAGCACTGGCCGCAGGACCTGACCGGCTCCTCACCGATCTGAACCTGCTCGGCCTGCTGTTCGAGTCACTCGTCGTGCGCGACCTGCGGGTGTACGCACAGCCTCTCGACGGACAGGTCCTGCACTACCGCGACAACTACGGCATCGAGGTCGACGCCGTGGTGCAGTTGGCCGACGGCCGTTGGGGCGCCTTCGAGGTCAAGCTCGGTGCCGGCATGGTCGACGAGGGGGCGAAGAGCCTGTTGCGCTTCGTCGAACAGATCGACCTCGACCGCGCGGGACAGCCAACGGTCCTTGCCGTGATCTGCGCGAGCGGTTACGGGTACGTCCGCGACGATGGCGTGGCCGTCGTACCGATCGCAGCACTCTGTCCATGAGCGGCGGGACCGGTCATCCTCGAAACCATCCCCGAGCTCGTGCTGCTGCCCGTGCGGCCATCACCACTCCCCTTGCACACCCATCGTGCCCGACGAGAGGTCGACACCGAGGCCTGTCGTCAACGAGCAGCGGCGAGACCCGCCCTGCCACCGGTCACGGTCACGACATCGCGATGAAGTTCTTCGACGAACCGATGAGTGCCAGAAAGGTTCGTCAGGACACCGAACGCATGCCAAATCCGGTGGTCATGACCAACCGTCAGGTGTCCCTACGCGAACTGAACGGATCGTCGCGAATCTAGGCCAACTGAGCGGATGTGCGGCCGTTGACGGTGGCGACGAGCACTCGCGCGAAGCACCAGAACCGGCCTCAGCTGCGAACAGGGATCTTCACGAATTCGGCCCGCTACAGGTACGTAGCGGGCCGTCTGCGCGCTGGGAGGGATCCGAACCCCCGGCCGCCTGATCCGTAGTCGCCCATCTTCGCTGCACCTGAACGAATCACGGCGAACCGAGCGAGTAGAGCGTCGTTGACGGGTGTGGACGGTGGGTTCGTTTGGGCATGACCTGGGTTCGCGACCAGCCTCACCAACCGCGTGCCGTCTCCAGGCAACCGTGCCTCCGATGGCGAATCTTGCGTGACTCCAATCACGCACTTTCACATCCTCTGATTCCGCATGCTGATAGCCTCGATCTGCGCATCGAGCAGAGGAGCGGCCGTGAGCGGCGCACGGGTCGACCGGCACGTCACCCGAAGGATCGAACCGGTCATCCGATCGCGGATGCTCGACGAGCCCGTCGTCGCACTGCAGGGACCTCGAGCTGTCGGCAAGACGACACTGCTACGCGCCCTTGCAGAAGCGTCCGACAGCACGGTCCTCGACCTCGATGATCCCGCGACCCGCGCGGCGGTCGAGGCCGATCCGGTCACCTTCGTCTCCGGTCCCGGTCCGCTGTTCATCGACGAGTACCAGCATGTGCCGATGATCCTGGATGCGATCAAGGCGGAGCTCAACCGAGACGGGTCTCCGGGCCGCTTCGTGATCTCTGGCTCCACCCACCACGATGCACTCCCGCGGGCAGCACAGGCACTGACGGGTCGGCTGCACCTGATGGACATCCTCCCACTGGCGCAAGGTGAGATCGATGGAACGCCGGACACGTTGGTCGCTCGCCTGTTCGCTGCCCCTGCTTCAACCGTCGACGCCCGTCCATCGACAACCACCAGAGAGGAGTACATCTCTCGGGTGACCGATGGTGGCTTCCCGCCGGCGTTGCGTCGGGCGAGCCCCGGGGCACGCAGCCGGTGGTTCAACGACTACCTCGCGCTCTGTCTGGAACGTGACGTCGCCGAGTTGGCTCGGATCCAGCAGAAGGCCGCACTGCCCAAACTTCTCGCACGCCTGTCCGGTCAGACCGCTCAGATGCTCAACATCGCGAGCGCAGGCCAGGCTGCCGGGCTCAAGGCCCGGACCGCCGAGAACTACACGAAGCTGCTGGAGGCACTGTTCCTCGTCCAGCGCCTCCCGGCCTGGGGTACGACCCTGCGTGCGCGAGCCGTCGCCATGCCCAAGCTCCACGTGATCGATACGGGGCTCGCCGCACACCTACTGCGCCTCACTCCCGAGAAGCTCGCACGACGCGACCCCACCGCCACACAGGAGTTCGGCCACCTCCTCGAAACCTTCGTCGTCGCCGAGGTCATGAAACAGCTGTCCTGGATGGACGACATCACCGGCCTCGGACATTGGCGAACCCACGACGGCGCCGAAGTGGACCTCATCATCGAACGGCGCGACGGCGCCATCGTCGCGATCGAGGTCAAAGCCGCAACACGCGTCACGACCAGAGACCTCACCGGACTCCGCGCGATCCGCGACGCCCTCGGCGACGCGTTCGTCGCAGGCGTCGTCCTCAACACCGGACCCCAGGCCTACCGCGCAGACGACCGCATCCAGGTGCTGCCCATCGACCGGCTCTGGACCACACCCTGACCCACTGTCTGGCAGGGCATGACCCGCGAGCGGCAGTGACGGCACGGCGAAGTCGAGCGCCTCAGGATCATCGAGCCGCGCATCGCGGAACGAATCTCCCCGGAGGTCAGAGTCGACCCGACGGGACGCCTACCGTTCGTGACGTCCAACAGCGAGGAGCGAGCGGATGAAGGCGGTGGTCTACGACCGGTACGGCCCGCCCGACGCGCTTCGGGTCGCGGAGCTCCCCACGCCGACCCCGGGCCCCGGGCAGGTGCTCGTCCAGGTGCTTGCGACCTCGATCAACCTTTCCGACTGGGAGTGCCTGCGCGGCGTGCCCTTGTACGCGCGGATCGGCGGCCTGCGCGCTCCGACGCGTCGGACGCTCGGCTCAGATATCGCGGGACGTGTGCAGGCCGTCGGCCGCGATGTCACCCGGTTCCGGGTGGGCGAGGAGGTCTACGGCGACAACCTCGACCTGAAGGGTGGCTTCGCCGAGTACGCGGTGGCGCCCGAGTCGGTCCTCGCACACAAGCCCGAGACGTTGACGTTCGCCGAAGCCTCGACGCTTTGCCAGGCGGGCGCCATCGCCCTGCAGGGGACCACCCGGGTGGGGGTTGGGGGACCGAGCGCTCGTCAACGGCGCAGGCGGCGGCAGCGGATCGTTCGCGATCCAGCTCGCCAAGCGCGCAGGCGCGCACGTGACCGGAGTCGACAACGCGAACAAGCTCGCGTTCATGCGGTCACTGGGCGCCGACGAGGTGGTCGACTACCGCAGCACGGACTTCACCCGCCTCGGCCCGTTCGATCACGTGCTCGATCTCGTCGCCCACCGATCCGTCTTCGCCTATCGACGTGCGCTAGCCCGCGGCGGTCGATACCGCTGCGTTGGCGGGTCGGTGCCGACCCTGCTGCGGGTCGTGACGATCGGGGGCCTGCTCGGCCGGCTCACAGACCGCAGCCTGGGGGTGCTCGCGGTGAAACAGGGCCCGGCACACTTCGAGCCCCTCACCGAGCGGTGCGTCGCCGGCGACGTCCAGATCCGCATCGACCGCACCTTGGGCCTCGACGACGTCCCCCAGGCACTGGCACACGTCGGTGAGGGTCACGCTCTCGGCAAGGTCGTCGTCGAACCCGCCTGACGGCTGCCAACCTGGCTGCGGACGGGCTATGCCGGTCGTTGTCATCCGCCGCCGCAGGCCGCGGAACCGGGTGTTGTTCAGGACGCGGCGTTGCCCTCACCCATTGAACCTGCCCTCCAAACGATGTGCGACTTCGCGAATCGCGAAGACACGAACGAAGACTACCTACACCCCGTGGTTCGCTCGATCATCATGCACTTCTGGCTCGCCTACGACCACCCGTTCCTCGACGGCAACGGTCGGACCGCGCGGGCACTGTTCTACTGGTCCATGCTCCACCGTGGCTACTGGCTCACCGGGTTCCTCACCGTCTCGAGCATCCTCAGGAAGGCACCCGCCAAGTACGCACGGTCCTTCCTCTACACCGAGTGGGACGACAACGACCTAACGTACTTCGCGCTCTACCAGCTCGAAGTGCTTCTACGAGCGATCGACGAGCTACAGAAGTATCTCCGCCGCAAGATCCGCGAGGTCCGCGACACCGAGCAGCTCCTCACGACCACCGACCTGAACCACCGCCAGATCGCTCTGATCGGCTACGCGCTTCGGACCCCCGGTGCCACCTTCACCTTCCAGACCCACAAGAGGAGCCTCAACATCGCCTACCAGTCAGCGCGCAACGACCTCCTCGACCTCGAGGCACGAGGCCTAGTTCGTAAGCGCAAGACGGGCCGCGCGTTCACCTTCTTCCCCGTGAACGACTTGGCGGAGCAACTGCGGCAGTCGTGAGCGCTCGGGACACGAGCAGTTCGCAGGCCATCCTGCCCGTGTGCGCGTCGTCGTCATGAGTCGCGCTCGACTGCTATCGGGCGTGGACGATCCAGAAGCACCATGCCCGCTGTCCACAGGTCTCGAACGAGACGCGACCGGACGCTCGCCATTTGTCACCTTTGGGCATGACGCCCCTACGGACAGCCGTTCAGGTACGAACCCAGAAACGCTAGATTCGGCCTCCCATCTCCTCCTAGAAAGCCAAATTCAACTTGCGCGCTGGGAGGGATTCGAACCCCCGGCCGCCTGATCCGTAGTGCATGTCTTCACGGCAACTGAGCGAATACAGGCGAACCGAGCGAATAAACCGTCGTTGAGGGTGTCCAGGGTGGGCACGTTTGGGTTCGACCTGGGTTCGGGGTCGAAGGAGGGCGGAGTATCCACCTCCGCCCAGAGCGCCTTTGCCAAACCTTGCCAACAGCCGTACGATCCGGGCATGCCAACGATGAACATCTCGCTCCCCGAGTCGCTTCGCGCGTTCGTGGAGGAACAGATCTCCCAGCGTCGCTACGGCACGACCAGCGAGTACGTGCGCGACCTGATCCGACGCGACCAGGACCGACAGCACCTCCGGGACCTCCTGCTGGCCGGCGCGACCTCCGAGCCAGGCCCGGTCGCTGACGGCCGCTACTTCGACGACCTGCGCGACGAGGTGGATCCGGCGTCCGGTGGGTGACCCCTCTCGGGTCGTCCCGCGCAGGCGCGCCACCCAGGATCTGCGCGACGCCGCGGCGCACTACGCAGCAGAGGCTGATGCTGCCACCGCGCGTCGGTTCGTCGACGCGGTCGAACAGGCCTTCACACAGGTCGCGCGGCAACCTGGCATCGGTTCCCCCCGGTACGCCGTCGACCTCGACTGGCCGGGACTGCGGACACACCCGGTGAGGCGGTTCCCCTACCTGATCTTCTACCTCGAGCAGAGAGACCACCTCGACGTCCTACGCGTGCTGCACGCCCACCGCGACATCCCAGCGAGCCTCCAGGACCCACCGACCGGCGCCTGAACCGATCGGTTCGGCAGCGACGCCTTCGATCATGGCCACGGCCTCATCGCCCTCCGGGTCGTCGGCCGGGTGGACCCAGGTGCCGCCGTTCCGTGCGACGAACTCCAGCGCGCACAGCCATCGCACCCGCTTGTCGCGGTCCGGCAGCGGATGATGGCCGATCAGTCGCGACGCCAGCACGGCGGTCTTGCGGGGAAGGTCGGGATAGAACTCGACACCACCGAACTCGGCCCGAGGTGCATGCAGCGCAGCCTCAGCCAACTCCAACCGGCCAACTCGCGCCGCATCCTCAGCGGGGATCGCCAACACTGCCTCGGCGATGAGCAGGAAGTCAGCCAGATCGAGGTAGTGCCACGCCATCTACTGGGCGAGCCGGTCGAGGATCTTCTGGTTCTCCTCGATCAACCGGCGCAGGCGGAGACGGAAGTCTTCGTCCTGGCGGCGCTCCTCGATCCGTGCCGTGATCGCCTGACGGATCTCCTCCGCGACCGGCACCCCGGCTGCCCTGGCGACCGCCTCCAACTCCGCAGCCTGCTCGTCATCGAGCCGTACGGTGAAGCCCTTGGACATGACCAACCTCCTTAAGGTTTGCATCGTGCATCACGATGCAAGATGCGTCAAGGGGAGGCCGGGCTGGAACGGTGCCCACACCCGGGTGCCGACGCCAGTGCCCCGACCAGACGGGGGGTGACGAGCGGCGGGTCTACTCGGGGGTGGCGAACTCGCACCGTGGACCCGAGGAGCGTGCGAGTCGAGCGTCGAGCGTGGCCAGGGTCGCGTGGAGCTGCTCGGCCAGGGCGATGTAGGCGGCGTCGTAGGTGGTCACGTTGTCGCGCAGTTGCCAACAGCGGTCGGCCAACGGTGCGTAGGGGAACAGCTCGGCCCGAAGCGCCAGTAGGTCGGCATGTGCCAGGGAGGCACTGTCTGGCGCGAGGTCTCCGGCGAGCACGGCGCGGCGAAGGACACTGGCAGCTTCGATCGGCATGTGGTGGGGAGCGGCGAGGGCTCGTCCTCGGAGGGTGTCGGCAGCCCACTCGCCGTCGGGGCCACTGTCGACCAGCGCGGCC
>PWTE01000238.1 GCA_003563915.1 Nitriliruptoraceae bacterium
CCACAGCCTCGTCGCGCTGCAGCCCGGAGGGGGGCTCGTCCGCTACACGCTACTGGAGACCCTGCGAGCGTTCGGCCGGGAGCGGTTGGACGAGTTCGGTGAGCAGGAAGCAACCCGCCGGCGCCACGCCGCCTACTACGTCGGTCTGGGGGAGGACGCGGCCGAACAGGTCCGAGGGCGGGACGAGGCGCTGGGAGTCGCGCGCCTCGACCGTGCCCTGGAGAACCTCCGCGCGGCGCACCGCTGGTGCATCCGCAACGGCGAGGTCGACCTGGCGCTGCGGCTCTCCGCGAGCCTCCTGCGCTACGCGTTGTGGCGCCTGCGTGACGAGGTGCTCGGGTGGGCGGCCGAGGCGGCCGCGCTGGCGGGCGCACGGTCCCACGAGCACTACCCGACGGTGGCCGGGGTGGCAGGTTGGGCCGCAGGACTACGCGGCGACCTCGATCGGGCAACCAGGTGGGCGCGGGACGGGTTGGATGCCGTGACGGACGCCAACGATCCGCGAGCTCTCGTTCCCTACGAGGTGCTGCTGCACGTCGCGCTGTGGAGCGGTGAGCTCGACAGCTGCCTCGAGGTGGCATCGCAGGCACGGCAGGTCGTGGACGACCCGGCCGAGCTCGTTCCGCAGTACGCGCCCGGGCTCGCGTTGACCTACGCCGGCAGACCGGACGACGCGTTGGCCTGGATGGAGGACGTCCAGGCGCTCGCCGACCGCGCCGGCAACCCGTCGATGCGGGCGCTGTCGCACTACACCCGCGGCGAAGCGCTGCTCGAGCTCGCTCCGGAGGACGCCGTCGTTCCGCTGCAGCACGCCGCGGAGCTTGCCGCCGCGGTCGACAACCGCATCGTGCTGGGCGTCGTCGACGTGTCACTGGGTTCGTTGCACGCTCGGCACGGCGAGCCGCAGGTGGCCCTGCGGTCGTTCGCCGGCATCATCGACCGGCTCTACGACGGGCGCGACTGGACCCACCTGTGGACCGGGCTGCGTGGGCTGGTCAGTGTGCTGGCCCGGCTGCGACGCGACGAGGCGGCGACCACCCTGCTCGGCGCGGTCCGCGAGGCCGACACCGCCCCACCGCCCTACGGTGACGACGCCGAGCGGTTGGCGGAGCTTGCCGACGAGCTGACCGGACGGCTCGGTGCAGCCCCGTTCACGTCGGCCTATGCGCGGGGTCGCGCGATGACCGATCACGAGGCCGTGGCGTTCGCGCGCCACGCCATCAGCGAGGCCACACCCGTCGGCGGGTAGTGGACTGGCGCACCCCCCGGCCTGCTCGGCATCGAACCGTCCACTGAGCTGCAGTGCGCTACATTTGCGGTACAGATGCGAGGAGGGCGCGATGCCGTCGCGGAGCACCTCGTTCCGCCTGAGCGATGACGCCAAGGATCGGCTGTCGGATCGGGCCGAGCGTGAGGGTTGCAGCGTGACCGCACTGCTCGAACGGCTCATCATCGAGGGGGTCGACACGCTGGACCATCCTGGGATCGTCTACCGGGGTCCGAGCCACGACCGGCGGGCCGCTCTGGCTGCCGGCCCCGATGTCTGGGAGGTCGTGGCCCGGCTCCGTGAGCTCGAGGGCGATGAGGAGGAGCGGATCGCGGTCCTGGCCACCGAGTCCGACCTGCACCCGCGACAGATCCGCACCGCCCTGGAGTTCGCATCCCGCCACCCCGATGACGTCGAGGCGCGCATCGCTCGCAACGAGCAGGCCATCGAGGACGGGCGCGAGGCGGCCAAGCGCCGGCAGGCCCTACTGACGTGAAGCTGCTGCTGGACGAGATGTTCCCCAGCCACGCGGCCCACCAGTTGCAGGAACGCTTCGGACGCGACGCCGTGCATATCGACGATCTCGGGCTGCGGGGAGCGGAGGACCACCAGGTCGCCGAGGTGGCTCGGGCCGAGGGACGTGCGGTGGTGACCGAGAACGTGGCCGACTACGCCGCCGAGCGCGACCTCGTGCTGGTGTGCGTGCTCAAGCGCAGTCTCCCCGCCGGAGGTGCGCAGGCAAACGCACTGTCGCAGCTCCTCGACCGGTGGATCCGCGACAACCCCCGCCCCTACGTCGGCCAGCACTGGCCCGGCTAGGAACCGTGTGGGAACCGGACCGTGAACTGCCTCACGCGTGCTCCCGGAGGACGCTACGAACCACCTCGACGTAGCTGGCGTAGTCGCGCTGCGCGGCTGGGGTCGCCGCAGCAACGAGGTCGAGGTCGATCCGGCCGTACTCGTGCGTCAGGAGGTTGCGCATGCCGACCGAGGGGAGCAGACGTTCGACCAGGTCCGGCGGGAGGACGCCGAGGTCGCGGAGCAGCTCGAAACCGTCGCGGTAGCCGGTCGGAGCCCGGTGGCCGAGCCCGCGTGCCAGCAGGCTGTTCAGGCTGCTGGCGATGTCCACCAGTTGCGTGAGGATCCGTTCGACCACGTGCCGACGATCGCGATCGGCCCGCAGTCCGCCGCCCGTGACGTCGAGGTATCGATCGAGGTCGGCGACGAGGTCGGCCAGCAGGGCGAGCTTCTCCTGGCAGGCGTCGACGTCCAAGCGGGGAGGCGTCATGGCCCTGGATGTGCCAGCGCTTCGTGGCGGAACCGGGCGGTGTCGAGGTAGAGCATCACCGCCGCGGCGTACGCGTTCGCGAAGGCGGTCGGTTCGCTCTCGTAGAGGGGCTCTCCTTCGGCGATGGCGCGGTACCGAGCGGTCTCCGAGGCGCGCTCCGCGTTGAGGATGTCGAGACGTTCGGTGCCGAGCGCCGCGACGAGGGTCTCGAACAGTCCGAGGACGTCGTGCCCGGAGCCCGGTTCGAACACGACACCGATGTCGAGGTCCTGGGGAGCCGGCATCGACGCATCCGTCGCACTCCCGAAGACGGTCAGGACCCGCACCTGGTGGCGACGGCACAGACGGTCCAGCTCCGCGTCTGGCAGGTCGCGGAGCGTCTCGAGCGCGACTCGAACCTCGTCCATGCGGTCGATGCTACAGCCGGTGACTTCCTGCACAACGTCTGGTCCGCGGGCCAGCACGGCCAGTGCCTCGGACCCGAGCAGCTGTGTCTCGGGAGCCATCGGCGCGAGGCCCGGTTAACCTCGTCCCAACGCCCTCGACACGAGGAGTACCGATGGCGAAGCGTCTCTCCAAGAGGATCGCGAAGCTGGAGAAGCAGGCCCAGAAGCTGCGCAAGCGGGCCGGGAGGAAGGGCAAGAAGCTCGGTTCCTCGGCCTCGAAGCAGCTCGACGAGCTCACGAAGCAGGCCGACGAGCTGGCCAAGCAGGCCGGGAAGAAGGGCAAGGAGCTCAGCGCCGCCGCCGCGGATCAGGTCGATGACCTGCCTGAGCCCGACAAGGGCAGCAAGAAGGGCCTCATCGCCCTGCTGGTGGCCGGTATCGCGGCGGTCACCGCGATCGTCGTGAAGAAGCAGCGCGACTAGCGAAGCGCACCACCCTTTCCTTCGGTAAGGGCTGATCCTGGTCGTCGGGCGCCTCGGGTCGTCAGCTGTGGATGGCGGCCCCCGCGCTGTCACGGGTGCATGCGAAGGTGGCTCTCCACCCGGCCGGAGCTGGGTCCGGCCCGTTCCGAGCGGAGGCAGCATGGACGACGACACCATCACCAACGAGATCCTCGCGAGCTTCGCCGAGCACCTCGTGCCCGAGGCGTTCGCGACCCCGACACGTGCCCACCGTGTGACCCTGGAGCTCGCGGGTCCGATCGGCACCGCCGGTCCCGAGGCGCGGTCCCGGTTCGACCGCTGGGTCGATGCGCGGATCGGGGACGCGCTGGCGGCCTCGTGGCCCCACGACCGGCCGCTGGCCGTCGCCTTCACCTCCGACGGGCACCTGCTCCGCCGCTACGACGAGGATGGCTGCGGGCAACTCGACTGGCTCGTGGGGCTCGTCCGGCGCGAGGTCGCTGCGATCGACACCCCGTGGGTGTTCGGCGCCACGTTGCCGCGCCCGCAGCCCTCCTGGGAGATGGTCTACGACGAGGACGGCAACGAGATCGACGAGGTCCTGCGCCCACCCTCGACCAGCGTGTGGACGGCCACGTGGTACGCCGAGGCACGCGGCGGCGGGGTCGCCGATACGGTGGCCGGCTACCTGCACCTCGATGGCGAGGAGGTCATCGCCTCCGGACCGCTGGACCTTCGAGCGACAACCGCGACCCGCGAGTTCCACCGCATGCTGTACCGCCACCCTGCGCGTCGTCTCCACCCGCTGCGCCGACGCAACCGCGCAACACGGTGAGGTGCTCGCTGGGTCAACTGCCTCGGCTCAGGTCACCGCAGACCGTCGGGGAGCAGGATCCCCCCTCGCGACGTGGTCGCGGCCCTGGCTCACGTGGGTGGCCGGCTCTGGGCTCCGTGGAGGACCCGCAGTACCAGCACGACGTCGGGCTCGAGCCGGTAGATCACGACATGGGGAGTGCCCACGACCACCAGCTCTCGCGTTCCGGGCACGCGCGGCGATCCACTCGAGCTGCGCGGTGAGGTTGCGGGCAGCTTCGGGCAGCCACTCGACCCTCACGCAGGACGGCCTGTGGCCTGCTCGTCGATGGTTGCGCGTTGCTGCTGCCAACTGGAACGGACCGACCCGTGAGCCAGTCGTGGCGTGGCCGGCTCATCGGCTTCGCTGAGCGCGTGTTCGATCTCGCCGCGGAACCAGCGGTCGTGTTCTCGGAGCTCCCGGTCGCGATGCACCGCGTCCTTCATGAGGACACGAAGCAACTGAGCTGTTGTGCGCTCCTGGTTCGCCGCCACCTCGGCGAACGCGGACCTGAGCTCGTCATCGACGCGGAACGTGAAGGTGCTCTCGGCCACGATCTGCCTCCATGTGTTACGAGAGAGGTACCGGTGATAACCGTGGTGGCAGCGGTCATCGATCGGTGTGCCTCGCGTGTGGCAGCCGGAAGACGTCGGGCTGGCAGACCGCTCCGTCGAAGGCGACGTCCAGCGGCGTGGTGTGGACCTGGCCTGGGTGACGTTCCCGGGAGTTGGCGAGGGCGGGGACGAGCTCACGGACCGCGTCGCCGTGGAACGGGCGGGACGACTGTCGCGCCACGGGGGTCGCTGGATCGTCGACCAACCGGCCGTGCAGGTTGAGCCACCCCTCGACGAGCTCCCGACGTTCTGCGTCCTCGGGAGTCTCGGCGCGGATCCCGGATGCGGATGCCGTGACAGGGCACGTCGGTCGGCAACGCCTGTCCCTGTCGGCGGGGGGCTCGCCCAGGCCCATCGTGATACCGATGAGGCGCTGTTGCTCCATGTGTTGGCTGTGCGCCGTGGCAATGAGGATGGACCACGTTCGGAGACGCCCTTGCCTGGCCGCCAACGCGCCCTGCGATCGTCGTCGCCGTGGGCGAGGTCTGTCACCTGGTCGGTGTCAGCCTGGACTCACGAGCTGCTCGTCGGTGTGGCGTTGGCGACGTTCCGCAGCTGGGTCTTCAGGATCTTGCCGGTCGAGCTCTTGGGTAGCTCCTGGAAGATCACGTCGCGCGGGCACTTGAAGCGGGCCAGGTGCTCGCGACAGTGTTCGATCAGGTCGTCGCCGGTCGCCTTCGATCCTTCGCGCAGGGACACGAACGCCACGGGCACCTCGCCCCAGTGGTCATCGCGCCTGGCCACGACGGCGGCCTCGAGGACGTCCGGATGCGAGGCCAGCGCGCGCTCCACCTCGACCGTGCTGATGTTCTCCCCGCCGGAGATGACCAGATCCTTGAGCCGATCGCGCAACTCGACCTGACCGTTGGGGTACTTGACGCCGAGGTCGCCGGAGTGGAACCACCCGTCCCGGAACGCCTTCTCCGTGGCTTCCGTGTCATGGAGGTACTCCGTCATGACGACGTTGCCTCGCATGACGATCTCGCCCAAGGTGGCTCCGTCTGCGGGGACGGGCCGACCCTCCGGGTCCCAGACGTCGACGTGTCCGGCCGTCAGGTTGGCGTCGCCTTGGCGGGAGCGTTGCAGGAGACGCTGGTCCGGCGTGACCTGCGGGCTCTCGACGTTCACCGTGAAGGGGCCGTAGGTCTCCGTGAGTCCGTAGACGTGGTCGACCTCGAAGCCCAACGACTCCATCCGGCCGATGATGGTCGGCGTGGGGGCTGCGCCGGCGGTGAGCAGCCGAACCTTCTGGTCGAGCGGTCGTGCGTCTGGTGACTCGGCGAGCATGTTCAGGACCGTTGGCGCACCGCAGAGGTGGGTCACCTCACCCTCGGAGAGCAGCTGCCAGACCACGGCCGGGTCGACCTTGGGGATCGCGATGTTGCGCGCACCGACCGCGATCGTGGCCCACGGGAAGCACCACCCGTTGCAGTGGAACATCGGCAACGTCCACAGGTAGGTGCTGGAGGAGTCGAGCCCGTGGTCCAAAGCCATCGCGAGCGCGTTCAGGTAGGCACCGCGATGGTGGTAGACCACGCCCTTCGGTCGACCGGTGGTTCCCGAGGTGTAGTTGATCGAGATGGCCGAGAGCTCGTCCGAGACCCGCACGGGGTCGGCGAGTGGCTCCGTCGCGGCGACGGCGGCATCCAGGTCCGCATCGATGATCACCTGCCGGCAGGCCTCATCGAGCGACCCCGAGAGCGCGAGGTCAGGTGAGGACAGGAGCAGCCGCATCGACGAGTGCCCGACGATGTAGATGATCTCGTCAGGCGACAACCGCACGTTCATCTGGACGAGCTGGGCACCGATCATCGGCACGGCGTAGTGGCTGAGCAGGGACATCTCGCCGTTCCAGGCGAGGACACCGACGCGATCTCCTCGCTGGACCCCTTGATCGAGCAGGAACTGGCCGAGCCGCTTGGCCCGCTCATACCAGCGGGCGTAGGTGAAGCTGACCTCGCCGTCCTGCACGGCGATGCGATCGGCGTGGACCCGGCGAGCCCGCTCCAGGAAGTTGAGCGGCGTCAGGGGTTCGAAGTTCGGCTCCACCGGCGGCTGACGTTCGTCCTCTCGCTGCGCGGCACTCATGAGTGCGTCTGTTCGCGTGCCGCGATGGCCTTGTTCGCGGCGACGAGCACCGGGTCCCAGACCGGCGCGAAGGGAGGCGCGTACCCCAGGTCGAGCTCCGCTACGTCGTCGATGGTCATGCCCGCGCTCAGCGCCGTGGCCAGGACGTTCACGCGTCCCGCGACCCC
>PWTE01000065.1 GCA_003563915.1 Nitriliruptoraceae bacterium
CCGTCGAGGGCGTGTCGCAGGTCGTCGTCGGTCCAGCTGCGGTGGCGGGCCATGCCGCTGCTCCTCCGCGGTCGCGGCCACGCCACGCCCGCGTCCCTTCGTCGATCCCGTCGACGAGGACGGCCGCCCCGGCTGTCGGTGTGCACCCTGCCAGGTGGGTGCGACACCGACGACCCGCTACCGGAGCGGCCTGTGGAGGCTGGGGATGGACTACTCAGGCGCTTCCTTGTGCACCTGGCTCAGGCGGTCGAGGATGATCGCGATGACGAGGACCGCGATCCCGGAGTTGGTCGCCTCGGGGATGTCCACCCGCTGTACCGAACGCAGGATCAACTGACCCAGACCACCGCCGGCGATCAGCGCCGCGATCACGACCATCGACAGCGACAGCATCAGCGTCTGGTTGAGCCCCGCCATGATCGCCGGACGCGCCAGCGGTAGCTGGACCTCTCGCAGGGTCTGACGACCGGTCGACCCGAAGGCGTTCGCTGCCTCCACGGTCTCCTTCGGGACCTGCCGGATCCCGAGGTTGGTCAGGCGCACCATCGGAGGCAGTGCGAAGATGACGGTCGCGATGGTGCCCGGGACCTTGCCGATCCCGAAGAAGAAGGCGACCGGCAGCAGGTAGATGAACGGGTGGATGGTCTGCATCGCGTCCAGGATCGGTCTGACACTGGACTCGACCCGATCGTTCTTGGCCGCCCAGATCCCGACGGGGATCCCGATGATCACGCAGATCACCACGGCGGTCAGGATCTGCGCGACCGTGGTCATCGCGAAGCGCCAGAGGTCGTCGGTCAGCAGCCCCATGAAGACCAACAGGGCCATGAAGCTGACCGAGGTCTTCCAGTCCTTCAGGTAGAGCGCCAACGCACCCACGGCCAGGACCACGACGTACCAGGGCACGACCTGCAGCAGCCACTCGGTGCTGTCCAGCAACTGCGCGATCGGCCACTTGATCGCATCGAAGAGCCATCCGATGTTGTCGTTCGCCCAGCGCACCCCTTGATCGACCCACCGACCCAGCGGCAGCTGGTACCGGTCGATCCATTCGTCCGCACGGACGAAGAAGGAGGCGTACAGGGTCGCAACGAGATCCAGGGGAGTCATGCTGGCACCTCCGACTGCGGGTCGTCCACGACCTCGACCTCGCCGAGCGTCGCGAGGATGTCCAGCGGCGACACCGCTCCGAGCAACCGACCTTCCTCGTCGACGATCGCAACGTGGTGACCATCACCAGACAGCTGGAACAACGTCGCGATAGCGGCGGTGTCGCGTGCCTTCGGTACGTCGTCGGACATCACCTCCTGCACGGTGCCCGCACCGCTACGCAGATCCGGTGGCCGGAGCAGGCCGATGGGCCGACCTTCGTCATCGATGATGAAGACCGCCCCGTGCTCGTCCACCTCGTCGCTGAGGTCCGCGACGGAGGTCGAAGGCGAAGCGGTCGTCGCCTGCTGCATCACGAAGCTGGCCGGCAGGACCTTCGCGTGGTCGACGTCCGCCATGAAGTCGGCGACGTACTGGTCCTCGGGTTCGGTCACGATCTCGGTCGGTGTCCCGACCTGGACCGCCCGCCCCTCCTTCATGATCATGACCCTCGACCCGACGCGCAGCGCCTCGTTGAGGTCGTGGGTGATGAAGACGATGGTCTTCTTCACCCGCTGCTGGAGGGTCAACAGCTCGTTCTGCATCTCCCGACGGATCAGCGGATCGAGCGCGGAGAACGCCTCGTCCATCAGCAGGATGTCCGGGTCCGTGGCGAGGGCTCGTGCCAGGCCGACCCGCTGCTGCATCCCGCCAGAGAGGTTGTGGGGGTAGCGGTCCCCCCACTCGGCGAGCCCGACGAGATCGAGCGCATCCATGGCCCGCTCCCGGCGCTCCGAGGGTTCCACCGCCTGGACCTTGAGTCCGTACCCGGCGTTCTCGACCACCGTCTTGTGAGGGAACAACGCGAAGTGCTGGAAGACCATCGCGGTCTTCTGCCGGCGGATCTGACGCAGGCGCTCGACACTGACCTGGGTGATGTCCTCGTCGTCGATCAGGACCTCACCGTCGGTGACCTCGTGGATGCGGTTGATGCACCGGATCAGGGTCGACTTCCCCGAACCCGACAACCCCATCACGACGAAGACCTCGCCCTGCTGGATGTCCAGCGAGACGCCACTGACCCCGACGACGTGACCCGTCTCGTCGCGGACCTCGCCGTTGGAGGCACCCTGCTTCAGCATCTCCAACGGCCGTCCGCGTGGTTGTCGTCCGAAGATCTTCACGACGTCTCGGAGTTGGATCTTCGCGTCCACGAACGTGTCCTCTCGATGGTGGATGAGCAGCATGGGTGGGTGTCCGGCCCCTATCGTTGGGGCACACCCGAGTGTCCTGGTGTCGGTGTCCTCAGTATGGGCCGGCCCCTCGGCCCTCGCTCTACGGTCCTGTCCCCGACGCGTCGTGTAGCCCCCTCCGTCTCCGACGCACCTCCTGGAGGATCGATGAAGATCCTGGTTGCAACCGATGGAACGCTACCGGTCGACGCCACCGTTCGGCATCTGCAACGTCTGTGGAAGCCGGGCGATGACGTCATCATCCTGACCGCGATCAACCTGCCACGCCAGTTCCTGAAGCAGCTCGCGTCGGTGGGTGGCGGAGAAGGCGGTTCGGCCATCGCCGACATCGTCGAAGCAGCCGGACCGGGGATGACCGGGCTCGGCGGCGGCGCCCGAGCGGCCGAGCGGCTCGCGCCTCGTGAAGGCCCGGCCGCGCTCGATGAGGTGCTCGAGCGGTACTACCGCCGTATGGCCGACGAGAACACGAAACCTCTCGTCGAGGCCCTCCAGGCGGTCGACATCCCGGCGAAGCCGTTAATCCGCGAGGCCCGCGACCGAACCGCAGCGACCATCATCGAGGTCTGCCGCGAACGGCGCTGCGACCTGCTCATCGTCGGCTCCACGGGTCGGGGGCGCTTCGAAGGCCGTCTCGGATCGACCGGCACCAAGCTCGTCCGGGGAGCCCCCGCAGACGTGCTTCTCGTACGGGTCGAGGCCACCAAGCACGCAGCACACTGACCACCATCTCCGGGGCTTGCTGCGCTGCGTGACCGCCTGAGGCGTACCGACCTTCGACCGGGACGAGGGGCCCGCAGGTGCGGGCCCCTCGTCCCGGTATCAGCCTCGCGTTCAGGCAGCGGCGCGGGCCGCGTCCAGCCACTGATCGACCAGATCGCGGTTGTCCTCGATCCACTCCTGTGCGTGACGCTCGATGTCCGACTGGCTGTCCTCCCCCTCGTTCATGAGGAGGTTCTGCGCAGCGACATCAGCGAGAGGGATCTCGATGGCCTCGAGCAGCGCAGCGGCTGCCGGGTTCGCGTCCAGGAAGTCCTGGTTCGCGGTGGCCTTGATGTCGTTGGCCGTCCAGCCGATGTCGCAGGGATCGTTCACGCAGCCCTCGACACCATCGACGGGGTCCTCACCGTCCGGGTGGGTCGGCGCTTCGATCCAGACGACGTCCTCGCCGGGCACGAGCGCGCCAACGGTCCAGTTCGGCGTCCACGTGTAGTAGAAGACCGGCTCGCCACGCTCGAAGCGTGCGATCGTGTCGGCCATCAGGACGGAGTACTGGGCACTCACGTGCTCGATGGAGTCACCGAGCCCCTCGTCCTCGAAGTGCTGCTCGATAGCCTCGAAGCAGCCCCAGCCGGCGTCACAGCCGACGAGGTCCGCCCGACCATCGCCCTGGAAGTCGAACAACGCCTGCAGTTCGGGGTCCTCGGCGATCTGCTCGATCGACTCGATCCCGTACTCGTCAGCGGTCGCCTTGTCGATGAGGTAGCCCTGGAAGCCGCCGGCCGGGATCATGTCTCCGACCAGCGCGACGCTCGCGGTCTCCTCGACGAACGGGGTGTGCAGCGGGAACCAACCATTGGCCCAGAAGTCAACGTCACCCTGGTCGAGCGCCTGGTAGAACAGCTCGGCACCGAGCTCGTTGTTCTCCGGGTGGGTCACGTCGTACCCGAGCTCTTCGAACAGCTGGTAGTAGATCTCGGCGAGGATGTACTCGGTGTCCCAGGTGGCCCGGGCCATCTCGATGTCACCCTCGATCTCGGCAGCCGGCTCGTCGGGAGCCTCGTCGGTCTCGTCCTCGGCCGGATCCTCGACCGGGTCCTCGGCCGGGTCGTCTGCCACGTCATCGTCTGCCTCGGGTCCGCAGGCCGCGACGATGAGCGCCAAGGCGCCCATCGCGGCGAGCAGTGACCAGAAGCGTGATCGCTTGCGCGATGCGAACTTCACGGTTCCTCCTCAGGAAGGTTCGGGAGCGTTCTCTACGAACCTACGAGTTGACTCGTAGGTGTCAAATGCGCGGCGGAGCCCGAGCGTGCCCTCGCGCCGTCACGGCCCCGTGGCGCACCGCACGTCACCACCGTACGGGTGACCACGTGCGTCGCAAGGCGCAGCCCGAGGATCTGAGCCGCAACCACGCAGGTCCAGCGGTCGCGTGCGGTCAGAGCACGCGCGTGTTCAGGGGCGCGCGACACCCTCCCGCAGCGTGCGCACGAGGGCGCCGACCCGGTCGGCCGCTCCCGCCGGGTCCCCCTCCCCCGCCGCGCGCACCACGGACGAGCCGACGATCACGCCGTCGGCGTACGCCGCGACCTCGGCCGCCGACGCACGGTCCTTGACACCGATGCCGACCGCGACCGGCTGGTCGGTGCGCGCCTTGACGCGCGCCACCAGCTCCCGGGTGACGTCCGTCGCGACGCTCTTGACCCCCGTGACCCCCAGCAGACCGGTCGCGTAGACCCACCCGCTGGACGTCGCGGCGATCGCGTCCAGCCGCTCCTCGGTCGACACCGACGAGGCCAGGAACACCGTCGCCAGGTCCCGCCGCGTCGCCTCGGCCAGCCACGCATCGGCCTCGGCGACCGGCAGGTCCGGGAGGATCACGCCGGACAGCCCCGCGTCGGCCAGCTCGTCGGCGAAGGCCGCGTACCCGCGCGTGTCGGCGATGGTCACGTAGGTCATGACCAGCTTGGGGACGTCGAGGTGGTCGAGGGAGGCCACCAGCTCCAGCTGGTCGCTGACCCGGTAGCCGGCGTCCAGCACGTGTTGGTTGGCCGCTTGGATCACCGGCCCGTCCATCATCGGATCGGAGAAGGGGATGCCGATCTCCAGGATGTCGGCGCCGGCCTCGACCGCCGCTTCGAAGCAGGCGCGGGAGGTGTCGGCGTCCGGGTAGCAGGCGGTGAGGTAGACGATCAGGGCGGCGCGGTCCTCGGCGGCGGCGCGGTCGAAGGCGGCCTGGATGCGCGCCGGACCGGTGGTGGGCTGGGCGACCGGGGCGCTCACGCGGACCCCTCCCCCGCATGCTCACCGAAGGCCTTCGCGACGCCGACGTCCCAGCCGGCGACCTCGACGACCTCGTCGACGTCCTTGTCGCCGCGACCCGACATGGTCAGCACGACCCGGGCCCCGTCACCGAGCTCGGCGCGGCCGTGACGCAGCAGCCAACCAACGGCGTGGGCGGGTTCCAGGGCGGGGATGATGCCCTCGAGCTCGCAGGTGCGGCGGAACCCGAGCAGCGCGTCGTCGTCGGTCGCGCTGACGTACCGGCCCCGTCCCGAGGACGCGAGCCAGGCGTGTTCCGGTCCGACGCCCGGGTAGTCGAGGCCCGCGGAGACGGAGTGGGCCGGCTTGACCTGCCCGTCGTCGTCGACCAGCACGATGGAGCGGGACCCGTGCAGGACGGCTTCGCGGCCCTCGGTGATGGTCGCGGCCGAGCGGCCCGAGCCGACCCCTTCACCGGCTGCCTCGACGCCGATCAGGGCCACACCGTCGACGTCGATCCACTCGGCGAAGGAGCCGATCGCGTTGGAACCGCCGCCGACGCAGGCGATGACCGCGTCGGGCAGCCCGCCGGCCTGCTCGGCGAACTGCTGCGTCGACTCGACGGAGATGACCTTCTGCAGCTCGCGCACGATCGTCGGGAACGGGTGGGGTCCCATCGCCGAGCCGATCAGGTAGTGCGTGTCGTCGACGTTGGTGACCCAGTCGCGCATCGCCTCGTTGATCGCGTCCTTGAGCGTCCGGGTGCCGCTGTCGACGGGCACGACCTCGGTGCCGAGCAGCTGCATCCGGACGACGTTGAGGCGCTGGCGGCGGACGTCCTCGGCGCCCATGTAGACGGTGCAGTCCAGGCCGAACAGGGCGGCGGCGGTCGCGGTAGCGACGCCGTGCTGGCCGGCGCCGGTCTCCGCGATCACGCGGGGCTTGCCCATCCGCTTGGTCAGCAGCGCCTGGCCGACGACGTTGTTGAGCTTGTGCGACCCGGTGTGGGCCAGGTCCTCGCGCTTGAGCCAGACCTCGACGCCGGCCTCCTGGGAGAGCCGCGCCGCGTGGTACAGCGGCGTCGGGCGGCCGCCGTAGTTGCGACGCAGGGCGTCGAGTTCCTCGTGGAAGGCCGGGTCGGCCTGGGCGTCGTGCCACGCGTCGACCAGCTGGGCGAGGGCACCGGACAGCGCCTCGGGGACGTACTGGCCGCCGAAGGGGCCGAAGTAGCCCTCACGGACGGCGTCGTCCGCGCGTTCGGCGGCGGTCGTGGTCGGCAGCTCGGTGGTGCTCATGGGCGCCTCGAGGTGGTAGGTCTCATCGGACGGTCAGCGGGCGGGGTCGGTGGAGGGAAGGCCGGCCGCGACCAGGGCGGCGACGGCGGCCTGTGGGTCTGGCGCGGTGACGAGCGACTCGCCGACGAGCACGGCGTCCGCGCCGTCCGCTGCGGCGCGCCGGACGTCGTCGGGATTGCGGACCCCGGACTCGGCGATGGCCAGGCAGCCGGCGGGCAGCGTCGGACGCAGCCGGGCGAAGGCGTCGCGGTCCAGCTCGAAGGTCCGCAGGTCCCGCGCGTTGACGCCGACGATCCGGGCCCCGATGCGGTGGGCCGCGGCGACCTCGGCGTCATCGTGGACCTCGACGAGGACGTCCAGGCCAGCGGCGTCGGCTTCGTCGTGGAGCGCCTGGAGGGTGGGCTCGTCAAGCGCGGCGACGATCAGCAGGATCGCCG
>PWTE01000243.1 GCA_003563915.1 Nitriliruptoraceae bacterium
GCCGGGGCGCCGCTATGCAGGATCTCTGCATCTGCGCCTGTGACCTCCGCGCTGGCGGGACGAGATTCAGCTCCACCTCGCACGGCGCCACGGAACGTGCGATGAGGGCCGGGTTCGAAGTCGGGTCGTTGCCGCGCACGCGTAGCCGGTGGGCCGTCGAGCGCAGGGTCAGTGCGGCGCTCCCGACCCGTCCGTGCTCATCGAGTTCGTAGCCGGCGGTGGCCATGCGGGCGAGCCAGCCTTCCACCTCAGCGATGGGCTCGCCGATCTCTGCAGCCCCGGGGCCGATGGTCAGGCGTTGCCTGGACCTCCAGCCTGCTGTAGCATTTGTGCAACAGGAGCTTTGGAGGTGGGATGAGCGCGCTCGACCGGGTGATCGAGGAACGGGACCGACGCGAGCCGGGATTCGCTGCTGCAGTCGAGGCGGAGCAGGCCGAGATCCGCGCGTTCGATGACGTCGTGAACGTCGTCCTCGACCGGCTCAGTGACCTTGGCTGGACGCGCGAGGAGTTGGCCGTTCGCGCGCACCTGAACGCTGCGTCCCTTCGGCGTTTGCTCACCTCCTCGTCAGCCAACCCGACCTTCGCCACGATGATGTCGATCGCCGAGGCGTTGGGTCTGCGCATCGAGATTCGCGAACAGACCTCCTTCGAACAGATGCTCACCGCTAGCTGAAGTCGACGCTGCGACCCGCGTGGTACGCGTCGCGGCGTTCACGGACCCGCCGGTAGACGGACTCGGGCATCGCGGTTCGGTTCGGCTTGGAGTTACCGTCGAGCATCACCAGCGCAGGTTCGTCGGGATGGTTGCGGTCGAGCAGACAGAACAGCCGGTGCAGCTGACCACCTTGGCGGCACCGACACCTCATAGATGCCGGCCATGTCGCCGTGCATCGCTTCCCACTTGTTGTCACCACCGGCGAAGGCTGGCGGCGGGGCGTCCCGTACCGCCGTCACGACCGCGATGATCTCGGCCGCAGGCTTGGCGTCGAACTCGACGAGCCAGTCATCAGCGGGCCTGCTGCCATCAGCAGCGACGAGGAAGCCATCACGCCACGGAGCCATCATCCGGCCGTGGCGACATGCCTGTGCGGCCCGTACGTTGTTCGAGGAGCTGTCCCTGACTGCGGCTTCGCTGGGAGCCTGAGTGTCGGTGGAATCGCGAGACTTCGAGGCGCTCGCTGCGTCGGTGGCTCACGAGATGGGTACGCCGTTGAGCGTCGTGGGGGCCACACTTCGCCTCCTTGATCAGGCTATGGAGGCCCGTGACGCGGATGGCGAGCGTGGGCTGCTGGAGACCGCGCTTCGCAACCTGCAGCTTGTCGAGCTGCAGTCGCGCCGCTTCCGGGACCTCGCGGTGGAGCGCGGCGTCAGGCTGCAACGTGAGCGGGTCGACCTCGCGCGCCTGGTCTGCGACTTGGGTCGATGACCTGAGCCAGACCCTGCTCGCGAAGCATCAGACCCGAGCTGTCGTACCGGACGAGCTGATCGTCGACCTCGACCCTGCCCGGGTCCGCCAGCTGCTGTACGCGCTGCTGTCGAACGCCGCGAAGTACTGTCCCCGCGGTCTGATGGTGGTCGTGACCGCCCACCGAGAGGGCGACGAGATCGTCTTGGAGGTCCGGGACCGGGGTCACCGCGTCGCCCCCGAGCACGCCGAGCAGATCTTCGAACGCTACGAACGTCGCGCCCACGACGTCGACGGGGCCGGGTTGGGCCTCTACCTCGCGCGCCGCTATGCGCAGGCGCACGGAGGTGAGCTCCTCCTTGTCCCTGCCGTGGCCGCCGACGCCGGGAACACCTTCCAGGCCCGCCTGCCCTCGTCCGCTGCGGGAGGGAGCTCCGGTAGATGAGACGACCCCCCGTCGGGTTCGACCAGGGCAAGGTCATGGACGTCAACCCGCTCGAGCTCCCGAAGTCGCCGAGGAGAGCGACGGTGCGGTCGTCGAGATCGATGGTCCTGGCGGCGTTGGCGGTCTTGCCGCTGGAGGGCTGCATGCGGCCGTTGACAGCCCTTATCGTCCGGGGTGATCGACAGGCGCCGATGCCGGGGCGGGCCGGGTGATGGCCGGTAGCCCGCGCGTGACAGTGTCGTCGAGGATCTGCCGGAGCAGCACGTGGACCTCCAGCACGTCTTGGTGGACAGCCCGCCGCGCACTCGGCACGGCCGTCGGTGAGCAGCTTCTCGAACACGTCCTCAATCTGCTTCACCCGTAGCGACCGCAGCGGGACGTGGCCGAGGTGGGGGAGGACGTAGAGGCGGAGCTGCCGCCGGTAGCCGTCGAGGATGACAGCTCGTCACTGACGTGCCTTGCGTGGGCGAGGCATGTCGTCCAGATCGCCGGGACACTGACGGTCGGCGGGCTCGTCGAAGACCGGAACGGGCCGTGCGTCGGCCTCTCGGGGGTGTCGGCAAACACCGTTCTGCGCAATGTCGTCGATCAGCCAGTCCATCTCGGCGATCTCACGCCGCTGCGCCTCGCCGATCTCGACGGCCAGTTCCGCTGCCCGCTCGAGACCGCGGTTGTGCATGCCCGTGTCCCTTGCGGGAACCGCTCAGGACGATCACGCTGAGCGCCGTCCCTAGGGCGGCCGGACGTCCAGCCGTGCGTGCAGTACGCTGGCACGGCGATGGCCGCTCTTGGGCCTCCTGCCCGAGTCGTCGCACCCACCTGTGTGTAGCACCGGCGCCGCCAGCAGCATTCGTGGGATCGCCGATCTGGACGCCGCCGAGCGTCCGGTCATGACCCGTGAAGGCCGCTATGCGCATCCTGGAGATCGCTCCGCCCTGGTTCACCGTCCCACCGACCGGCTACGGCGGCATCGAGCAGGTGGTCGCCCAACTCGCCGACGGGTTGGTCGACGCCGGCCACGATGTCACGTTGCTCGCTAGCGGAGGCTCGACCTCGAAGGCCACCGTCCGGAACGTCTTCGACGTGCCTCCTAGCGCCGAGCTCGGGTCAACCTGCCATGAGCTGATCCACGTCGTCAACGGCTACCACCGCCGCGCCGCGTTCGATGTGATCCACGACCACTCGGGCTTCACCGGTGCTGCCTTCGGGGCGCTGCTGGACGGACCACCGGTCGTACACACGCTGCATGGCCCCTGGACACCGGAGGTCGAGGTCTTCCACCGCTCGATCGGGGATGCTCTCCACCGCGTCGCGATCAGCGACGACCAGCGCTCCCGCGCCCCCCATGACGTGACGGTGGGCCACATGGTGCACAACGGCATCAGCCTCACCGAGCACCCCTTCCGCGCCGAACCCGATGCCGACCGCCACCTCGCCTTCGTCGGTCGGGCCAACCTCGAGAAGGGCCCAGAGGTGGCGGTGCACGTCGCAAGGCTGCTGGGCCGGCACCTGAAGATGGCCGTGAAGATCAACGAGCCTGCGGAGCAGATGTACTGGGACGAGCACGTCGCACCGCTGCTCGAGGGCGCCGACGTTGAGGTGGTGCGCAACGGCACCAAGCAGGACGCGATCGACATCATGTCCGGTGCGGAGGCGACCCTGTTCCCGATCGCGTGGCCGGAGCCCTTCGGCCTGGTGATGGTGGAATCCATGGCGGTGGGCACCCCGGTCATCGCCTACGCCGCGGGCGCGAGTCTAGAGGTCATCGACTCCGGTCGGACCGGGGTGCTCGTGCCGCCCGACGACCTCGATGCCTTCGTGGCGGCCGTCCGAAGCGCGGGCAGCCTCGACCGGGCCATGTGCCGGGCCCACGTCGTCGAGCACTTCTCGAGCGCAGCGATGGTCGCCGGCTACGAGGTCGTGTTCGCCGACGTGACCCAACAGCACCTGCGGCCTCGGACCAGCGATCGCACCCCGGCGCTGTTGCGCCGGCAGCCGAGCGAGTGGGATCGCAGACAAGATGGCCGTCGGCCCATCACCATCGACGCACCGCGTCGGCCTGGTGAGCTGCTCGATGTGGCGCAGACCTGATGGTCGTGGCGGCACAGTCCGTCGGACCGCACGGCGAGGTCACCTGCGTGAGCGGGCGGACCTTCTGCCTGTCGACGGCCAGCGGGCAGATACGACCCGGCCCGTACGGCGATGGAGTCTTCGTGGAGGATACGAGGATCCTGAGCGCGCTGGTGCTGACGCTGAACGGCCAGGAGCCCCATGCGCTCGGCGGCTATCCGCTGGGCCCGGGGGCTGCCCGGTTCAGTGCCTGCGCCCACGTGGGCGCAGCTCCCGACCCGACGCTGCTGGTCGAACGCCGGCGCGCGGTCACCGATGTCTGGCAGGAACAGATTCGGGTCACCAACCACGGTGTGGACCCGGTCGAGTTCCAGGTCGGTCTCCAAGCCGCTGCGGACTTCGCCTACATCTTCGACGTCAAGCACGGTCGACACCCGCCAGCCTCGACCGGCCACCTGGTCGAAGGTGGCCTGCGCTTCGACAGCGACGCCGCCGTGGAGTCTGCGCTCCTCGGGATCGTCCCGATGCCCGACGACGAAGTCGATGGGACCATGAGCTGGGAGCTGCTCCTTCCGCCGCAGGGGTCCTGGGAGGTCGAGATGACCCTTCGGCCCGGCAGCCCGGCGTACCATGAGGTGCCCATTGCGGCCTCGGCCAGCCCACGTGCAGCGGCTCAAGGTGTGGGGTCCTTGGCGCGGCCGCGGATCTCGTGTAGCGACGTGCGCTTCGAGCAGCTGATCGAGCGCTCCATGGGGGATCTGGACTCGCTGCTGGTACGCGAGCAGGAGAACCGGTACTTCGCGGCGGGTACCCCCTGGTTCCTGACGTTGTTCGGCCGGGACGCGCTGTGGAGCGCGATGATGGCCTTGCCGCTCGGCGTCGAGGTCGCGGGTGAGACACTGCAGCTGCTGGCTCGCCACCAGGGCGAACGGCATGATGCGGTGACCGAGGAGGCACCCGGCAAGATCCTTCACGAGGTTCGTCACGGCCCACAGGTCGTCCGTGGCGACCTCCCGCCGCGGTACTTCGGCACGATCGACGCGACCCCGCTGTTCGTGACCACGTTGGAACGGGCATGGCGGTGGGGGCTCGACGCGTCGTCGGTCGAGGCGCTCCTGCCCCACGCTGAACGCGCGCTGTCGTGGATGCGGGACGACGGCGATCCCCACGGCACCGGGTTCCTGCGTTATGCCGCGTTCGGTGACGGCCGGCTGTCGAACCAGGGGTGGAAGGACTCCGAAGACGGGATCGGGTTCGCTGACGGGACCCTGGCCGACGCGCCGATCGCGTTGTGCGAGGTGCAGGGCTACGCATACCGGGCCGCGATCGGTGGGGCGGCGATGCTCGACGCCCACGGCCGTCCGGGAGGAGCGGAGTGGCGTCGATGGGCCGACCGTCTCCGGGCGCGCTTCCAGACCGAGTTCTGGGTCGATGATGTCGATGGGGGGTTCCCGGCGCTTGCGCTCGACGGCTCAGGTCGCCAGGTCGACGCGATCACCTCGAATGCGGCGCATCTGCTCGGGACCGGCATCCTCGAGCCTTGGCAGGAGAAGACGGTCGCCGAACGGCTCGCGCGGCCGGACATGGACTCCGGCTGGGGCTTGCGCACCCTCAGCAGCAGCTCACCACGGTTCAACCCGCTGTCCTACCACGGCGGGTCGGTGTGGCCGCACGACACCGCCATCGCGATCGACGGACTCGCTCGGGTCGGCGCCGCCAGCACGGCCAGCCACCTCCTCCACGGATTGATCGCCGCAGGTGACCACCTCGGGTACCGCCTCCCCGAGCTGTTCGGCGGCGAGCAGCGCACCGACGGCACCCGACCGCTGCCCTACCCGAGCGCCTGCAGCCCGCAGGCCTGGTCGGCGGGTGCCGCGATGCTGGCGCTGCGTGCTGTTCTCGGCATCGAGCCTGACGTGCCCGCCGGCGTGCTCCACCTCCAGCCCATGGACCCGGCGCCCTTCGCTCGATTGACCGTGGAAGGCATGCCGCTGGCAGGTGGCAAGCTCAGCCTCCACCTCGAAGACGGGACGCTGCAGGTGCTGGAGTCACCCGAACAGATCGAGGTCATCGTGCACCCGGGCCCCGGTTGACGGTGGGGTTCCGGGTTCGAGGCAGGGGTCGATGGCTCACCGATCCAGGGCGAGGCCTGGGCCGTCAGCGGACGTCGGGATGGCTAGCGATCCGCGATGGGGGGCGCTGAGCCGCTCGAAGCCCGGTCAGGATGTCCCTGTGCGCATTCCCAGATGCGTACGTCGAACAGCAGGCGGGAGCCGCGACGGGTGACATCCACGACCCGGTCGCGCGCCAGCCGCAGCAGCTCCGGCGCGGAGGACAGGGCCGACGTCAGCGGCACCCGACGCTCCTCCAGCTTGGTGAGCCGCTGGAAGATCGAACGCGCTGTGGTGAGGATGGCCGACTCGTCCTGCAGCGAGCCCGTCGGCAACAGCACCCGGCCATCAGGGGCCAGCCGATCGGGGACCTGCTCGAGCATGCGGATGGGCAGCTCGCAGCCCCGCGGGCCCCCGCCCGTGCCGTCGGGGAACCAGCCGCTGACACGAGCCACCGGATCCGGGATACCCGACACGTCGCCGATGATCAGATCCGCGCGGAGGTCTCGCGGCAGCGGGTCGAAGAGGTCGCCGTGGTAGAAGGTGGTCACGTCGGCCACGCCCAACCGCCGCGCATTGCGTGTGGCCACCTCGGCGGCGTCCGGAGTCGTGTCCACGCCCACGACTCGTCCCGCCCCCAACTTGGCCGCGATGATCGCCAGGACCCCGGAACCGCAGCCGACTTCGATCATGGTGTCGTCCGGGTTCACCGACAGGTGGTCGGCGAGAAGCCGCGAGATCGTGGACGGCACGAACGTGTGGTCGGACAAATCCAATTCGAAGGGCCCACAGCGGCCCTTCCATACGAACACGATCGTTCCCATCCTCGGCGCGGTCGTGGCTAGGGCTTCGTCTGGCCATCAGGATCTGCGCGATCCACATCTTGCCCGCGCCGCCGCACCGTCAGGCCGAAGACGAGACCGATCACACCGACGATCATGATGATGTAGCCGAGGATGCGGATGTCTAGACCGGCGATCTCGGCGTCCACCGCGAACGCCACCACTGCCCC
>PWTE01000251.1 GCA_003563915.1 Nitriliruptoraceae bacterium
CCGGCGGTCGGTTCCGTCTCGAAGCGCGTGAACCGCCCGGGTCCGGGTAGCGCCGCCCCGGTGAAGCGCGCTACCTCGGTGCGGCCGACCACCTGGAAGCGCCAGTTGGGCACGTGGGCGTCCAACAGGACGTCCGGGTGGTACAGCGTCGCCAGGGTCGCCAGGTCCTCACGCTCGACGGCATCGCGGTAGTGCTCTGCGAGGGTCGCGTGGTCGGTGATGGTCGGGCTCGACATCGTCGTCCTCCTTGGGTCGGTCGTGTTCGGTCGTGACCGGTCGGCTAGGGGCGAGCTTCGAGGATCAGGTTGAAGGGCGTCTCGGTGGCGACCCGCCGCTCGCCGAAGCCGGCCTGACCCAGGACGTCCAGGAGCCGGGTCGGGCCGGCCTGGGCGCCGAGGCCGATCGCGCCGTCCTGCGACAGCGAGCTCGGGGTGCACAGGAACACCGACCCGGCGTAGAACAGCCGGCTGATCTGGTTGAGGTTCTCGCTGAGGCCGTCGCCAGCCTGGGGTTCGACCACGAGCAGCGTGCCGTCGTCGGCCAACGCCTCCCGCGTGCGACGCGCTGCCGCGACCGGGTCGCCCATGTCGTGGAGGCAGTCGAAGAAGCACACGAGGTCGTAGTCGCGACCCGGCAGGGTCTCGGCGGCGGCGACCTCGAAGCCGACCCGGTCACCGACGCCGGCGTCGGCGGCCGCCTTCGATGCGGCCGCGATCGAGGCAGAGTGCGAGTCGAAGCCGGTGAAGCGCGAGTTGGGGTAGGCCTCGGCGAGCACGATCGTCGACGCGCCATGGCCGCAGCCCACATCGGCGACCCTCGCGCCGGCGGTGAGCCGGTCGTGGACCCCATCCAGCGCGGGGATCCAGTCCTGGACGAGCTGGTGGCGGTAGAGCGGTGCGAAGATGCGCTCGACGCCGGTGAACAGTCGTGGGTCGTGCTCGTGCCACCCGATGCCCTCGCCTGTGCGGAACGCCTCGGCCGCGCGATCGGCGCTGGCCCAGGCGGCGGCGATGATCGGGAAGATCCCGGTGACGTAGGCGGGGCTGTCGGGGTCGGCCAGCACGGCCGCGTGCTCGTCGGGAAGCTCGAAGGTGTCGTCGTCGGCGTGGTAGGTGACGTAGCCACCGGAGGCCTGGTTCGCGAGCCACTCCCGCACGTAGCGCTCGTGGGTGTCGGTGCGCCGGGCCAGCTCCGCGGAGGTCAGCGGACCGGCGCCGGCCAGGGCTTCGTACAGGCCCAGGACGTCGCCGAGGTAGACGCACGCCGCAGATTCGGCGGCTGCTGCCTCGGCGACCGCGAGGCCCTGGAACTCCTCGACCCGCTCCGGATCGAGCGTGGTGTGATCGATGCTCATCGTTGCTCCCTCTCTCGCCGCGCTCCCGACGGTGGTGGTCGGGGGCGTCGTGCATGACAGGAGCGACGATGGCCGAGCGCGGTTGCGCTCTGGCTGCGTTCGGGCTGCGCGCATAACGGTGAGGTGCAACCGACCCTGCGTCGCGCTGCCGCTGGTCGTCCGAGCGGTCGGTCAGGCGGACCTGCGGGCGCGGACGATCGCGCCATGCAGGCCGTCCGCGACCTCGTGGGTGAAGGTGATGTCGACGTCGGTGAAGCCGACGGCCTCGAGCCCGTCCCGGTACTCCGTGATGCAGAGGGCGCCGGCGATGCAGCCGACGAAGCTGCCGCGCTCCGCTCGCTCGGCTGGGGAGAGTCGGTCCTCGGCGACGACGTCGCTGACGCCGACCCGGCCACCTGACCGCAGCACGCGGGCCATCTCGGCGAACACGGCGGGCTTGTCGATCGAGAGGTTGATGACGCAGTTGGAGATGATCACGTCGACGCTCGCGTCGGGGAGCGGGATCTGCTCGATGTGCCCCTTGAGGAACGCGACGTTGTCTGCGCCAGCATCGGCCGCGTTGCGCCATGCGAGGTCGAGCATCTCGTCGGTCATGTCCAGGCCGTAGGCGAACCCGGTCGGGCCGACGCGGCGGGCGGACAGCAAGACGTCGATGCCGCCGCCCGATCCGAGGTCCAGGACGGTCTCGCCCTCGCACAGCTCGGCGACGGCGGTCGGGTTGCCGCAACCGAGGCTCGCCAGGGTCGCGGCCTCGGGGATCGCCGCTTGGTCGTCGGTGCCGTACAGGTCCGCGCCGAACCCTGCACCGGCGTCGGCGGCGTCCTCCGTCTCGGCGCAACCGGTCGCCGCCTGGTCACCGCAGCAGCCGTCACCGGCCACAGCAGTGGCTGCGGCGGCGTAGCGCTGCCGGACACGCTCGAGCAGCTCGTCGTCGGGCGCGTGGCGGTCGGTGGTCGTCATCGCGGTGGTCCTTGTAGATCGGCGACGTCCGCCAGTCGGCGCATCGCGTCGTGGTTCAGCGAGTAGTAGGCCCAGGTGCCGCGCTGCTCCCGCTCGAGGAGCCCGGCGGCGACGAGTTTCTTGAGGTGGTGACTGACCGTCGGCTGGCTGATCCCGAGCGGCTCGGTGAGGTCGCACACGCAGACGGCCGCCGACGCGCCGGCGAGCAGGTTGACGATGCGCACCCGCTGCGGGTCGGCGAGCGCCTTGAACAGCGTCGCCGTCGCCGTGACCTCCTCATCGGTCATGCTCGGCGTGCCGAGCGGCGCGCAGCAGGCCGCCGGGGCCGTGTCCGCCGCGCTCACCACAGCGGCCCCACAGCGAGGCGGCGCTCCACGGCTGCCGTCCGGGCTGCCGTCGCGCGGCATCCGGGTGTGCAGACCTGTCCGCAGCGGTCACAGAACTCCACCCGCCGCAGCCATCGGGTCAGTCGCCGCTCGCGTGTCTTGCGCATGACACCACCTCATAGATAGATGTACGTCGATGTACCGGTGACGCTACGGGATCCATCGACGTTTGTCAATATAGCCCCGGCGATGCGCCGGCGATCGCTCGCCCCGCGCGGTCCCGGTCACTCTGCGGTGAGCTCGGCGAGGATGGCCAGTGCGGTGTCGACCACCTCGGGCGAACGCAACTGCCGGCCACGGTTGGCGAGGTCAGCGGCGGTATCGGGCCCCAATCGCTCCTCGAGTTGCGCCCAGGCGTCGTCCATGCGGGCAGCCTCGTCGCCGAAGCTCGGTGGCGCGGCGTCCCGCACCGCCCCGTGCAGCAGAGCGGCAGACTCGTCGGCGCCGACCCGTACGAGCAGTTCGACAAGGTTGCGCAGCGTCGTCAGCTGGTGCGTCCAGTCCCCGAGCCGGCGCCAGTGGCTGATCACCTCGGCGAACAGGTCGATGGCGCGCTCCTCTTCGCCCGTCCGACCGTGCAGCGAGGCCAGTGAGACCATCGCGATGCCGGCTGCGGCTCGGCCCTCGACCCGGCGAGCTGCCTCGATGGCGCCCTCGAGGTGGGAGCGCGCCGCGTCCGGGTCCGTCTCGAGCAGCGCCTCTCCCTGGCTGTAGAGGGCGTAGGCAAGGACCGTGTCGTTGCGAGAGTTGCGGGCTGCCACGAGCAGCGCGTCGGCTTCCACTGCGGCGGAGGCGCCATCACCTCGGTAGGTGTGCGCCAGCACCCGCAGCATCGAGTTCATGGCGCGGTAGTGGTCCTCACCTGGATCGTTCGGGAGGCCAGGCCAGTTTCCCGTCAGGGTCAGTACGTCCTCCAGCCGCCCTTCGTACAGCGCGGTCGTCGCGAGCGCCTGCATGGCCCAGGTCGCCGTCAGGCTGACGGGCTCCACCTCGGCGAGCGCGGCTTCGGCGTAGCGCCGGGAGCGTTCGAGGTCGCCCCGGCGCGTCGCGCCGCGGGCGGCGGTGGCGAGTGCCGCGGGGTAGGCGGCCCGTGCGGCCGCGTCCGGCAGTTCCAGCGCACGTTCGGTCCACCAGAACATCTCATCGCGTTGCCGGTGGCCGATGTAGTCACGCAGCGCTACGGGGAGTCGGAGGGCTTCGTCGACGGCGCTCCGCTCCACGAGCCAGGCGTGCGCGACCCGGAGATCGTCGATCGCGCCGTCGATCCGACTCAGGGCGGTGCGCTCGTCCGCGCCGCGGACGTGGGGGCCGATCTCCTCGGCGAAGGCGACGTGGTAGGAGGCGTGTGACTGCTGCAGGTGCTGCGTCTCGCCCAGTTCCTCGAGCCGTTCCGCGCCGAACTCCCGGAGGGTGTCGAGGAGCCGGTACCTCGTCCGGTCCTCGTCGTGCTGGACGACCACCATGGACTTGTCGACGAGCTCCGCGAGGAGCCCGGCGATCTGCGCCTCGCGGATCGGGGGGCGTGCGCAGATCCGCTCGACGGCGTCGAGTTCGAACGCGCCGGCGAACACCGAGAGTCGCTCGAACAGCCGGGCTTCCTCGTGCTCGAGAGCGTCGTAGGACCACCGCACCACCGCCTCCAAGGTGCGATGGCGCCCGTCCTCCCGATGAGGCCCCCCGGTGAGCAGTTCGAAGCGTCGATAGAGCCGTGCGAGCAGGTCATCGACCCCGATCGCGCGCAGGCGGGCGGCCGCCAGCTCGATGGCCAGGGGGATGCCGTCGAGGCGGCGGCACAGCTGTGCGACCGCGGCCGCGTTGGCCTCCGTCAGCTCGAAGGTCGGCTCGGCGGTCTGTGCCCGTGCCACGAGCAGCGCCCCTGCGGGTGAACGTGTCACCTCGTCCCTGCTGGCGTGCTGGCCGGGAACCGCGAGGGGCGCGAGCTGCCACACACGTTCCGTCGGCAGGCGCAGCGGCTCACGTGAGGTCGTGAGCACCGACACGTTGGGGCACGCGGCCAGGATCGATTCGACCAGAGGCGACACCGAGGTCAGGAGGTGCTCACAGTTGTCGATGACGAGCAGCAAGCGGCGTGTGCTCAGGGCGGCGAGGAGGGTCTCCTCAGCGGGCTGCCCGCCCCGATGCCGCGCTCCCAGTGCATCGATCGCGGCGGTCACGACGTCACCGGGATCACGGATCGCCGCCAGTTGACAGCTCGCAGTCCCCTCGGGGAGCTCGTCACCGACGTCGCTCGCGACCTGCTCCGCAAGGCGGGTCTTGCCCACACCGCCGGGTCCGACCAGGGTCACCAACCGCGTGTTCCCGACCAGTTCTCGGAGCTTCGCGCGGTCGTGCTCGCGGCCGATCAGCGGGGCAGCGACCGCGCGGTGAGCGGTGGCGCCACGTCTCTGCGGTGGCGAGGTCGGAGGCGACGGTGCCGGTCCGGGTTCGCCGCGCTGCAGGGGCGCCCACAGCTCGGCTTGCTGCTGGAGGATCTGCTCGTGGAGGGCCTGCAGCTCGTCCGAAGGATCGATACCGACCTCCTCGCGGAGCTCCTCCTGCAGTCGCCGGTAGGTGGCGAGGGCCTCGGCCTGGTGGCCACCTCGGTACAGGGCCAGCATCAGTTGACCTCTGATCCGCTCGTTCAGTGGGTCGCGGGCCACTGCGGCTTCGAGCTCCCCGATGACCTGACCGTGCTGGCCGAGTGCAAGCTGCGCGTCGATCCGGTCGGCGATCGCCGCGGCTCGGAGGCGCTCGAGTCGGTGTGCTTCCTCACGTACCAGCTCGTGGGAAGCAAGCTCCCCGAAGGCGGGGCCTTCCCACAGGTCCTCCGCCTCTCGCAGCACGTGGATCAGTTGGGCAGGCTCGGAGATCCCTGGTCGCTGCACCTCCGTGAGGAGCGCTTCGAAGTCATCGGCGTCGAACTCGCCGGCCCCGGGGTCCAGGCGGTACCCGTCGGCGGTCGAGGCGACGGCGTCGGCAGCGTCCGGATCGAGCCCCCGGAGTTCGCTCCGCAACCGGGAGACGTAGCTCTGGAGGGTCTTGCGGGCGCTGGGTGGTGGACGCGGGCCCCACAGACCGTCGATGAGCCGATCGGTCGTCACGGCCTCGCCGCGAGCAGCGAGGAGCGCGGCGGCGATCGTCCGCTGCCGATCCCCGCCGAGGTCGGTCCGTCGATCCCCGGCAGCCGCTCCCACCGGTCCGAGCACCCGCCACCGCATGTGTCCACCCTACGAGGACCTGCGCCCGGTGGGAACCGTGGATCGGCACCCACCGGGCGCGAGGTCACCGCGCGAGGAACGTGAGCACCTGCTCCGCGACCAGCGCGGGGGCGACGACGTCGGCGGTGTGGCCCTGTCCGTGCAGGAAGCGCACCTGGGCGCCGGGGATGGCCGCGGCCACGACCTCGACACCCGCCGAGAAGCCTGCCGGGGTCTGATCGCCCGTGAGCACCAGCGTCGGCGCGGCCACCTGCCCCACACGGTCCGGGTCGAACAGTCGCTCGGGAGGGATAGCCAGTTCCCGCGGGAGCGTCGGTGCCGCCGCCACACGCGCCGCCCACGACGGGTGCTCGCGGTACACGGCGAGCTGCTCCTCCGGCATGTGCAGGACCTCACGGCAGAAGATCTCCACCACGCCGTCGTGGTCCCCGGCTGCGAGCAGGCCCTCCAGACGGTCCAGGAACCCGGCGGGTAACAGGGCGCCGGGATCCACCGGTGGTTCGTAGAGCACCAGCCCTCCGACGTTGGCCGTGAGGGTGGCTGCGCCCAGGGCGAAGCTGGCACCACCCGAGTGGCCGTACACGTCGACCGTGGCTCCGTGGTGGGCGGCCAGGGCATCGACGATCGCAGCGACGTCCTCGAACTCACGCTCGACGTCGTAGCGCTCGTGGTCGCTGCTGGCGCCGCGTCCTCGTCGATCGATGGCGTACACCGTGGCATGGCCATCGAGCTGCGGGCGCAGGACCTCCCACCGGGTGTGGTCACCGAGCACGCCGTGGACCAGCACGAGCGGGGGACCGTCGCCACTGGCGAAGCAGGCGATCGGGGTGCCGTCCCATGAGGGGATGGAGGTCATCGTCAGGCTCGCGGCGTCCGTCATCGCGCGTCCTCCTTCTGCAGGAACGCGACCAACTGCTCGGCTACCAGCTCCGGGGCGACGATGTCGGCCTCGTGCTCCTGCCCCGGCAGTTCAGCGAGGCGGGCATGCGGCAGTGCTGCCAGGACGGGGCCAGGTTGGAAGCGCTCGGGTGCCTCCGCTCCGACGAGCAGCAGCGTCGGGACCGTGACCTTGGCGGCCTGCTCCGGGTCGAAGGTGTGCTC
>PWTE01000317.1 GCA_003563915.1 Nitriliruptoraceae bacterium
CGGAACAGGTCCCCGGTCGTGGACGGGCGAGGTCGATGCGCGCGCCGAGGTCGTCGGGTTCGGCGTGGACCGCCCACCGCCGCCGTGGCATCGGTCGACGCGCGCGCGAGTCCCCGTTGCGGGTGGTCGCGGATGCCTCCGTGCCGCCCACAAGTACGGCGAACACCATGCCATGCCGTGTTGCTCACTGAGACAACGAGGTACGGCAACCGACCTCACCCGGGGGTCAGGTTGCCGGTTCAGACCCAGCGCCGGTGCCGCGGGTCCGTTCAGCCACCACTCTCAGGACCGCAGCGGGGCTCACGGACCCGAGCGCAAGCGTGTCTCCGAGGATCTTCTGAGATCGTGCCTGGGCCAATTCAGTGACAATCTCATCCAGCCGGCCGCGCAACTCGTCCATACCCTCGATGTAGCGGACCTCGGGTTCGGTCTCAACCTCCCGATACCTCGCCACCCGCGGGCGACGCGCCGAACGCGCCCGTTCCTCAAAGTGCGTCTTGGCATCACCCCCGACATGTTCGGTCGTGACGATGACGGGAACATCGGGACGAATAATCCCCATCTTCGCACCAAACGAGTAAGCGTTGCCCAGCGAGAACTCCTTGTCCTTCAATTCCAATAGCAAGACCGAACCGTAGACATCGGCGATGCAGTCCATCTCATCGCCGCCCTTCTGTTGATCCACTAGTACTCGGTTTGCAGGCAAGCCACACCGTTCCAGCTCGACGACCAACTGGACGGTCATCCACCTGCTGCCGTCCAGCATGTCTCGCCCTAGCTGGGAGATTGAAACGGCGTCCTCGCATTTCTCCTCATCGATTCGCCGCCCACACGAACACTTGAGGCCGCTATCGGCGAGGCCTTGAAGGAGATCTGGTGACGGCAATCGGTTGACCTGGCCCCCGCTCTTCCCGCAAACGACGACAACATCTGCCTCCAGCAGGCCTGCGTCGAGTAACGCTCTAGTTGCTGCCTCCACCCTCCCTTGGTCTGCGTGCACGACCTGCGACTGCAGATCCTTCTTGAGCAGACCACCGCCCGCCTTCACAGCAATTGCGAGCTTCCTCGACACGGGATCCGCCAGCACTTCGGCAGCGGACACTTCCGCATCGGTCGGCTTGTCGACTGTGACGCGCCCCTCGTCCATTAGTTCGTCGAAACGCCGGGAGGTACCGGCCGAGACCTCTAGCTCAACTCCGAAGGTCTCACGGACAGCGTCTCGAACGCGCTCAAGGAGTAGTGAATCGACTGAGGGGCTCAGGACGGCACAGAAGAGTGTGGCCTGGGTTGCCTCTTCGACTACATGCTCGCCATCGTCGGTTACCATGATGCGGTTGTCGCGATCCGTCCGGATGATGACAGCAACCATCTCCTCGCCGTCCGTTAGTATCTCGCCCCTCACGTTCTCGTACGGCGGCAAGTAGTCCTGAGACGAGTCAGTACCCAGTAGCTCCTCGGGTGGAACGCCAAGCACCTTCGCCTGGGCTTCTAAGGCGGGGCTGACGAGCGTCGGTACATCATCCAGATCGGCAAGCACATGGTCGAACTTGGCGATGTCCGACTGGGCGATGCGGGCGCGCAGCAGTTGGAAGGTAAGCATTGGCCAATAATGCCACACAGCGCGGCGGTGCGCAGGCCGTGACCACACGGGGGCGGTGGGGCCCGGCAGGGCGTCCGCGACCCGGCGCCGAGGCGTGCTCGCGTCCGGTCTTGTTTGCGTGGCACGGCTTGCACACGTCCGCTGGACGTAGGGTCGTGCGAAGCCTCATCCAACGGTTGAGGAGTTCTCTAGTCCGCGATAGACGGAGGCGCCATAGGGAGGTGGACTCGGGCGGCGCGTAGGTACATCACCTGCTGCCGCTGCTCAGCCGTCGCCATGCTGAGGTCATCGGTGAAGGCGGATTGTGCGCGGTTCGCGCCCTGTGCTCACCCGCTCGAAGTCACGGTGATGTGCGGGGACTCCTCGCCCTACTCGATCGGCCAGTCGTGCGTCCGAGATTGGTCGATGGAGGCGGCCTGCTAGCGGGTGAACATTCGCAGTTCGTATGCCGGTACCCCGCGCCGGGCGGGTCGTCAGTCCGCACGTAGATCGCGGGCGAGGCGCTTGGCGATGACATCGCCCGGAAGCCCTCCTGCGGTCTCATCACCCAGGCGCTTGCGGATGGCCTTGCCCCAGCCGACCCAGACGCCGTCGACCTCGAAGGGTGTTGAGAAGAGCCCGAACTCGGCGTTGATGAAGACGAGCGCGCCTCGGACCTCGGGCGGCGCGCTCATGCCAAGCTCGGATGCGAGTGGTGATAACAGCGACTGGACGGTCTCGACCTGCCGCTTCACGCTCTCGACCAGTTTGGTCTGGTTCCGGCCACCGACGTAGAGCTCTGGTGGACGCGACGAGAGCAGGCCTCCCCCGCGGGTTTCCACCTTGCCCTTGTAGCGCTTGGTGTCGAGGATCCAGACGGCCTCGGTGGTGACCGCGAGGTGGTCGATGTTTGCGGATGACCGCGGAAGCTTGCGGTCGTGGAGCACCTTGAGCCGCGGCCCGGAACAACCGGAGAGGCGACGGCCGAACTCCTCCTCGCCGACAGCACCGGTCTGCCACGCGCGGACGTGCTGCGGGTCGTCGGCCAGTGCGAGGATGACCCCACCGAGTCGAGGGTGAGCGGTACGGACCCTGGTCTGGTGTCGGTCGAGCCGGCGGGCGTGTTCGCGGCGAGCCCCCGCACCGGGGGTTCCAAGGCTGTGGACGGTGTCGAGGGTGACACACTCGAGACAGAGGACCTCGGTGAGCTCCTGGTCGTGGAGCGCCTCCGCACCGCGACGAAGCTTGCGGCCGCAGTCACCGCAGGGTGCTGCGCGGGACAGCACTCCCTGCGAAAGCAACGTCTCCGCCGGAGCTGTGGACGCAGCGGCATCGGATGGAGTCTCGGGTGGCCACGCAACGAAGGTCGGCGCGTGTACCGGTGCGCCGCTAGAGGGGACGGGGCGGTCCGGAGCGTGCGGCTTCGGTGGATCCGGTGGAGCGTCCGTGGGACCGCAGTCGAGGCAGCGGACGGTCTTCGTCGCCGGCAGGTAGTGGGCCCGTGTGCCGGCGGGCTGCGGCGTCTCACAGCCAGCGCACGCACCGTCGTAGCGCAGCCGCATGGTCTTGACGGCCTTCGGCCCCTCCATCAGATTCCCCCATCCCATTCGGGCAAGTGTAGGTCGGGCCGGCTCGGTGGCGACGATGCCCGGTACCGGTCAGCGCGCGCGCCGGAGGACCCGCTGCGGTGCGCGATCACGCCGGATGTCCTCAACCGTCCGGTGGATCTCGTCGCGGAGGTCGGCGGAAGCCTGCTGCATCCCCCGATCGCCGGTCCCGACCCCCAGCGCATTGATCCGGTCGGTGACCTGCCACCGCAGCCGGTGGTGCTCGATCCTGGCGGCCATGGCTTCCCAGCGTTCGCGTGACCAGCCCTCGGCCGGCGACGGGCCAAGTGCCTTCACGAGGCACGGCGGAGGGTCGGACCGGAAGCCGCGCACCCGGGCGTCGGCTTCCCGACGGAGCTGTGCGTCGAGCTGATCGCGACGGTCGTACATCTCCTGCAGCTCACGGTTGTCAGGGATGCCCGCCATCGCCGCCCGAACCGAGGCCAGTCGATCCTCCACCGCCGCGAGGCGTGCCACGGTGAGCTCGAGCTCCCTCTCGAGCTCCTCGACGAGCTTCCGCCGACGACGACGCGGGAAGCCGCTCCCCTCCTGTTCCAGCCGTCGTCGCAGTCGCTCAACCTCGCTGCCGAGCGAAGCCCGCTCGTGCTCGAGCGGGTCGCGGTAGCGGAGCAGCTCGAGCCGGCGGTGAAAGTCGATCCCCTGGATCTGTGCGTCGATCTCCTGCCACGCGGCCGCGACTTCGACCAGCTCCGGGCTGACGGACACCTCAGCACGCGTGCGACGCAGCCGGCTGGTCAGGCTCGCCACCTCGTCGTCGACGACGTGAACGTGGCGATGAAGGGCGCCATCGTCGGCAACGGCTGGTCCGTGGTAGAGCTGGTTCGACAGCCGTCCGCGGGACATCGCGACGTAGCCCCACTCGCGGTAGAGCGTCTCGGTGCCCAGCGTGTAGGTGTGGTCGCAGGTCAGCCCCTGGGCCTTGTGCCCGGTGATGGCGTACCCGTGCTTGACGTGCCCAGCGTCGAGGTAGTCGGCGGGCAGACGCCGCCGTACGCCTCGGTCGTCGACCGCGTCGACAGCACGATCGGAAGTCTGGATGCGGGTGATGGTGGCGCGGGTGCCGTTGACCACGCCGAGCTTGCGGTGGTTGCGGAGGCAGACGATCCGGTCCCCGGCTTGGAGCTCGGTCCCCTCGGAAGTCGTGAGGGCGGGGCCAGTGAGCCGTCCGGCTGCAAGCATCTTGGCTCTCGCGCGCTGGTTGAGGTCATCGACGTCGTGACGGCGCAGCGCGATCATCAGCGAGCCGGGCAGGTCGTCCTTCGCGGTCGACCACCAGTCGTCGACGAGCCGGTCACGCAGCTGCTCCGGAGTGTCGGCGGCCCGGATACGGTCGTGCTCGCGGTAGGCGGCGAGCGCGGTGTCAGGGTTGCCGTGGCGCAGTTCGTCGAGCGCAGCCTGCTCCCACTGGTGGTGTTGGCGGCGGTTGTCGTTGAGTTCGATCGCGGGCAGCCGGGTGGTCAGCGCTCGGAACAGCCCGCCTGCGTCGATCTCCGGCAGCTGCTTGGGGTCGCCGACGAGCACGACCTTGACCTGTTGGGCTTCGGCGTGGTCGAGGAGCCGGGCGAGCTGGCGGGTCCCGATCATGCCAGCCTCGTCGACCACCAGCACCGACCCGGGAGCCAACGGGGAGCCTGCCCGGTGGTCGTCGACCCGGCCGAACAGCCGAGCCAGCGTGACGGAACGGATGCCGGCGGACTCCTGCAGCTCCAGCGCCGCCCGAGCCGCGAGCGCGACGCCGGTCACCCGGACCCCGGAGGCCTCCCAGGCCTCGCGGGCGGCGTCGAGTGCGTAGGTCTTCCCCGTCCCGGCCTTGCCGGCCACCACCTCCCCCCCGGCGCCGGACCCCACGAGCCGACGGACCATCGCCTCCTGCTCCTTGGTCAGCCTGCGACGACCGACCGCAACCTCGCGCCGGCCGGCGTCTGCCTCGGCGATGCCGGCGTCGAGCCGACCCATGGCCCGGTTGATGGCGCGCTGCTCGGTAAGCAGCAACCCCTTGGTCGTGTAGCGGCGTTCGTTGGGATCGACCGGGACGAGCCGCCCGTCGCCCCGGCGGATGACATCGAGCCCGGTGAGGTGGCCCCGCGTCACGCCGAGGGCGACCAGCTGGTCGGGGTCGTGAGCGATGACCGCGTCGGCTGCTTCCTCGAGGTAGGTGACCGACGCGCCAGCGGGCAGCCGGCCGGCGAGCTGCTGCAGGACGTCGCGTCGGGCGAACGTCGAGGTGGTCTCGGTCAGCCCCTCCTCGACCACCAGCATCCGGTACAGCTCGCCCAGGTCGGGCGGCTCCCACGAGGTTCGTTCGATCAGCCGTCGGTGCCAGTCGACGGGGACACCCGCCGTCAGGGCGCGGCGAGCCCAGTCGCGCCGGAGCTCCGCCTCAGACGGGTGGCCGGTCTTGGCGCTGCGGGTCGCGAGCGTCGCGGTCTGTGCGGCTGCCGCCGAGGCTTCGCCACGCGACGCCATGTGGTCGACGATCGCGGCCCGCCGCTGTGAGAACGTCTCGATCAGCTGCCGGTCGACACCGTCGATATCCGCGTAGCCGTTGACGACCGGCTGCCAGGCGACGCCGAGCCGGACGGTGAGCTGTTGACGGAGGTGGGCTTGGTAGAGGACCCCAGCGGTCTTGGCGTGCGCGAACAGCTTCCGCGAATCCAGCGTCCGCCACACACCATCGTCGGAGGTGCGGGCGAGGTTGGCGACCAGCACGTGGGTGTGCAGCAGCGGGTCGTCAGCCCGTGAGGTGCGGTGCCGGAACGCCGCCGCGACGAACCCGTCGGCCTTGACCGTCTCGGCCCCGCCGGCTCCGCGGCGGGTGAACGCTGCCGCGCGTTGGAGGTAGCCGATGGCGGCGTCCACCGCCGCGTCCTGCGCCGCCACCACTTCGTCGGCGGTGGCGCGATCCCCCAGCGCCCACAGCAACGACACCGACTTCGGCGCCCGGAAGGTGTGATCGAACCCGGGCACCTTCCGCGCCGGATGCCGAGCAAGCTGCTCACCCGTGGCGGGATGCCGGGCGTCGAGCACCGCCCGCAGCTGCTCGCCTGTGACCTCGCCTTCAAGGCCGAGCGTGGCAGCGCCGTGGCCGAGCCACCGGCCGGGCTCCTCGCCGCGGGAGAGGTAGTAGCCCTCCACCCCGTCGTCGTCACCACGGGCGACGGCGGTGAGGTAGTAGTCGGCCCGGCCGGGAGCCATCCGCCCGATGTTCAGCATCGGCCGGCCGCGCGCCCGCACTGGCCCAGTGCCAGTCTGTGTTGCCGCTTCATGGGCGGATGATGCGGCCGTTGCGGGCTCGTGTCGAGCGTCCGAAACGGCCTCGCAGGCCAGTCTAACGGCCAGATCCTGGCGTTTCCGTTTCTCGGGTTCCAACGGATGTCTGGGGGTGGTCAGAGGTGCCGATCGGTTCCACGGTGAAGGTGCGCAGGATCGATCTGTCGGTTGCGCGATGTGGATCGACGGCGGTGCGCCGAACGCACTCGTGTCACATTCCGGGAGGGGCGCGAACAACTCCCTTGTTGGGAGACCCCTCGTCTCCCCGCGGCATCAAGCGGGGCCAGCCGGTCCCCGTACGGACCGTGCGGCCACCGCGCCGATGTCACAACGGACCCCCGCCAGGGGGACTCCTTCATGCAGGACTCGACAACAAGGAGAAGACGATGAGCGCCATCGCTACCCCCTGTTGAGCGCCTCGTTGTGTGACGCTGGGCGGGGGTGATTGCGTCAGGTTGGGCGTCACTACGTAGCGTTGCCAGTCGGGGCCGGGTCGGCGAGGCTGTCGTAGTCCGGGAAGAA
>PWTE01000097.1 GCA_003563915.1 Nitriliruptoraceae bacterium
GCCTTGGGGTCCTTCGGAGCCCCGACCCCGGTCTGAGCATGGAGCCCAGCGGCGCCCTGCTCACCGTCCTCGGTCGAGATCGTCGCCACGCTCCGCTCCTTGCGCTCCCGCCGCAACCTGGGTGTTACCTTACGGCCTCTAGCGTGAAACTGTCAAATGATTTCGCTTACTTCCGTAAACACAACTGCGGGACCCGCCCCTGTCCGGCTGCAGCCTGATCCAATGAGGACCGATATCCGGTTCAAAGGAGCTACAGGCGGGATAGAACCCCCAGACCGGCGAGACGCCAGGCCGTGATCGAGCCAGCGCACCTCTTTCGGTAGGGATCATCCTGCTGGAGGATCCTTCCCGTTGACATCCTTACGAAAGATTCCGTAAGGTTCGCGCATGGACACCGTGGAACGTCGCGAACTCCGTCATCCGGATGGACGGCGCCTCTACGTGTACGGCACCGACCATGGGGGGGCGCTGCCACACACCTCGCAGGACGGTCAGTGGCCGGCGCTCCACCTCCGCCACGATGCGCTGCGTGACCGTTGGGTGGCCATCTCCCCTGCGCGCAACACCCGCCCACAGACCGCTCCCTCTGACGGGCGTGACGCACCGGCGTGCCCCCTGTGCGTCGGGGGGCCGGAGTTGCCGTTCCCCTACGACGCAGCGGTCTTCGAGAACCGGTTCCCCAGCCTGCTGCCCGATCCTCCGCGGCCTCCAGATCTGGAGGCCGCCACCGCGCCCTCCCTCGGACGGTGCGAGGTGGTCATGTACACCTCGAAGCACACCGGCTCCCTGGCGACACTCACCGCCGAAGAGCTCGCGCGGGTGGTGGCGATCTGGGCGGACCGCTCGGAAGACCTGTGGTCCGACGAACGCATCGCGGCGGTCCTGGCGTTCGAGAACCGCGGGGAGGCTGTCGGGGCCACGCTGTCGCATCCCCACGGCCAGATCTACGCTTTCGGTCACCTTCCGCCGCTCCTGGAGGAGCGGGTACGCGCCGCCCAGCGCCACCGCCGACACGAAGGCGATTGCCTCGGCTGTCGCGTGGTCGACGCAGACGCCGCATCAGCCGCCCGTGCCGTGGTCAGCAACCCGAGCTTCACCGTCGCGGTCCCCTTCGCGCCCGACTGGCCCTTCGAGGTACACATCCGCGCCAAGCGCCATGGAGCACGGCGACTCCCCGACCTGACCTGGGAGGAACGTCGCCACCTCGCCGACGCCCTCCGCGACGTGGTGCGCACCTACGACCGCTGCTACGACGAGCCGATGGCCTACCTGATGGCGTGCCAACAGGCCCCGCGCGATGGCGATGGCCCCGTGGATGACTGGCACCTGAGCTTCGAGTTCTTCCCGCCGAACCGCGCCCCGGACAAGACCAAGGTGCGCGCCACGGTGGAAACCGCAACAGGGCTCTTCATCAACGACACCGACCCGGAGGTCTCCGCGTCACAGCTGCGGGAGGTCGCGGCCCGAACCCGTCCTGTCGACGCGTCCCTCCCTCCCGCAGCACGCATCCATCGGATCGTCGGGCCCGTGGTGGATGCCGAGATCACGCCCACATAGCACGCCCACGTAGGCGGTCGCTACGCGGTCCGTCACTCGCCGGTCGGTGCCAGCACCACCTCGAGACCGGTATCCCGCAGCGCCGTGACCAGTTCTGGGTCGGCACGGTCGTCGGTGATCAGCCGGTCGACCTCGACCAGGTCGCACACGTGTGCGAGGGCGACCTGGCCGAGCTTGGTGCTGTCCGCGCACACGAAGCGCTGCTGGGATGCGCGGATGATCATCCGCTTGATCTCGGTCTCGGGAAGGTTGACGTTGGTCACCCCTCGGTCCGTGTCCACCCCGTTACAGCCGATGAACGCCGATCGCGCGTTGATGGTCTCGAAGATGAAGTGCGCGAGCGGCTCGACGAGGGAGTGCTGCTTGGGACGCACCGTCCCACCGGTCACGACGACCGTGAGCCACGGGTCCGCCCGCTCGAGTGCCATCGCGATCGTGAGCGAGCTGGTGAAGACCGTCACGTCCTCGAGGTCCTTGCGCTCTGCCAGCGCATACGCCACCGCGGTCGTGGTCGTCCCGACATCGAGCACGATCGTGTCGCCGTCCTTCACCATCGCTGCGGCCTGACGCCCGATGGCCTGCTTCTCGGCAGCAGCGGCGATCCTGGCCTCCTCGAAACGGCGTTCCACCGGCGCCGCAGAGCGAGGGACGGCCCCGCCACGGACGCGGCGCAGCTGCCCCCGCTCCTCGAGCGCGTCGAGATCGCCGCGTACGGTCACCTCCGAGACCTCGAACCGGTCGGCGAACTCCGCGACGCGGACGAAGTCGCGTTCACGGAGCAGTGCCAGCATCCGGTCGCGTCGGACCCGTGCCGGGATCGGGCCGGTGTCGTTGGTGCCCATCTCGTGATCTCCCTGCCGACGGAGCTTGCCACACGATCGTGGTGTGGCTCGGTGCTGGGGCCGTCAGCCGTACTCGGCCCAGGCGTCCGCCACGATCCTGTCCAGGTCGCGATGGCGGGGCGTCCACCCCAGCAGCTCCTCCGCCCGCGAGGACGACGCGATCAGGATGGCCGGATCACCGGCTCGGCGGTCGACCTCGTCGGCCGGGATGGGGTGTCCGGTGACGCGACGGGCGGCCTCGACGACCTCCCGGACGCTGAACCCCCGACCGTTCCCGAGGTTGCACGTCACGGTCCCGTGCTCATCGAGGCGTTCCACGGCGAGGACATGGGCGTCGGCGAGGTCGGCCACGTGGATGTAGTCGCGCACGCAGGTCCCATCCGGGGTCGGGTAGTCGGTGCCGAAGATCTTGATGTGCTCGCGCTGTCCACGGGCCACCTGCAGCACCAGGGGGATGAGGTGCGTCTCGGGATCATGACGCTCCCCCCGACCCGTGACCGCTCCCGCGGCGTTGAAGTAGCGAAGTGATGCGGTCTTGAGCCCGTGGATCCGGTGATGCCAGGCGAGCATCCGTTCGACGAGCAGCTTCGACTCGCCGTAAGCGTTGCTCGGTTCGAGCGCGGCATCCTCGGTGATGGGCACCTCGTCAGGCTCACCGTAGACCGCCGCGGTCGATGAGAGCACGAATCGACCGACGCCGTGACGTAGGAGCGCTTCCAACAGCACCGCCGAACCGCCGGTGTTGACCCGGAAGAAGCGCTCCGGCGCCTGCATCGACTCCCCTGCTTCGATCAGCGCGGCGAAGTGCAAGCAGGCATCGAAGCTGCCCTGAGCCACGACCGGGTCGATCACCTCAGGGTCGGTGATGTCCGCCTCGACGAACCGAGCGTCCTGGGGAACGGCCTCACGGTGTCCACGACTCAGGTCATCGACCACGACGACCTCATGGCCCGCTTCCAGCAGGGCCGCAGCCGTCGTCGCCCCGATGTAGCCCGCACCTCCCGTGACGAGGACCTGCATGCCTGCCACCCTCCGGTCCGGCTACCGGCCGCTGGGTCCGGGCGTCGTGGGTCACGCGATCACGACCCCGGACTTTCGATAACTTGTTATATGCTTCGTCAAGCTTACGGTAGCGGCCACGGGAAGGAGGCTACCCGTGACGCGGCTGTACCACGCGCCGGGACGCGCCAACCTCGTCGGCGAGCACACGGACCACACCGACGGCTTGGTCCTACCGGCCGCGATCGATCGCGGCATCACCCTGCGCGGCGCGCCTGGCGGTGGCCGCATCCGCCTCACCTCCGACGGGTTCGACGAGGTGGCTGACGTGGCTGCCGATGGCTCGGACCCGCCACAGGCCGGGTTCGGTCGCTTCGTCGCGGCCGTCGCCAACCAGCTGGCAGCGGCAGGCCGGCCCGCTGTCGGGATCACGGGACACCTCTCGAGCGACCTGCCTCGTGGCGCTGGCCTGTCGTCCTCAGCCGCACTCGAGGTCGTGACCGCGATCGCCCTCTGCGACGCCGCTGATCACCACCTCGAACCGATCGAGCTCGCGGCCCTGTGCCGTCGGGCCGAACACCTCGCCGTTGGCGTCCCATCGGGCATCATGGATCAGGCCGCCTCGATCCTGGGCAGATCGGGACACGCCATCCTCTTGGACTGCCAGACCCTCCACCATCGTGCGGTACCCGTGCTCGACGGTCACGTGGTCCTCGTGCTCGATACCGGGGTGCAGCGTGAACTCGAGACCTCGGAGTACCGCCAGCGGCTCGAGGAGCTGCGGTCCGCACTTCACGTCCTCGAGGGACGACGTCCTGCCGAGATGTCACCGGGCGACCTCCCGCGGCTGCTCTCGTCCCTGGACGAGATCCCCGCACGCCGGCTGCGTCACGTGGTGACGGAGAACCACCGGGTCCGTGAGGTGGTCGCCGCTTTCGAGACCGCCGATCATCCCAGGGTCCAGGAACTGTTCGCCGCAGGACATGCGAGCCTCCGTGACGATTTCGAGGTGTCGATCCCAGAGCTGGACACGGTCGTCGAGCTCGCGGTCGACGCCGGAGCGACCGCCGCGCGCATGACCGGCGCGGGGTTCGGCGGAGCCGCCGTGGCGCTCGTTCGAGAGGCAGACGCCGAGGAGGTCGGGGCCACGGTCCTCGACGGCTACCGGCGTCACTTCCCCGCAAGGCAGGGAGTGGTGCACGTGTGCCGCGCAGCAGATGGGGCACAACGCCTCGAGTGAACCGAAGGAGCCTGGGCACATGGATCATCGTCAGGGCGAGACCGTCTCCACACCCTTCGGTCGGCGTGTGGACGGTCGGCCGGCGACGGCGTACACACTGAGCCGACCGCAGGGGATCACCGCCGTGGTCACCGACCACGGCGCGACCGTCGTCCAGCTCCACGTCCCGGATCGCGCCGGCAGGTTCGACGACGTCGTCCTCGGTTTCGATGCGGTCGATGGTTACGAGGTCGGCCGCAACCCCTACTTCGGGGCGACCGTGGGACGGGTCGCCAACCGCGTCGCCGGTGGGAGCTTCGACCTCGACGGCACGACGTACGAGCTCGCACGCAACGAGGGCCCGCACCACCTCCACGGCGGTGAGCGCAGTTCCTTGGACAAGGTCCTCTGGGACGTGGCCGAGCACTCGCCGGACACCCTGGTCCTCACGTACGTCTCGACGGATGGCGAGGAGGGCTACCCAGGCACGGTCGAGGTGGTAGCGACCTTCCAGGTCACGACCGACGCACTGCTCATGCGCTACCAGGCCACGACGGACCGGCCGACCCCCGTCGACCTCACCAACCACAGCTACCTCCACCTGGGAGGCCACGGCGCGGGGGACATCCTCCACCACCAGCTCCAGGTACTGGCCGACCAGGTGATCGAGGTCGATGAGGCATTGATCCCGACCGGCAGGCTCCTCGATGTCCAGGGAACACCGCTCGATCTGCGCGCGCCCAGGGTCCTCGGCGACGTCGTCCCGGAACTGGCGGCGACCCCGGCGAAGGGGTTGGACCACCACTTCGCGCTCCGTGACCGCGACGAGGGCCTCCGCCCGGTAGCACATCTGCAGGACCCGGTGTCAGGACGGCACCTGGAACTCGCGACGGATCAGCCGGGCCTGCAGGTGTACTCCGGCAACCGCCTCGACCCGCCCATCACCGGCAAGGACGGTCGGCGTTACGGCCTCCACGGCGCGATCTGCCTGGAGGCCCACCACTACCCGGACGCGCTGCACCACCCCGGGTTCCCGTCGATCATCCTGCAGCCGGGTGAGACCTACCGTCACACCACCGTCTACCGGTTCGCTACCGACGCGTCCTGACCCGCGGTGCGATCCCGACGACGAACCTGGTCGGCCGATCAGCCGGGTCTGCGTCCGTCCGGATGCTCGGTTCCCTTGACGGCACCCGGCTCCCCGGTGACGAAGTCGTTCTCCAGGTAGGTGAGTACGTCATCGGTCGACAGCACCTTCGCGACGGTGCTGTTGGCGATCGTCAGGGCCGTCTCCTGGTTGGCCGTCGCGGTAGCGACCGCGTCGCTGACGACCACGACGTCGTAGCCCCGTGAGTTGCCCGCGTAGGCGGTGCTGAGGACACACTCGTCGGTCCACAGGCCCACGATGACGACCGTGTCGATAGCGAGGGCTCGCAGCTTCTCGTCGAGGTAGGAGTCACCGTTCTCATCGAAGGTCCAGAACATGTCCAGATGCTTGCCGAGGTAGAACCACCCTTGCGCCCGCTCCTCCTCGGAGGGCGCGATCTCCGCCAAGGGCTCCAGTCCTGCCGCTCCGGTGAAGACGTACGCCGCGTTCTCCGGTTGCTCCGGTCGCAGCCCCCTCGGGCCGTACCAGCGGTCCATGGCGTTGGAGATCCCGTCGTCGAACATCCGGCTCCAGGCACTCCACGCGATGCAGACGCCGTCGTTCTGTGAGCGCACCCGACGGAAGGCGTCGACCAGTCGCTCGACGTTCGGCAGAATCTCCCCCGCGTAGGGCCGGTACTCCTCCTGGCAGTCGTCCACCAACAGGGCGATCCTGCGAGGTCGGTCCTCGAGGTCCCACGCTGCCCAGAAGGCCAGCGGCTGCCCGTGATGTCCTCCAAGGGTCTCACGGTAGTTCGGCATCGGCTCCATCGCGAGGTCCATGTCGCGGTGCTTACGCGGCTCCGAGACGGCCTCCTCCAGCGTCCTGAACCCCTGGTCACCTGGATCCATCGTGGCCCTCCCTACGGTCGTGTGGCGGGTAGCCAGAACCGAACCGTAGGGGACCTTCGGAGGTGGCACGCTGTGGAGTTGAGACGGTTGACGGGTGCCCCGTCGACCTTGCGGTCCGGACGGACAGATGCCTCGGCTTCGCCGCGCGGCGGGGCGCGCGGCGAACCGTGGCGGGTAGCCTCCCAGGGTCGCCGCGCACGGGACACCACGAGACCGCACGCCCGCGGGATCGCACCCGTCGCAGCGCGCGACACCCCCGCCCTCGTAGCTCAGGGGATAGAGCAGTGGTTTCCTAAACCGCGTGCCGCAGGTTCGAATCCTGCCGAGGGCGCTCCACGCGATGGGCCCTGCGATGCCGCGTGGCACGGGCCA
>PWTE01000177.1 GCA_003563915.1 Nitriliruptoraceae bacterium
AGTCGAAGGTCGCTGGGCCGAGATACCGGATGGCGACGTCACCATCGAGTTCCGGGTGTGGCTCCCAAAGGATCGCCCAGTCCTCGTCCGGGTTGTAGGCGATCACGCACCACAGGCCATCCGTGAAGCGCCGGGGTCGGACGGCCGAGTCGCTGGGATCCGCTTCCAGAAGGTCGAGTTTCTCATCGACCGACTGGAACACGGTGGCGAGGTTGGGGTCGGTCTCGAGTCTGGTGAGTTGCCGTTCGGGCTCTCCATCGAAGTAGAGGTCAGCCACGCCGCCGGGCCTTGCGGTCCACCTTCTTCAGCCGCTCGGGATGCGCCCGGTTGTCCTCGATCTGCTCGACAAGTCCCATGTTCTGGAGGAAGCGGGCCTCGTAGGAGGTCACGACGGCCGCGGGAGTGAGGATGACGGTGCCATCGGGTTCCACATGGGCGACATAGCGCTGGTTGGGTTGTACGCCGGCTCGCCCGAGGCTGATGCGGCCGCGATCGTCGGCCTCAACGACAGCGTCCTGGGGCGTGTGTGCGGGTCCTGGCATGGCGCATCTCCTGGACGCCGACCCTACGGTACTGGCAGCCCCATTACCCTGCAAGGGGCATCTCCCAAGCAGGGTAGCCGCATCAGGTGATCCTGCCCCGTCCCGAAGCCGTGCGGCACCGGTACTCCCGTTCGCCAACTGGAGCCAGCTCACGACGCCCGTGATGACCCGATCGAAGCTCGACTTCTTCTCAACGCGATCTCACGGGGAGCCCGACCGTCCGAGGTTGGCAACCGGATGCCCAGCCGCAACCGCCTGCACCAGCGCAGCATGTTCGACCAGCGCCCGATCGCCCTTGCGAGCGAGGTCCACCGCAACATCTCGATCATCGACGGTGAAGCGGATGTCACCCGCCACCTCGAAGGGAACCTCGTCATCCTGCGCGCGCTCGGTGAGCAGAGCGTTGATCCGCAAGCTCGCCGCCTGCGCCGGACCCGGCCGCACGCAGTTGCGAACGCGCCGCGCGAGGTTGATCGACTCACCGACGTAGACAAGGCCCACCGCTTCCGCGTCCCACAGCGTGAGCCGGTGGATACCTGCGGTCGATGCGACCCTCGGGAACTTCAGACGGCCCTCGGACCCGAGCTCGACGGCCCCCAGTTGGCGCCACCCGAACGCCACCTCGACATGCGCCAGCCCGGTCGTCGAAGGAAGTGTCGCCGAACGATCGTCATCGCCGCGGCGCCGGTTGGACGCTGGGCACGACCTGACGTCCCCGGTGCAAAGCGCACCCACTCTGCCGTGAGGTCCAACGCCTCCACGCGGTACCCGGCAGCCAGCCACGCCCGACCTTGCGGACTCGAGCTGTTCGCCCACCACTCGCGGTACCCGCGTGCCAACGGCGGCAGTCCCCCGATGGCGCCGTCGATCTCCTCGAAAGACAGCTCGACGGCGCCGACGGTGCTCGCACACACCACCTGTACGCGGAACACACGACGGCGAACACAGGTCGTGTGGAAACCGCTGGCAGCTCGGCTGGGGTCGCCCGTTCGGCGGGGGCCGAGATCGGGGCGCCAGCTCGCCCTGCGAGCCCGATCACGCATCATGTTGGGTCGTGTCCCAGGGATCTTCGCGGAAGGACCCCGCTGCAGGTAGCGGAACGATCGTGTGGTGAGGGCCCGACTCCATGCCGGGCCTTCCGCGTCCGCAGGGTCCTCGTCGGGGGACGGGTCGGGGACGCTACTCCTTGCGCACCTTCCGAGGACCCATCGCCATCGGATGGGAGGGTTGTTGCCTTCGAGGTCACCCGCGGCGCCGGGCGAGTGGAGTACCGAGGGCGGCCAGTGTGAGCGCGATCGCCAGAAGCCAGACGAGGCCGAAACCGGACCGGGGCAACCGATCACGCTGGGCGTCTGACCTCGGCGATGGGTGGGTCCGCGGCCCCTCGTCAGGTGCGTCGACGAGCTCGCCACCGACGTCCGGGGCGCTGTCGACGGTCAGGTCGAACCCGGCGGACGCGTCCGGACCGAGCAGCCCGTCGAGGATGCAGGACAGCGTCTGGGTACCGTCGCCATCCGTGGTCCGGTCGCACGTCCACCCGTCCGCATCCAGTTCGGCGACCATCAACCCCGCCGGCATCGTCGGCTGGATCCGGGTCGGCAGTTGCTCGCTGCGACGAGCAGGCAGCGGGACGATGGCGGGCCCAGGGTGCGACCTGCTCGCGGCGAGGTGCCGCCCGCCCTCGGCGCGCCCGGGCACCCACACGCACCCGTTCGGGTGCACGATCGTGCCCTCTCGGCAGGCCTTCGGGGCAGGTCAGGGCCGTGCGGAGGTGGGAGACTCGCATCCTCACCCGGATCGGGCCGCGGTCTCACGACGCCCCTCGGAGGTCGACCGATGTTCCTCGCCGCACCCCGCCGTGAGGAGCTAGCCACCTCGGGGCGGCGACGACGCTCCTGGCAGGACTCGACGCCGAGATCCGACGGCCAGCTGCCCCGACAGGCGCAGGCGGTCCTCGCCCTCCAGCGGAGTGCCGGCAACCGAGCGGTCGTTGCAACCCTCGGGGCTCCGATCCCGGCACACCACACCCGGGTGCAACGGTGTGGTGACATCCCCCCGGACGAGTGCCCCTGCCAGGACGGTGGCGATCACGACCATGACGTCGCGAGCGGCTCCACACCGCGCGTCCATCGAGATGCCGACGACACCGCCTCGTGCGACATGCCGACACCCCGTCACCTGGGCACCCGACGCGACCCCAAGCTGGTCGATCCTGGCATCCCGAGTGGCTCGAAGTGTCGAGGCGCCTGTGGGCCCGATTGCCCGGACACCTGCCAGCAGGTCGGGACCTACACCGAGCGGGTCGAGGCAGGTGGCTGCAGCCTGACGATCGAGTTCCCGAACGCACTGCGCTGCGGCGTCCACTCGGCCTGTATCGAGCACGATCGCTGCTACGACTGGGCCCACGATCAGGCCTCGCCGTGGCTCGCTCGTCGCGCCTGCGACGAGCTGGTGCGACGTGAACACGGCGTCGAGCATGGGGTCAGCTGGGCGCGGGGCCGCGGCCCCTACGACCGCTGGTGGTACTTCTCGGATCCGCCGCAGCTGGTCGATGCTCAACCGTACGGAGGCCTCGACCTCCCGGCGAACGAGAGCACGGGGTAGCGGCACCTTCAAGGTCTCCCGCTGAGCCCTAGGCGCGACCCGCCCCATACGACGGGACCACTGGCCCTTGCCGGACCTCGCCTGCCGGGGCATGCTCGCCGAGCACGTCGATGCCAGGGAGGGGCAAAGACCGTGACCGACGAACCCACGCACGACACGATCCAGACCGCCGGTAAGCAAGCCGAGTACCGCCGCGAACTGCTCCATGCCACGATCCTCGACCTGCAGGAGGCGCTCGGCCCCGACGATCAGCCCACCCGCCACAGCGACCTGGTCGCGGCGATCGACCGGGCGGCACAGACGGTGGCCGACCACGTCCGTGACGCGGAGGCGCCCGACGGTCTGCTCACCGAGGTGATCCGGGTCGAGCCTGCCTACGGTGCCCGCGTCGAGGACATGCGCCGCGAACACCAGACGATGCTCGCCCAGGCCGATGCCCTGCGGGACGGCCCCAGCGATCGCCCCCTGGAGGATCTCGCGTCCGCGGCCCGCGGGCTGATCGACCTGCTCGACCGTCACCGTCACCGCTCCACCGAACTGATCCTCGACACATACAGCCTGGACCTGTCCGCCGGCGACTGACCGCCTCGCATCACCCCTCCCCTGGCACCCCCAGGATGCACGCCGACACCCGCTCTGCCAGCGGGGCGGCCTGCGGCAGTCCGCTCATCGTCTCCTCGACCTCCTCCAGGGCCAGCGGCTCGCGCTCCAGACCCTTCGTGATGTCCCGCAGCAGCGCGTAGCGCCGCCCGCGCGTCGCGGTGCGGTGCGTCTCCAGCCGGGGAGCGACCAGTTCCAGCCACCGCTCGGCGACCGCGAAGGGGTCGGCGTGCTGCGCGTCCCCCGTCGGCTGGGCGAGGTCCCGCAGTGCCAGCCACCGCTGCGCGGTCAGCTCCTCGGCCTGCTCCTGGAGCCGCCGCGCCCACACCTGGGTGACCTGCCGCAGCTGCTCCAGAGCGCGTTGGGAACGGCGAGGTAGCAGCCCCACCTCCTCGCGGGCGGCGATCGCCAGGCAGTCCGTGAGCCGATCGGCGGCCGGCTCGTCCAGCTGCCGGTCCTCCGGCTCGTCGCCCAACGCGGCACGCAGCGCGGCGGCCACCCGCCCCAGGTCGGTCTCACACCGAGGGCGCCCGTCGGGACGCACCAGCATCCACCGCGGCGCACCGTGCGCCGTCGAGCGCACCGCCAGGAACGCCCACGTCGAGGTGGCACGCACCGGCGCGACCCGCGCCAGCACCCGGGAGCTCACCGCGCGGGCCCGTGCGTACTCCTCGGCGGTCAGCAGCGCAGTCGGCCCCTCCACCAGGGTCCGGACGGGCTCCAGCGCGTCGGCCAGGTCGTCCGCCGGCGCCGCCAGCCGGGCCTCCAGGTCGCGGTGCACCTCAGCCGGGTCGACGATCCGGTCGTCGGCAGCTACCTCGACGTCCTGATGCACGTCCACGGCGTCCTCGCCTGCCTCGGCCCGCAGGTCGGGCACCGGCAGGTTCGCACCGAGCAGCGACGCGCTCTCCTCCAGCCGACTGGCGAGCCGCTCGTTCGCGCGGGTCGCGAAGGCGGCACCGTCGCGCGGCCACCACGCCTCGATCGCGTCGTGGCGGGAGTCCATCCGGTCGACCCGTCCGACCCGCTGCTCGGCGACCCGCAGCGTGGTGGGCAGGTCGAGGTGGACCATCGCCGAGGCCCCCTGCAGGTTCAGGCCCTCGCTCATCGCGTCCGAGCACAGCGCGATGGCGGCGCCGCTCTCCTCGTGGTCCGGGGCGAACAGCCGCTGGACCTTGCTGCGGGCACTGCGGGCCTGGCCGGTGGCGATGACCACCTCGGCGTCACGGTCGGCCAACAGGTCACGAACCACCGCCAGCGTGGTGAGGTGCCGGTCGAAGGCCAGCACCCGCGGGTGGTGGGCGGCCAGCTCCGCGAGCAGGGCCGCCTTGCGGCGCTCCCGCGCGTCGCCGATGCGATCCAGGGCCGCGGCGATCGCGGCGTAGCGGTCCAACTCCTCCTCGCAGCGAGTGGCCCACCTCGCGGGGTCGGTGAGCCAGTCGGGCAGGTCGACGTCGAGGTGGCACGTCGGTGGCCCGGCCTCGGCGAGCCGGGTCAGCCCACCCACCACGTCTCCGGTGGAGTGGGCCTTGGGCCGACCGGACAGCGCGAACCGGTCGATGGCGGCGTCGGTGCCGTGGAGGTGTTCGAACAGCGCAGCGCGTGAGGAACGCAGGGCGGCCAGGACGTGGTGGGCGACCAGCCCGGCGGTCGCGCGCAGCTGGAACCGCAGCCAGGTCTCGTCGGTGACGCGCTGCCGCAGCGCCTGCGGGACCGCCAGCGTCCGCGGCAGCTGCGCGATGCCGGTCAACTGGCCGGCGAGGTGGCGGATGTCCGCGGCGGCGGCCTCGTCGTCCGGGGTCTCACCCGTCGCGTACACCTCGGGGCGATGGGCCGGGTAGCGGCAGACCCGATCGGTCACGGGGTGGCGGTAGTCGTCGGGCGCGAGGTCGACCATCCGGTTGATCTGCGTCTTGGTGCGGCGCAGGGTGAAGCGTTGGATCTCCTGACGGAGCTGCGCGATCTCCTCGTCGGTCAGGGTCGCGACCACGCGGCGACGCCCCTCGAGCCGACGCAGCGTCGCGTGGGTGGTGTCGTCGAAGTTGTCCGGGCCGAGCAGCGCGACCAGGTCGAGCAGGTCGGTCGCCCCCTTGCTGATCGGCGTCGCGGTGAACAGCAGCACGTGGTCGGCGGCGTTGTCCCGGATCGTGCGGGTCCGCGCCGAGGTCGGGTTGAGGAAGTTGTGCGCCTCGTCGACCGCGAGCAGCTGCGCACCACGGACCTGGTGGCGTTCGATGCGTTCGCCGTCGGGGGCACGGCGGCTCAGCAGCCCGTGCGAGACGGTGTTGATCGACAGGCCCGACGCGAGCGCCTCGCGTCGCCAGGTGTCCTCGACCGACGGCGGGCACACCAGGACCGTCAGCCCGTCGCGGACCCGCCCGGTGGCCAGCAGCCGCTCACGGACAGCGCGGACCAGGTGCGCGCCCATGCGGGTCTTGCCCGACCCGGTCGCGTCGGCGACCAGCACGCCGCCGACCCGTTCGATGATCCACATCGCCTGGGCGATCCCGACGAGCTGCGACGGCCACAGCCGGTGTCCGGTGAGCTCACCCAGTTCGTCCGACACCCAGTCGCCCTCCAGCAGCTCACCGCAGGCGCGGCCGAGCGCCTCGCGCCAGCCGACGACCTGCAGCAACCCGTCCAACAGGGTGATCAGCTCGTCGGTCCAGTCGCGGCCGACGTCCCAGAGGTTGTCGGCGATCCGGCGCAGCTCGGTGTAGCGGTCGGGATCGTCGGTACGGTCGAAACGGGCGTTGACCTCGATCTGGCCCTCCAGCCCGCTGGAGGTGAGGTTGGAGGACCCGACGCTGGCCGCGTCGTCGCCGACGAACAGCTTCGCGTGCAGGCGCGGATAACCGACGACGGCGCGGGCCCGGGCGCGGCCGTCCAGCAGTGCCTGACGTGCGACCACGACCTTGGCGGAGCGCTGCAGCGAGATCCCGCGCGCGTACCAGTGGTCCTCGACCTCCTGGGTGAAGGCCAGCTCCGGAGCCGCGAACGAGCGGGTGGTGGCGAAGGGCTCGGAGCCAAGCAGCACCCGGAGCTGGACGTGACCCGGCTTGCCGCGTGGCAGCGCCGCTTCCCGATCGGCGATGAGCTCCACGAGCTCCCCGATCGACGAGTAGCCGACGGCCAGGACCGGCTGCCTCGAGGTCGCCAGATCCGGCCAGACCGTGCCGCGGACCGTGGCGCCGCTGCGGTTGACCGGGAACCGGGCGGGGTCCGGCCAGG
>PWTE01000108.1 GCA_003563915.1 Nitriliruptoraceae bacterium
CGGTGTTCGGTCCACGTCCCACAGCTACCAGGACGAGGTCGCCCTCCAGGGTCTGCGCGTCACCATCCACCTCGACGTCCACACGGCCCGTGCCACCGTCGACGGTGACTCCCTGAACCCGCGCCGAGGTGAGGACGTCGATGCCGCGGCGCTTGTACGCCTTGGCAACGGCGGTCGAGGCGTCAGCGTCCTCCAGCGGCAGGATCCGGTCGAGCGCCTCGACGACGGTCACCTGGGAGCCCATCGGGCGCCACATCGACGCGAACTCCATGCCGATCGCGCCGGCACCGATCACGATGGCGTGCTCCGGAGCCGAGGTGAACCACAGGGCCTGGTCGGAGGTCTGGACCACCTCGCCGTCGATCTCGACGCCGGGGAGCGACCGGGGCACCGAACCGGTAGCGATGACGACGTGGCGGCCCTCCACGCGGGTGACCTCGCCGTCCTCGCCGGCGACGTCGACGGCGAGGTGGCCGTCGTCACCTGCCACCAGACGGCCCCATCCGCGGTGCACGGACGCACGGGATGACGCGAGGTGCTCGAGCCCCTTGTGCAGCCCGTTGATCACCCCGTCGCGGAACGCAGAGAGGCCGTCGCCGTCGAGCCCGTCGTAGGAGAGCTTCAGGCCAAGGACGTCGCCGCGGTTGACCTCCTCGAGGACCTCCGCGACGTGCAGGATGGCCTTGGACGGGATGCAGCCACGGTGGAGGCAGGTCCCTCCGACCTTGTCGGCTTCGACGAGTGCGACGTCCAGACCGCGGGCGGCCGCCCGGAACGCGACGGCGTAGCCGCCGGGGCCGCCGCCGAGCACCACGATGTCGTGCATGGAACAGACTCCTTGGCCACCGTGGCCGGGTCAGGTGTGCAGGAGTATCCGGGACGGCTGCTCGCACAGGTCCCCGATGTAGGTGACGAACCGACCGGCTTCGCCGCCATCACAGATGCGGTGGTCGAAGGCCAGACGGAGGGTCGTGGTGCGGCGGACGGTGAGCTCGCCGTCGACCACCCAGGGCCGCTCGCGCATGGCACCGACGCCGAGGATCCCGCACTCGGGATGGTTGAGGATAGGGTCGCCGTCGTCGTTGCCGAAGGCGCCGTAGTTGTTGACGGTGAAGGTGCCGCCGGTGAGCTCCTTCGGGCCGATCGAACCGTCCCGGGCCTTGCCGGCCAGCTCCGCGAGCTCGGCGGCGATCTCCAACAGCGACCTCGTGTGGGCGTTCTTGATGTTGGGGACCACGAGCCCACGGTCGGTGTCCGCAGCGAACCCGAGGTGGATGTCCTCGAGGAGGTGGATCTCGCCAGGGTCGTCGCCGTCGCGCCCGACGATCCGGGCGTTCAGCGTCGGGAACCGGCGCAGACCGAGCACGGCGGCACGCATCACCAGCGCGAAGGGCGTGATCTTGACGTCGAACCCCTGATCCTGCGCGTCGGCGGTGAGCTCCTTCGCGAGGTCCCACATCTGGGTCACGTCGACCTCGCGGCTGCACGAGGCCGCCGGGATCTCGCGGCGGGAGAGTTCCATCTTCTCGACGATCCGCTTGCGGATACCCCGGATGGGCTCGACCTCGCCGGGCGTACGGCCGCGGAAGCCGAGCCCGAGTTCGCCGGGACGCACCGGCGCCGCGCTGACAGCAGGAGCCGCGGGTTCCTCGCGGGGCGCGGCGGGAGGCTCCGGCGCGGCGGCCGGTTCACCATCGGCGGCTGCACGGACGTCATCGCGGGTGATGATGCCGTCCGGCCCCGACCCCGGCGCGAGCGATGACAGGTCGATGCCGAGGTCCTTCGCGAGCTTGCGCACCGGCGGCTTGGCCAGCACCGGCGCGTCCTCCTGCAGGGAAGCTTCCCCGGCCGCGGCCTCCTTGGCACCGCCGCGGCGCCGGCGACGCCGTGTCACGCCCGCCTTGCCCTGGCCGTACCCGACCAGCGGCTGCGGCTCCTCGTCCGCATCCAGCGCGGACGCCGACGTCGGTGCGTCGGCGCCGGCGTCGGCGTCGGCGTCGGCGTCGGCCGCAGGATCGGCCTCATCGGCGACCTCGCCACCCGCGACGTCGACGTCGATACGGACGAAGACGCTGCCGACCTCCAGGGTCTCACCGACCTCGCCGATCAGCTCGACGACCTTGCCGGCGAAGGGTGAGGGCACCTCCACGACCGCCTTCGCCGTCTCCACCTCGGCGACGATGTCGTTGAGTTCGATCGTGTCACCGACCTCGACCCGCCAGGCGACGATGTCGCCCTCCTCCAGGCCCTCACCGAGATCCGGCAGCTTGAAGTCCCTGATGTCCGCCATGTCCGACCCCTCCTCAGTAGCGCAGCGACCGCTCGACCGCGTCCAGGATGCGGTCGACGTCGGGGAGCCAGTACTCCTCGAGCTTCGCGGGCGGGTAGGGGGTGTCGAACCCGGTGACACGCAGCACCGGCGACTCGAGGTGGTAGAACGCGCGCTCCTGGATGCGCGCCGCGACCTCGGCGCCCAGCCCCAGGGTCATCGCCGCCTCGTGGATCACGATGACCCGGCCGGTGCGTTCGACGCTGTCGATCAGCGCGGCCGTGTCCAGCGGTGCCAACGAGCGCAGGTCCAGCACCTCCAACGACCAGCCCTCGTCATCCGCAGCCTCGGCGGCCTCCAACGCGGTGCGGACCATCGGGCCGTAGCAGACCAACGTCGCGTCGGTGCCCTCACGACGGACCACCGCCTGACGCGGAGGTTCCGTCTCGACGGGCAGCTCCGCCTCGGACTTCATCCAGTAACGCCGCTTGGGCTCCATGAAGATCACGGGATCGTCGTCGGCGATCGCCGCCCGCATCATCGAGTAACCATCCTCCGGCGTCCCGGGCGTCATGACCTTGAGCCCCGCGGTGTGGGCCCAGTACGCCTCTGGCGACTCGGAGTGGTGCTCGACCGCACCGATGCCACCGCCGTAGGGGATACGGATCGTGACCGGGAGCTTGACCGTCCCGCGCGAGCGGTTGGGCATCTTCGCGAGGTGGCTGACGATCTGCTCGAACGCCGGGTAGGTGAACCCGTCGAACTGCATCTCGGCGATGGGCCGCCAGCCGTACATCGCCAACCCGATCGCGGTGCCGACGATGCCGGACTCCGCGAGCGGCGTGTCGAAGCAGCGTTGCTCACCGAACCGGGCCTGCAAGCCATCGGTGACCCGGAACACCCCACCGAGCCGGCCGACGTCCTCCCCGAACATCAGCACCCGGTCGTCGGCCTCCATCGCATCGGCGAGCGCCGCGTTGATCGCCTGAGCAAGCGTGACCGCCATCAGCCCTCACCCCCCGCAAGCTCCGCACGCAACCGTTCACGCTGCTCCTCGAAGTAGCCAGACGGATCGCGATACACATGCTCGAACAGCTCCATCGGATCGCCGTGTGGCGCGTCGTAGATGCCGGCACGCACGGTGGTGGCGGTGTCCTTGGCCTGCTCGTCGACCTCGTTCTCGAAGGTGTCGTCGTACAGGTCGCGCTGCGTGAGGTAGTTGCGCATCCGTGCGATCGGGTCGGTCTTGGCGGCCTCCTCGAGCTCCTCCTTGGAGCGGTAGCGCGTCGGGTCGTCGGAGGTCGTGTGGGCCTCCATGCGGTAGGTCAGCGCCTCGATGAACGCCGGTCCCTCGCCCGACCGTGCCCGCTCGACCGCCTTGCGTGTGACCGCGTAGGTCGCCAACACGTCGTTGCCGTCGCAGCGGTAGCCGGGCAGGCCGTAGCCGACCGCCTTGTGGGCCAGCGTGGGCGCGGCGGTCTGCCGCTTCAGAGGCACGGAGATCGCGTACTGGTTGTTCTGGACGAAGAAGATCACCGGCGCCTTGAACACCCCCGCGAAGGTCATGGCCTCGTGCGGGTCGCCCTCGGAGGTCCCGCCGTCACCGAAGTACACCATCGTGACGAGCGGGTTGTCCTCGAACCGCGCGCCCATGGCGAACCCGGTGGCGTGCAGGGCCTGGGTCCCGATCGGGATCGACATCAGCCCGAAGTTGTGGACGTAGGGATCGTGGTCGGACAGCCAGGTCCCGCGGTACAGCTGCAGCAGGCCGACCGCATCGACCTCACGCACCAGGGCCGCGCCGAGCTCCCGGTAGGACGGGAAGATCCAGTCGGCAGCGGTCAGCGCGTAGGCGGAGCCGACCTGTGCGGCCTCCTGCCCCATGCACGACGCGTAGACACCGAGCTGTCCCTGACGCTGCAGGTTGATGGCCTCCCGGTCGACCTTCCGGGTCACGACCATCAGCCGGTACAGCTCCCGGAGCTGGCCGTCGTCCAGATCGAGCGGGTGGTCCGGATCCTCGTGGTAGGTCCCGTCCGGATCGAGCAGGTGGACCGGCTCGCTCGGCGGGAGCAGTTCGATGGCTTCGGGCACGTCCTCGCTCACGTGGGGCTCCCTGTCGGGGGTCCGTCGGGGTGACCGCACGGACCCGGATCGTCATCGGTCGGCGGGCGGGCATCTCTGCCGCCCGGGTCCCACCGGGCACCACCTCGCACGCGGGATCGCCGCGTCACCAGGTGAGCGCGACCCTAGTCAGATTGACGGCTTCGCGGGGCCTCGGAACCGACGGTGTGCTGTGTCCGAACAGCTCGGCCAGGACCAACGGCCGCTGGGGTTCGGGACCTTCGGCCGGCAGGTGGGGCGCGAAGTCACGACCGCCACGCGCTGCGCGCGGTTAGCATCGTCGGTAAGCCATCCTGAGGAGGGAGAGACGTATGCGTATCGTGGCGGGGTTCCTACGTTCGCCTGAAGGCCGTGCAGCACTCCAGCGCGCGATCGCCGAGGCACGGCTACGTGACGCCGAACTGCTGGTCGTGCACTCCATGCGGGGCGGTGAGCGCGACGAGTTGGAGAACGTGCTCACCTACCGTGAGGAGTTCGAGCAGCTCGAGAAGCAGCTCGCCGAGGAGGACATCGACTACCGGCTGGTCGAGTACGCCCGTGGCAACGCCCCGTCCGAGGACCTGCTCCAGGCCGCCCAGGACGAGGACGCCGAGATGATCGTCATCGGCATCCGCCGTCGCAGTGCGGTCGGCAAGCTGATCCTGGGATCCAACGCGCAGGACATCCTCCTGCACGCGGACTGCGCCGTGCTCGCGGTGAAGGCCGGCCCCGAGGACGAGTGAGTCACGGGCCCAAGGGGCGTCAGCCGTCCTGCTCCGTTCCCGACGGGACGGCGGCGCCCATGGCATGGACCCCGCCGTCGACGTGGACGATCTCGCCCGTCACGCCGGGGGTCCACGCCGAGAGCAGCGCGCACACCGACCTGGCCACCGGGGTCGGGTCACCCAGGTCCCACCCCAGGGGCGCACGTTCCTGCCAGACGCTCTCGAAGCCGCTGAAGCCGTCGATCGAGCGTGCGGCCATGGTGTTGAGGGGTCCCGCCGCGACGAGGTTCACACGGATGCCCCGGGGGCCGAGGTCTCGTGCCAGGTAGCGGTTGGCGGACTCCAGGCCGGCCTTCGCCACGCCCATCCAGTCGTACCCGGGCCACGCGACCTGGGCGTCGAAGTCGAGCCCGACGATGGACGGGGAATCGCCGGCCGCCAGCAGGTCGGCGAAGCCGCGACCGAGCGCGGCATACGAGTAGGTCGACACGTGCAGCGCGGTCGCCACGTCCTCCCAGGGTGCATCCAGGAAGCCACCTCCGAGACACGACGCCGGCGCGAACCCGATGGCGTGCAGCAACCCGTCGAGCTGACCCCAGCGGGACGCCACCTCGGCCGACACGGCGGTGATGTCCTCCACCTTGGTGGCATCCAGTTCGAGGACGTCGGGCACCGGGTCGAGACGCTCCGCGGAGCGGTGCGTCAGGCGATGCCCACGACCGAAGCCGGTGAGCAGGATCTCGGCCCCCTGTTCCTGCGCGATGCGTGCCACCGCGAACGCGATCGAGCGGGGATCGAGTACACCGGTGATGAGTAGGCGCTTGCCTTCGAGCAGCATCAGGGTCCTCCTGGGAATGGCGAGCGGTGGCCGTCAGCGATCGGGGGTGACGCTAGGCGACGCGGCAGCGTCGAGCGACGCCCCGTGTGGGTAGACGCCGACGACGACCGCGAGCGCGACGCCGGCGTCGTGGGACAGTGAGCAACTGAGCGCGGACGCGGCCCCTCGGAGCCAGAGCACCGGACGGCCGTCCCGCTCCGTGCGGACCTCGACGGCGTGGAACGGCAGGCGCAGATCCCCCAGCGCCTTGCGCGTCGCCTCCTTCGCAGCGAACCGCGCCGCGAGCCGGGCACGCTCGACCTGCGAGCCGGGCAGCGTGTCCCCACGACGGGCATCCGCGATCTCCCGGGCGGTGAACAACCGCGTGAGCATGGCTGACCGACGATCGAGCGCGGCCGAGAGCCGGGCCACCTCGACCACATCACAGCCGCAGACGAACGAGGGGGCGCTCACCCGCCGGCCGCCTCGCCACCGTGGAACGGCGAGAAGTCGTCCGCGACCTCCGACTCGGAGAGTTCGGCCAGCGTCGCCTGCAGCGCATCGTTGAAGGCGCGGCGGGACCGTGGGGTCCCGTCAGGCGGGTCCATCGCCGGGCCGAACCGGACCGTCACCGGTGGACCCGTGACCCGTGGCCGCTGCCCGATGGGCCACCGCTGGTCGATACCGAGGACGGCCGCCGGTACCACCGGGACCTCGTGCCGGGCGGCCAGTCGCGCGACCCCACTGCGCAGGCGGTGGACCTTGCCATCCCGGCTGCGGGACCCCTCGGGGTAGACGGCGAGACACGCACCGTCGTCCAGCAGGATGCTGAGGATGTCCATGGCCGAGGCGTCGGCCTCGCCCCGACGCAGCGGGATCATCCCCAAGCGAGGGAGCTGCGGACCCATGACCGGCCAGGCGGTCAACTCCTGATCCCCGAGGAAGTGCACCGGGCGACGGATGGCGGTGGCCAGCGCGAGCGAGTCCGCATGGGAGCGGTGCGTGGACGCGATGAGGCACGCCCCCGTCTCCGGCACGTGCTCGGTGCCCTCGGCGCTCAGTCGCAGCCAGGCGGTCAACATCGGCCGCAGCATCAGACGCAGCAGGGATCGCTGTCCCGGCACCATCGGCGTGAACGGAACCGGCTCGGAGCCGGCCGGGGACGGGGCAGCGCTCATGTCGGGGGCCGCGCGGTCACGCCGGCGTGAACACGACGGCGGCGTTCTGCCCTCCGAAGCCCATCGAGGTGCTCAGGACCGCGTCGAGCGGTACCTCGCGCGGCTCGTCCCGGACCACGTCCAGGGCGATCTCGGGGTCCTGCTCGGTCAGGTTGGCCGTCGGAGGGATGACCCCGTCGCGCAGGGCGCGGAGGGCGTAGACGGCCTCCACCGCGCCGGCAGCTCCCAGGGTGTGCCCGGTGACCCCTTTGGTCGAGGTGACCGCGATGCGGTCGGTGTGGTCACCGAACACGGCACGCAAGGCCTTGGCTTCCGCTGAGTCGTTGAGGGGCGTCGAGGTGCCGTGAGCGTTCAGGTGCCCGATCCTCGTCGGGTCGATCTGCGCGTCCTCGACCGCGCGACGCATCGCCAGTACCGCACCTCCTCCGTCCTCCGGAGGGGCCGTGGCGTGGAACGCGTCCGCGGACCCGCCACACCCGGCCAGCACGGCCAGAGGTGTGGCGCCACGTGCTTCCGCGTGCTCGCGGGTCTCCAGGACGAGGATCGCGGCCGCCTCGCCGATCACGAAGCCGTCCCGCGCGACGTCGAAGGGACGCGATGCCGCGGCCGCGTCCTCGTTGCGTGAGAGCGCGCCCATCTGGGCGAAGGCCGCGACGGACAGCCCCGTGATGCCGGCCTCGACGCCCCCGGCGAGGACCACGTCCGCGGACCCGGCCGCCAGCCAGTCACGCCCCATGTGCAGCGCGGACGCACCGGCGGCGCAGGCGGTGTTGACCGTCATGTTCGGTCCGCGCGCGCCGGTACGGATCGCGACGGTGCCCGCACCGGTGTTCGACAGCATCTTGGGGACGAACATCGGGCTGACCCGGCCCGGTCCCTTGTCGAGGTAGCGGGGGTACTCCTCCGCCCAGGTCTCGGCCCCACCGATCCCGGATCCGAGGACCACCCCGACCCGGTCCGGGTCCTGACCGACGACCGCGAAATCGTCCTCGTCGCCAACGAGACCGGCATGGGCGACCGCCTCACGAGCGGAGATGAGGGCGAGGTGCGTGAACCGGTCGAGACGTCGCTTCGCCCCGCGGCCGAGTTCCTCGTCCGGGTCGAAGTCGGGCACGCGACACGAGACCGTGACCGAGACCCCCTCATCGATCAGGAGCTGGTCCTGGGCGGCTGCGCTCTTGCCAGCGAGCACCCCCTCCCAGGCCGCGTCGTAGCCGCGCCCGGACGGCGAGATGATGCCGATCCCGGTGACGACGATGTCGGGTCGTTCGGTCGAGGCCATGGTCGGCTCCTTCACGCAGGTGGCGACGAGGGTGCCCGGTGCGGACCTGTCGCGCAGCTAGCCCTGCTTCTCCGCGATCTTGTCGACGGCCTGCTGCAGCGTGCGGATGTCCTCGAGTTCCTCGTCCTCGAGCTTGACACCGGTCTTCTCCTCGAGCACGAGGGTGAGCTCGACGACGTCGAGGGAATCGAGACCGAGCCCCTCGAAGGTGGCGTCCGGGGAGATGTCGTCCTCGGGGACACCGAAGTCCTCGCTGAGGACCTCGGTGATGGTGGCGAGTAGTTCCTGGCTCACGTCGTTCTCCTGTCGCTCGGGTGACCGCGTCTGCGGCCGGGTCGGGGCCGCGAGCGGCCCGGGTCGTCAACCTACGTGTGCGTAACCTAGGTCAGATGCCGGCTCCGCCGTCGACCGGGAGGACCGACCCGGTCACCGAGCCGGCAGCATCCGAGGCGAGGTAGCGGATCGCCGCCGCCACCTCGTCGGCCTCGACCGGTCGGCCGGTGGGAGCCAGGTCGATCAGCGACTCCCGCGCGGCGTCGGGCAGCTGGTCGGTCATCGCGGTCGCGACGAAGCCCGGGGCGACCACGTTGGCGGTGATCCCCTTGCGTGCCACCTCGCGGGCGAGGGACTTGGTGAACCCGATCAGCCCAGCTTTCGACGCGGCGTAGGCGGTCTGCCCGACGTTCCCGCGCAACGCGACGACGGACGCGACACTGATGATGCGTCCATGGCGGGCGCGCAGCATCGGCCGCACCGCAGCCCGGGAGACGAGGTAGGCGCCGCGCAGGTTGACCTGGACGGTGCGGTCGAAACGCTCGGGGTCGAGGCGGATCAACAGGTCATCGTCGGCAACCCCGGCGTTGTTGACGACGACGGCCAGGGTGCCGGCCTCGGTGGCGTGCCCGACGGCGGCGGCGACGCTGTCCTCGTCGGTGACATCGACCTGCACGGGCTCAGCGGCTCCGTCGCAGCCGCTGGCGACCTCGTCGGCCTTCCCGGCGCTGCCGCCGTAGCCGACCAGGACGTGGAAGCCATCGGACGCCAACGCGCGGCAGGTCGCCGCTCCGATGCCGCCACTGCCTCCGGTGACGAGCGCGACGCGGGTCATACGGACGCTCCATCGCCGCCACCGGTGGGCTGCCAGGTGAGCAGGCACGCACCCCAGGTCAACCCGGCACCGAACCCGGCGAGGAGCACCGTCGCGCCCGGCGTCAGCCGCCCCGCGTTGCGGGCATCCTCGAGCGCCAGGGGGATCGAAGCGGCCGAGGTGTTCGCGTGCTGGTCGACGGTCACGTGCGTGCGCTCCTTCGGCATGCTCAGTCGGGTGCCGACGGCGTCGAGGATCCGGATGTTGGCCTGATGGCCGACGAAGAGGTCCACGTCGTCGACGCCCAGTCCCGCTTCCTCCAGGACGTGGCGGGCGGCACCAGCCATCCGGGCGACCGCGTTGCGGTAGACGTCGCCTCCGCGCATCGACAGGTAGTTGCCCCCCGCGTCCAGCACGTCGGGGGTGACGGGCGTGCGGGTCCCGCCTGCCGCGGTCCACAGCATCGACGGATCGCTGCCGTCCGCTCCGAGGTCGAAGGGTCCGAGCGACGCCGTGTCGTCGGGGACGAGGACCGCCGCGCCGGCGCCGTCGCCGAAGAGCACCCGGGTCGAGCGCTCATCCGGATCGGTGATCCGGGTGAGGGTCTCGGCCCCGATGACGAGCACCGCCTGGTCCCCGGTGGCCGCCATCGCACCACCGACCCGTAGACCGTAGATGAACCCGGTACACGCGGCGTTGACATCGAAGGCCGCCGCCTCGGAGCCGAGAGCCGCGGCGGTCAACGGTGCCGTGCCGGGGACGGGGTGGTCCGGCGTGGTCGTCGCGACGATGATGGCCGACACGTCCTCGATGCCGAGTCCCGCATCGGCGAGCGCCGCCTTGCCGGCCGCGGCCGCGAGGTCCGACGTGGCTTCGTCCGCCGCCGCGATGTGGCGCTGGCGGATGCCCGTGCGGGTGCGGATCCACTCGTCGGAGGTGTCGAGCACCTCGGCCAGGTCGTCGTTGGTGACCACGTTGGCGGGCAGGTACGCACCGAGCCCAGCGATCGCGACGGGGAGGGTCATAACCGGCCTCCTGGGTCAGGTGAGATCATCCGTGGATCCTGGCACCGAGCGCCTCGACCGTGGCGTGCAGGTCGTCGGGCGTCTCCACCTTGTGCACGGTCACGTCGGGGATCGTGCGCTTCGCGAGGCCCGCCAGCACCCCTCCGGGGCCTGCCTCGACGACGTCCGTGACGCCCAACGCTCGCAGTTGCTCCTGCACCTCGCGCCACCGTACCGGGGCGAGGATGCCATCGACCAGCGCTTCCGCGACCGCCGCTGCCTCCGACAGGGGCGCCGCGGTCGACCCGCTGACGAAGGTGGGCCCCGGGTCGCGCACGGTCAGGTCTGCGATCGCGGCCCGGACCGCGTCGACCGCAGGTGCCATCGCCGGCGAGTGGAACGCGCCTTCGACGTCCAGCGGCAACGCCCTGCCGCCCGCCTCCTTCGCACGGTCACGTACCTGCGACACCGCATCGGGGTGTCCGGCGACGACGACCTGACCGGGGGCGTTGTCGTTGGCGACCACCAGGCCATCGATACCGTCGACCAGGACCTCCACCGCATCGGGACCGAGCTTCACGACGGCGGCCATCGTGCCCGGGTTGGCCGCACACGCCTCACCCATGGCGGTCCCACGCGTGCCGACGAGCGCGGCGCCCTCGCGCACCTCGAGGCAACCGGCCATGATGGCCGCGGTGAACTCCCCCAGGCTGTGGCCGGCGACGACGTCCGGTGCGATGCCCGCGTCGAGCAGCGCCTGTCCCACGACGAGGGAGACCGCGAGGATGGCCGGTTGCGCGTCCGCGGTCCGCGATCCGGTCCCGGGATCCGCGATCAGCGGGACGACGTCGCGCCCGAGTCCGGCACTGACCTCCTCGAGCACACCGGTCGCGGGATGATCCTTCCAGGGATCCATCGCTCCCGCGCGGTGAGATCCCTGTCCTGGGAAGACGATCGCGATGGCCACCTGGTGCTCCGGTTGTGGATCTGGGGCGGCGCGCAGGAACACGAGGTCGACCTGGACCGCACCGCCGAGGTCGCTGCAAGTCTAGGCGGGTGGGGTACGCGCGGCAGAGGTAGGCGGGCCAACCGTGCAGAGCCCTCGCCACGAAGGACCGGCGTACCACGACACGCCGGTCCTTCGGAGTCTCCCATGTCGCCCTTCGTCCTCGGCCACACGGCCGCGACGTTGTTCCTCGTCGGCATGATCTGGACCGTGCAGATCGTGCACTACCCCCTCTTCGCGCAGGTCGGCGCGGACGGCTTCGCCGCGTACGAAGCCGCCCACTCGGTGCGGATCACCTGGATCATCGCGCTGCCCTGGGCGATCCAGGGCCTCACCGCGCTCGCCCTGCTCATCGTCCCGCCCGACGGCGTGCCCCGGTGGTTCACGTTCGTGCTGGCCACCCTGACCGCGATCCCGGTAGTTGTGACCCTCGCGGCCAGCGTTCCCGCGCATGCGCAGCTGACCGACGGGTTCGACGCCGCGGCGCACGCCCGGCTCGTAGCGACGAACTGGCTACGCACGGCCGCCTGGACCGTGCACGGTGGCGCGGTGCTCTACCTCGTCGCACGCGTGGCGCGTCCCTAGCTCAGGCTGACGCCACGACCTTCGGTCGCCCCGATGCGCGTCACGATGTCATCGATGACCTCGCGGGGCACCTCGTCATCCAGTGCGAGGGCCATCAGCGCTTCGTTGCTCCCATCGACCCGCCCGACCTGTGCCGCCGCGATGTTGATGCCGGCCTCACCGAAGCGGGCACCGATCGTGCCGATCACGCCGGGGCGGTCCTCGTAGCGGAAGAAGGCCATCTGGTCCGCGGGTTCGACATCCACCGGGGTGTCCCACACCTCGATCAGCCGTTCGCGTTCGCCCGGGTGGAACAGCGTGCCAGCGACGCGGATGGGAGCCCCGTCCCGACCAACGCCCGTGACGCGCAGCACCGACACGAAGTCGTCGCTGTGCGGATCGGACACCTCCCGGACGTTCAGACCCCGCTCCTGCGACAGCAGGGGTGCGTTGACGAAGGTGACCGGCTCGCTGCAGACGGGACTGAGCAAGCCCTTGAGCACGGAGAGCGCGATGAGCCGGCCGTCGGCCGCGGCCAGGTCACCCAGGGTCTCGACGGTGACCTCGCCGGAGATACCGTCGGCGGCGAGTCCGGTGAGCAGCCGGCCCAGCTTCTCGCCGAGCGGCAGGTACGGGCGGATCACCTCATCGATGGCGCCACCCTGCACGTTGACCGCCGACGGGACGAACTCCCCCGCGAGGGCGAGGTTGACGTACTCGGCGACCTGGGTCCCGGCCTTGTCCTGCGCCTCCTCCGTGGACGCGCCGAGGTGGGGGGTGACGATGGCGTTCGGCAGTTCGAACAGCGGCCCCTCCGTGGTGGGCTCGACCGCGAACACGTCGACGGCGGCGCCGGCGATGACGCCGGTCTTCAGGGCCTCGGCGAGGTCGTGCTCGACGACGATCCCGCCACGGGCGACGTTCAGCAGGCGCGCCGTCGGCTTCATCTTGCGGAGCCGGTCCGCGTCCAGCAGACCGACCGTGTCCGGGGTCTTCGGGAGGTGGACGGTCACGAAGTCGCCGCGGGACAGGACGTCGTCGATGGTCGGGAGCAGTTCGACGCCGAGCCGCGCGGCCCGATCGGGGGCGACGAAGGGGTCGTAGGCGACGATCCGCATCCCGAAGGCGTGGCAACGCTGCGCGACCAGCGTGCCGATCCGTCCGAGACCCAGCACACCCAGCGTCTTGTCCTGGAGTTCGGTGCCGGTCCAGGTCGAACGCTCCCAGCGACCGGCCGTCAAGGCGGCGTGAGCCTGCGGGATGTTGCGGGCGAGGGAGAGCAACAGGGCGACGGTGTGCTCTGCCGCCGAGACGATGTTCGACTGGGGCGCGTTACAGACGATCACGCCCTGGCGGGTCGCCGCATCGACGTCGACGTTGTCCAGTCCGACCCCGGCGCGGGCGACCACCTTGAGCTGCGAGGCGGCGGCGATGACGTCGGCGTCGATCGTCGTCTGCGAGCGCACCACGATCGCGTCGTAGGCGGCGACGATGTGCAGCAACTCGTCCTTGGACAGACCGATCCGTACGTCGACGTCGTGCTGCTCGGCGAGCGCGGCCACGCCGGCGTCAGCCAACGGGTCTGCGACCAGGATCCTCACGGTGGGGCCTCCGGATGGGATGGGTGCGGGCGATCCGCGCCGCTGCGCCTCGTCACGGCGCGCACACCAGCGGACGCCAGGGCGGCCGAGGGGCAGGAGGGGGGGGGTTCGGCGAACGCGACGGTCGCGTACGTCAAGGTAGCGAACGCCTGGTGCGGGTCATGACCCGCCGGGTGGGTGGACCGGGAGGCCACCCGGCTGCTCGGGGAAGCGGTTGATCATCGTCGGGGTGGCCTGCTCGACGTAGGTCAGCATGAGCGCCTCCGCCTCTGGCGGGAAGCGCTGCTCCCGGATCGCCGCAGCCATGTGGGTCGCCCAGCGTTCGGCCGCCTCGGGGGTGACGTCGAAGGGGGCGTGGCGCATGCGCAGCCGGGGATGGCCGTGGTGGCGTGAGTACACGTCCCCACCACCCCAGTACTGCGCGAGGAACAGCGCCAGGCGGTGCTTGCCCGGCTCCAGGTCCTCCGGATAGCGGGGACGCAGCACCTCGTCCTGTTCGACCCGGGCGTAGAAGGACTCGACCAGCGCCTGGAAGGCGGGCCAGCCTCCCACCAGGTCGTGGACGTCGTGCGGGTGGATCTGCGGGGACTCGCTCACAGTGCTCGCTCGTAGTAGGCGACGTCGAGGTAGCGGCCGAACTTGAAGCCGGCCTCCGTCAGGGTGCCACGGTGCACGAAACCCCACCGTTCGTGGAAGGCGATCGACGCGTCGTTCGGCAGCGCGATGATCGAGAACGCCCGATGGAAGCCTTCCTCTGCTTCGAGCCGTGGAAGCAGGGCCCCGAACAGTGCCCCACCCAGACCGGCACCGGTCGCGTCCGGCGCGACGTAGACCGACAGCTCGACGGAGCGGTCGTACGCGGGACGCGGCCGGAAACGTTGTGACTCGACGTACCCGGCCACGGTGCCGTCCAACATCGCGACCAGCAGGTGGTAGCGACCGTTCGTGACCTCGGCGTCGAAGCGCTGGGTCCACTCCCGCGGGGTGCGCACCTCGGTGTTGAAGGTGGTGGTGGTCCTGAGCACGTAGTGGGTGTAGATAGCGGCGACCGCCGGCAGGTCGGCCGGCGTGGCGTCGCGGACGGTGACGGTTCCCACGGGTCCCACGCTAACGCAGTCGCCGGGTCGACCCGGGATCAGTACAACCCTGCCGGGCGGAAGCGTTCGTCGTGGAGACGGATCGCGAACTTGTCGCTCATGCCTGCGACGTAGTCGACGGCGGCTTGCAGCGAGGTGCTCTCCGGCAGCCGATACGCCGCGGGGACCTCGTCGGGACGGTCCGCGAACCACTCCACCAGGTCCTGGATGACCCGGACTCCTCGCTCAGCCTGGGCGCGCGCCTCTGGCCGGAGGTAGACGTTGTCGAACATCCACGTGCGCAGGTCGTGCATCGTCTGCAGCTTGCCGGCCTCCATCGTGACCTCGCCGGCCTGCACGGACGCGTCGATGACGTTGCGGACCATGGAGGCGATCCACGCCCGGCCGGGCTCGCCGAAGGCATCGGTGAAGCGGGACGGGATCGCCTGGGGGGTCAGCACGCCGGCGCGGATCGCGTCCTGGACGTCGTGAGCGAGGTAGGCGATGCGATCGGCGTACCTACAGATCGTGCCCTCGGGGGTGCATGGCGGTGGGTCGTTCTTCCACGACGACTGGCTGATGCCGTCGCGGACCTCGAGGGTGAGGTTCAGCGGCTCCAGCTTCTCGACCACCCGCACCCCGTGGAGCGCATGCTGCCACTCCCCCTCCACGTACGGGCTCAGGGCATCCTCGCCGGTGTGGCCGAAGGGAGCGTGCCCGACGTCGTGGCCGAGGCAGATGGCCTCGGTCAACGGCTCGTTGAGCCCGAGCGCGACCGCGATCGAACGACCCACCTGCGCCACCTGCAACGTGTGGGTCAGGCGCGTGACGAAGTGGTCGCCCTCAGGGTTCAGGAACACCTGGGTCTTGTGCTTGAGCCGCCGGAACGCCTTGCTGTGCAGGATCCGGTCGCGGTCGCGCTCGAAGGCGGTCCGGTAGACGTCGTCTGGCTCGTCCACATCGCGCCCGCGGGTCTCGACCGCCTTGGTCGCCGACGCCGACAGGTGCTCGTACTCCAACCGCTCGCGGACCTCTCGTGTGCGGTGCTGGAGAACCTCGGCGTCAACGACGGACATGGACGACCTGCCTCGATCAGATGGGGGCGAGCGGCCCGTTCCCGGCGGTCGTGGGTGCTGGGCCGGGCACCTTCGGGGTACGCCCGCCGCCGTCGTCGTCATCCTCGTCGGCGCCGATGTCGACGGCGCGCTGGGGACCTCGGATGATACGCCGGCGGACACGGCCACTGATCGTGTCCACGATCAGGGTGAGGATCACCATGACGGCCAGCGCCGTGCCTGCGGCCGCCCAGTCCCGCAGTTGACTGATCTGCCGGATCAGCAGGGTGCCGATCCCGCCGGCACCGACGGCGCCCGCCACGGCAGAGTTGCGGATGTTGATCTCGAACCGGTACAGCCACAGGGCGACGATCTCGGGGATGACCTGGGGGATGACCGACCACCGGATGCGTTGCAGGCGTCCGCCCCCTGCGGCGTCGGCCGCCTCGACCGGGCCGTGGTCGATGCCCTCGATGACCTCGGCCGAGAGCTTGCCGAGCGTGCCGATCGAGCTGATCCCGAGCGCCAGGGCCACGCTCACCGGGGTCAGACCCGTCACCGGTAGCAGCATGATCAGGAAGACGATCTCCGGAACGGCACGGAAGAGGTTCAGGATCTGGCGTGCAACGAAGACGATCGGCTTGGAGAACAGGTTGGTCGCGGCCAGGAACGCGAGCGGGAAGGACAGGGCCGCCCCGATCATGGTCCCGATCCACGCCATCCCGAGCGACTCGATCATCGCCGTCGTCGCGCGCGGGATCTCACCGAGGTCCGGTGGGCCGAACATCAGGCCGAGGTAGAACACCGTCCGCTCTGGCAGCGCGGTGATCTGTCCGAGCTGAACGTCGACGGTGGCGCTGCTCCCGAGGAACATCACGAGCAACACGGCCGTGACGATCCACTTGAACCGGTTGAACGGCTTCTCCGGCCGGGTGATCTCCTCCAGCCGCTGCCGGGCCTGCTCGTCGGTCGTCGGCCCGTTCACAACAGCCGCTTCCTGACCGCGATCGAGACACGGTCCACGATGAAGACGACGACGAAGAACCCGACGACCACCGCAGCCAGCCGGTCGAACCAGCCGCGCTGGTAGTAGTTGTTGAAGACCTGACCGATCCCGCCGGCGCCGACGAACCCGAGCACCGCCGAGCCACGCAGGTTGATCTCGAAGGTGTAGAGCGCGAACGACGTGTACCCGGGCAGGATCTGGGGCAGCACCGCCGTGCGCAGCATCTGGGTGTGCGTCGCCCCGGAGGCTCGAGCCGATTCGATCGGCCCCGGATCGATGCCATCGACGATGTCGCTGGTGAGCTTCGCGATGACCGCGACCGACAGGAAGAACAACGCCAGGATGCCGGGCATCGCCCCGCGGCCGATCGCCGCGACGAAGAACACCGCGTAGATGAGGTCCGGGATAGCTCGGATGAAGCTGTTGAAGTTCTTCACGAGCACGTAGACGGTGCGGTTCGGCGCACCGGTGACCGAGTTCAGCAGGGCGAGCGGGAGGGCGACGATGCCGCCGAGGATCGTGGCGATGGCCGCCATCTGGAAGGTCTCGACGAACCCGGCGATGACGGTCGGTGAAGCCAGGGTCGACCAGTCCAGGTTGCGGGCGCCCTCGAGGATCGGGTTGCGTCGGCCGAGGTTCTCGATGATCTCGGCCGGGGAGAACCCGATGCCGTACCGCCAGTCCCAGGCGAACAGCAGGGTGACGGCGATGAACCCGATCGTTCCCCAGATGGCGAACGCCGGGGGCGGCGGCTTGGTCGGCCGGCGGAACGCTGACGTCGTCGGAGGCGCCGTCGCACCGGTCACAAGGTGCCCTGCTTCTCGAGCACGTCGTCGGCGGTCAGGCTGCGGCCGTAGATGTCACGGAAGACGGTCTCGTCCGCCTCGGCTCCCGGTCCGTCGTAGACGAGCTCCCCCGCGCGCAACCCCACGATGCGGTCGGCGTAGGCACGAGCCAGGTCGAGGAAGTGCAGGTTGACGAGCATGGTGATGTTCAGCTCGCGGCAGATGCGCTTGAGATCGCGCATCACGATGTGGCTGGTCGGGGGATCCAGCGATGCGGTCGGCTCGTCGGCGAGCACGACCTTGGGCTGCTGCGCGAGGGCACGTGCGATGCCGACGCGCTGCTGCTGGCCGCCCGACAGGTTGGAGGCACGGACGTAGGCCTTCTCGACGATCTCGACCCGTTCGAGGGCCTGCATCGCGATCTCGACGTCCTCCTTGGTGTAGGTCCCCAGCAGGGTCCGCCACGTGGCCGTGCGGTGCAGCCGCCCCATCAGGACGTTGTTCAGGACCGTGGTGCGCTTGACCAGGTTGTGGGTCTGGAAGATCATCCCGACCTCGGCCCGCAACGCACGGATCGCCCGTTTGTCCGTCGGGTCGACCACCTGATCGCCGACCCGACAGGTCCCGCTGGTCAACGGGACGAGCCCGTTCACCGCACGGATCAGGGTCGACTTTCCCGCCCCGGACAGCCCGACGATGACGACGAACTCGCCCTCCTCGAGGGTGAGCGAGACGTCCTTGAGCGCCTGGACGCCGCCCGGATAGGTCACGGACGCGTGCTCGAAGGTGATCACCTGGACTCCTCGGGCCGGGGCGCCGCTCCAGCGCGTACCGGTCCGCGTGACACCGTAGCCACGCGGACCGGTACGGACCGGACGCTCAGCCGAGCAGTTCGCCCAGCTGCTGGTCGACCTGACGGGCGTTCTCGAAGTCCTCGGGGTCGGCCCGACGGAACCCGTCGATGTTGTACAGGTCGCGGAGCACCTCGCCGGCTACCTCGTCGTTGGCGATGTCCAGCAGCGCCTCGGTCACGGCTTCACGCAGGCTCTCCGGGAGGTCGCCGCGCATCACGAACCCGTCGTTGGGGATCGGGTCGGACCAGGCGAAGACGACCACCTGCTCTCCGACGTCGGGGACCTCGGAGACCAGGCCCTCACGCGCGTCGTTGAACGACACCCCGATCGTGGCGTCGCCGTTGTAGACGGCAAGGACCGACTCCGGGTGACCACCGGCGATGATCGTGTCCAGATCGCCCAGGTCGTACCCCCGCTGGATCAACCCGAAGGAGGGGAAGACCTGTCCGGAGGCCGAACCCTGGGCGACGAACGAGATGGTCACGTCTCCCGCGAACTCGAGGAAGTCGAGTCCGACCGGACCGTCCTCGGAGGTCTGGAGTTCGTTGACCCCGTTGCAGAACAGCATCGTGTACTCCTCGCCGTCGGACTCGTAGGTCTCGGCGACGGGGTCGTCCGCACAGAAGGTGTCGGGGTCGTTGGTGAACCACTGCGAGACGTACAGGAACTCCCCGAACCGCTCGGATTGCAGGATCGGGACCGCACCGGCCTGGTCCATCGCACGGGCGACGTTGACCGGGCCGAAACCGCCACCGATGTCCGCGGCCCCGGTCTGCAGGGCCACGATGACCGCCTGGTAGTCGTCGGGGACGGTCGCCTCGACCTCGATCCCGAGGCGCTCACTGATCAGGTCCCCGAGGATCTGGGCGTCGTCGATCAGGTCCTGCGGGTTCTCGGCCGGCTGCAGCGTGAGGACCAACCGGTCGGGCCAATCCGCACGATCGTCGTCAGCCGCATCGTCCGTGTCGTCCGTGTCGTCATCTTCGGGGATCGTCTCCTCAGGCACGTCCTCCGGCACCACATCCGGGTCTTCGGCACCGTTGCAGGCGGCCAGGACAAGCGCGGTGGCTGCGACCAGTGCAGCGACGCTCCGCATCTTCATCGATCGTTCTCCTCGTTGCTCCGGTTATCTCAAGGAAACGCCGCCCGGCACCGGGTGGCGGCTTGGCTCAGCCGGCAGGAACGCGTGCTCCCTGCCGGACGACGCTCGGGAACTCGTCCCAGCTGGCGACATCGTGCACACCTGGTACCGGTGCGTTCCACGGCCGCACGAACCGGCAGACCACGGCTCGGTCCGCATGGATCTGCGCCAACCGCGTGAGCTGTCCGGGGGCATCATCGAGGTAGACGTCGCACACGACCTCGTGCTTGTCCTCGGTGAAGTGCAGTTCGCGGGTCGGTAGGGCATGCTCCGCGATCCACGCGAGCGTGTCGGGTACCGCCCATCCGGGCTTCGCGGAGATCACCACCAGGTGGTGACCTTCGTCGTCCAACGCTCGCAAGGTGTCCAACGCACCCGGGTAGGGCTCGAGGTGTCGGAAGACGCTGTGGCTACCGTGGTCGCGGGCCCACGCCCAGAAGGCGTCCATGTCGACGAAGTGGGTCAGCTCCAGCGGGCTGTCCCACGAGCACACCATCGATGCGCTCAACTGCGCGCCGAAGTGGCGGTTGTACGCCGCGGTCCAGCCACGGTTGAAGTCCGCGACCACCCCGTCGAGATCGATGCCGAGTCGAAGTCCCATGCGGGAACCCTACGCCCGCGGTCGTAGAGCGGTCCACGGTTCTGCCAGATGGGAACCTCCGGTTCGCCGTCCGGGCCCTGGCCGTGAACCCTCCGTTCACGGGGAGAGCGGGGAACGCGCGGCTCAGGAGCGTCTGCACCGTCTCGCGCTCACATGAGCGCAGAGCGAACGCTGGCCACCCCGGTCACCGGATCAGCAGATCGCCGATGCGCCCCGAGGCGATGCGCAGACCCATCGTCCCCAGGGCGAGCAGCACCGCCGCATGGAGCAGGAGCGACCAGCCGAACACCCCGAGCATCAGAGCACGCACCAGTTCGACCCCGTGGTAGAGCGGCGACAGGACCACGATCGCCTGTAGAGCGGCCGGGTAGACCTCCAGCGGGAAGAAGGTCGCCGAGAACAGGAACATCGGCATCAGGACCAACTGCACCAGGTCGAAGTCCTGCCAGCTCGTCATGAAGGTCGTCGCCGTCATCGAGACACCGGCGAAGGCGAACCCGATCAGGCTCGCGGCCGGGATCGCGAGCAGACCCCACCAGGACTCGACCAGCCCAGCCAGTGCGGCGATACCCAGGAACGCGACCGAGTAGAGCGACCCCCGCAGCAGCGCCCAGGTCAACTCGCCGACCGCGATGTCCCGAGGCGTCATAGGTGTCGCCAGGATCGCGTCGTAGAGCTTCTCGAAGCGCAGCTTGCTGAACAGGTTGAAGGTGGATTCGTAGACGGCCCCGTTCATCGCTGACGCGGCGAGGAGCGCGGGCGCGATGAAGGCCCCGTAGCTCACGGTGGTCCCTCCCGGGCCGTCCACCTGCCCGACGAGCGCGCCCAACCCGACCCCGAGCGCGAACAGGTACAGGATCGGCTCCAGCGGCGCGCTGAAGAAGATCAGCGGCATACGACGGTGCACGAGCACGTTGCGCTCCACCAGTCGTGCCGCCCTACCGAGCAGCCAGGGCGGGGTCACCCGGAGCGCCAACTCCGCACGCTGGTCGGACCGCAGCTGCCCGCTCATGGGCGCAGCACCCGGGCGAAGCTGAGCAGCCCCCACACCACACCAGCGAGCAGGACCACCAGCAGGACCGCCAGGTGTGCGCCCCAGGACCAGGTGGTCGGCAGACCGAGCGTGACGGCGCGGGTGAGCTCCACGCCATGCCAGATCGGGTTGATCCGGCCGAGCGGTTCGGCGGCGGCCGGGAGTTCGCTCAGCGGGAAGAACGCGCCGGAGAACAGGAACAGCGGGACGATGACGAAGCGGAAGAGCCCGGAGAGCGCCATGTCGTGCCTGCGGGTCGCCATGAAGGCACTCACGACCGCGGTCGTCGCGGCACCCGTCAACGTCGCGGGACCCAGCGCCAGGAGACCGCGACCCAGAGGCATCGCTCCGAAGACCCAGGCGATCGCGACGAACGCGGCACCGATCACCACGAGCCGGATCGCCGCCCAGGCCAGGTTGCCGATCATCAGGTCCCCGGGCCGCACCGGTGTCGCGATCGCCGAGTGGTAGGTCCGGACCCAGCGCATCCCCGCCAACACCGGGAAGGCGCCATCCCCGGCGCCAGCCTGCATCGCGGACACCGCGAGCAGACCCGGCGCCAGCCACGCGAGGTAGGTCAGGTCGTCCGCGACCTCGACCCCGGCACCGCGATCCACCAGGGTTCCCAGTCCGAGCCCCATGGCCGCGAGGAAGAACACGGGTGTCACGATCGCCGACACGGTGGTGCCGCGCCACGTGTGACGGTACGCACGCACGTGCCCTTCCAGGACACGGACAGCGATCGGTGTCGGCATGCGGTCCTCCTTCCCGTGACCCGGATCGGCCATCAGTCCACCAGGGTCCGGCCGGTCAGTCGCAGGAAGACGTCTTCCAGGGTGCTGCGCCGGATCAGGACGGTCGTCGGTTCGAGCCCACGTGCACCGACCTCGCGGACCGCGGCGTCGGCATCGTCCGCCGACACGAGGATCCGGTCGGGAAGCGCCTCGACGTGGGTACCGACGCCGTCAAGTCGGGCCGCCGCATCACCGTGGCCCTCGGGTGGGAACCGCAGCTCCACGACCTCCTTGGAGGTATGGGCCGCGATCAGGTCGCGAGGGGATCCCTCGGCCACGATGCGCCCGCGATCCATCACGACCAGCCGGTCACAGAGCTGCTCGGCCTCGTCCATGTAGTGGGTCGTCAGGATCAAGGTCACACCGCGCTGCTTCAGGCGATACAGGCGATCCCAGAGCACGTGCCGAGCCTGTGGATCCAACCCGGTCGTGGGTTCGTCGAGCAGCACCAGCGCCGGCTCGTTGATCAGCGCTCGGGCGATGACCAACCGGCGCTTCATCCCTCCCGACAGCGGATCGACCTTGCTGTCGCGGCGCTCCGTCAACTGCACGAAGTCGAGCAGTTCGTCGATCCGCTCGTGGATCACCGTGCGGGGCAGGTCGAAGTACCGACCGTAGATCGCCAGGTTCTCGCTGACCGTCAGCTGCTGGTCGAGGTGATCCTCCTGTGGGACCACGCCGAGCTGTGCCCGGATCGCTGGCCCGTCCGCCACCGGGTCCTTGTCCAGGACGCGCAGGTGGCCGGCGGACGGAGGGGACACGGCACCGATCATCCGCATCGCCGAGGACTTGCCTGCGCCGTTGGGGCCCAGGAACCCGAAGGCTTCGCCCGGTGCCACCTCGACGTCGATGTGATCGACCGCCGTGAGTTCACCGAAACGCTTGACGAGTTGCCGGGCCTCGACGAGAGGCCCGGTGCCGTTCGGTCGAACCCCCGTAGCACCCATGAGCCATCGGACCCTA
>PWTE01000082.1 GCA_003563915.1 Nitriliruptoraceae bacterium
CTAGCTTTCGAGCCGGCCGGGTTCGCTCGAGGGATCCTCTTCGCGCGCGTCTGCCTCTTCTCCGGCGATCCCTTCAGCGGATGGATCCCGCGCCTCGTCAGAGCGTCCCTCGGTCAGCGGATCTCCCTCGAACTCGATCGACGAGCTGAGCTGGCGGCGGAGCAGGCGCTTGGTCAGGGTGTGGATACGGTAGATCTCCGAGATGAGCTCGACCTGGCGGGTGTAGGCCTCCGCGCGATGCGGACCCTGTACCGCGAGACGGGCGGCCTGTCGGCTCGTCGCAGCCTCACGGTGCCGCTTCACCTGGTTGGCCCGATCCAGCAACGCCGTCCCCCCCTTGCGGTCGGCTTCCGCCACCGCCTCGACCGCAGCCGCGAGGTTGGCGCTGATCTCGGTGAGCAGCCCACGGATCACCTCCTGCGTCGATGCGGATATCTGGATGCGTTCCTGGTGCATCCGTCGGCCGAGGCGAGCCAGACCCGTCTCGACGACGTCCCCGATCGCCTCCAACTCATCGGCCGCAGCCAGCAGCCGGGCGATCTCCGCGGACTGATCGAGACTGACCTCCTCCTGCCCGAGCTGCGCCAGGTAGGTCACGATCGCGGACCGGATCGCATCCACCTCGTCGTCCCTGAGCTCGAGGCCGTCGAGTGCCACGAGGTCTCCCCGTAGAGCCGCGTCGCCCCCGATCCGCACCATGTCCACCACCTTCTCCCCCAGTCGACGGATCTCCGCCCGGGTGAGCTCCAGGGCGGCGGCCGGGGTCGAGAGCACGCCGGTGTTGAGGTGACGTGCTTTGGCGAGGGGGTCCACGGCGCGGCCCTTGATCAACCGCTCGAGGCCGCGGGTGACGGGCCGGGTGAACGGGAGGATGACGGCCAGGTTGACCGCGGCGAACACGGTGTAGGCGTTGGCGACCTGCCGAGGGGTCTCTGCCGCGAGCCGAGCAGTGCCCTCGAGGCCCGGTGCACTGGGTGACAGCCAGATCGCGACGTCCGCCAGCACCGGGATGAGAGGCAACCAGATCAGCGAGGCGCCGAGGTTGAGGAACACGTGGAAGGAGGCCGCACGCTTGGCCGCGGTCCCCGCACCGATGCTGGCGAGCATCGCCGTGACACAGGTGCCCACCTTGGCGCCCAACGCGATGGCGATCGCGGTCGGGAGGTCGACCAGCCCCTGGCTCGCCAGCACGATCACGATGCCGATGGTCGCCGAGGAGGATTGCACCAACGCGGTGAACACGGCTCCCATCGCGAGACCCGGCAGCGGACCTCCGGCGCCTTGGAAGATGGCCATGACCTGCGGCTGGTCGCGCAGTGGCGCCACGGCGCCCGACATCAGGTCCATCCCGAGGAAGACCATCCCGAGGCCGAGGAGAGCTCCCCCCGCCTGCTTGACGATCGGACGACGTTTCATGAACGTCATCACGAAACCGGTCACGACCATCAGCGACGCGTAGCGGGTCACGTCGAGTGCCACGATCTGGGCCGTGACCGTGGTCCCCAGGTTCGCCCCGGCGATCACCCCGATCGCCTGCGGCAGGGTCATCACGCTGGCGGACACGAACCCGACCACCAGCACGGTCGTGACCGACGACGACTGGATGATGGCGGTCACGCCGGCGCCGGACAACGCCCCGAGGACCGGACGTGAGGAGACACGGGCCAACGCGTCGGCCAGCTTGGAGCCAGCAGCCGACTGCATGGCACGGGTCATCCGCTCGAAGCCCAGCAGGAAGATGACGAGCCCACCGAGCAGCCCGGTCGACAGGTCGAACCAGGACAGCTCCACGTGCGCAACACCCTCTACCGGTACCGGGCTACCGATACAGGAGGTTAACGTCTGGTGAACGCCAGACCCCACGACATCGGACCGGACCTCCCCCGGCTCCGGCCCTACGGCAACAGCCACACCTGAGCGACGAGCCCCAGGAGGATGACCACCAGCAGGGCAGCTGCTGCGCCGAGGTTGCGACGCAGCACCTCGCCCTCGCGGCCGGTCGCACCTGCCGCAGCGGTGCCGACCGCCGACACGCCGGGTGACAGCGCGTTGCCGATGTTCCCGCCGGCGGTCTGCCCGGACAACAGCACCGCCGGCAGCAGCCCGAGTGCCAGGGCCACCTCCGCCTGCAACGACGAGAACAGCGCGTTCGAGGCGGTGGTCGATCCCGTGAGCACCGTCCCCAGAGCCCCGAGCGGCGCGGATACCACCACGAAGGTCGAGCCGAGCCCGGCCGCTGCGGCCTCGGCCATCACCGCGACCATCCCCGCATCGGTCAGCACCGCCGCAAGGACCGTCAGGCCGACGATCGACACGACGACCTTGCGGCTCCGACCGATCCAGGATCGGACCGCGTCGCGACCACATCCGACGGGCCACCAGCCACGCCGGCGGTAGACGAACACCGCGGCGACCAGCGCCAGCAGCAGGTACGGAAGCGGGTGGAGGAGCGGGCGGAACACCGGCGTGACCTGGGATGCGTCGGTGGCGTACCCGAAGGCCGCGTCGACCCCCGGCAGGACCGGTCCGAACTCCGGCACACGGTCCAGAACGGCACGGACCGGCGGCACCGCGAAGCCGATAACGGCGGCGACCGTCAACACCACGTAGGGCGCAGCCGCGACCCCCAGATCACCGCCCCCCGGCCGGGTCGCCCCCGATGCCGGCAACAGCCACCAACAGGCCACCAGCCCGGCCAGCCCGGCCACGGTCGACCCGAGCGCCGGCTGCACCACCACGACCGCGACCAGCACGACCCCCATGATCCCGCCGATGACCAGAGCACGCCAACGGTCACCCCGTGAGCGGCGTCCACGCGACAGCACCAACAACCCCGACACGACCGCGCTGATCGCGAGCAACACCCCGGCACGCAGCGCGAAGGACCGTGCGGCGGGCTCAGCCAGCCGTGCCGTCGCCTCGGCCATGAAGAAGCTCGAGCCCATCGACCCGAAGGTCACCGACCACTGGTAGCCGATCAGACAGGCTGCGACCGCCGCGACCGGCGCCATCCCACGACGCACCAGCAGCGGGGCGCTCATCGCGATCGGCGCCCCGAACCCGGCAGCCCCCTGCAGGAACGACGGCAGCACGAACGCGAGCAGCAACAGGCGGCGCCCCTCCGTCGGCGCGAGTTGATCCGCGGCCCCGGCCAGGTGATCGAGCGCCCCCGAGCGGTCCAGCACCTCGAACAGCAACAGTGCCGGGAGCACGATCAGCAGGATCCAGGTCCCGGTCCACACACCCCGCACAGCAGCAACGCTCAACTCGGGCAGGTCCAGCCCGAACATGGTCAGAGCCAGCACCCCGGCGACCGCCGCTGACAACCACGCGACCACCGTCACCGGCCGTGACCGCAGCACGAGGACCGCGAGCAGCACGACCGGGGCGGCTGCTACCGCTACCGCCCAGAGGGGCCAGTCCACCGCGCCGCTCCTGTCGTCGGCGCGACCCTAGTCACGCAGCCCGACAGACCGAGATGTGGGCGCCGGTCTCAGCCGACCGAACGGAACTCCGATCCACGGACACCCAGAGCGTGGTGGTCCCGGTCGAGGGGCAAGGTGGCGGGTTCCCGTGTCGCGAGGACCTGGATCACGCCGAGGTCACCACGTTCGAAGGCCACGGCGGATCCGGCGAGGTAGGCGCGCCAGACCCGCACCGTCCGTTCCCCGACGAGGTCGCGGAGGTGGTCGTAGGCCGCCTCGATGTTGGCCACCCAGTGCGCCGTGGTCCGGGCATAGTGGGGCCGGAGCTGCTCGACGTCGCGCAACTCGAAGCCAGCCTGTTCCACGTGGCGCGCCATGTGGTGTGCCGGCACCAGGGCGCCGTCGGGGAAGACGTAGCGGCCAACGAAGCTGTTCGGGTCACGGGACAGGTCACGGACGAGATCACGCTGCCCCGTGGTGATGCCGTGGTTGAGGAGCCGGCCACCCGGAGCCAGCAGGGAGTACAGCTTCGCGACGTAGCGAGGTAGCTGATCCGCTCCGACGTGCTCGACCATCCCGATCGACGCGATGGCATCGAAGGTCCCGGTGACCTCGCGGTAGTCCCGCAGCTCGATGCGTACCCGGTCGCCGAGTCCCGCGGCGGCGACGCGTTCCCGCGCGGTCCGTGCCTGGTTCTCCGACAGCGTGACCCCCAGGGCACGCACCCCGTGGTGGCGGGCGGCGTGGATCACCAGGGAACCCCAGCCGCAGCCGATATCGAGCAGCCGCTCCCCGGGGTCGAGGTCGAGCTTGCGGCACACGAGCTCGAGCTTGCGGGACTGGGCGCGATCCAGCGCGGCACGATCGGTGAACGGCGCGTCACGATCTGCCTCGGCGAAGTAGGCGCAGGAGTAGACGAGGTCGCGATCGAGGATGCGACGGTAGAAGTCATCGCCGACGTCGTAGTGGTGGCGGATCGCGGCCGCGTCCCGGGCCTGACTGTGACGCCGACCACGCAGACGTACGCGCCGCCGATCGCTGTTCCGCGGCGGAGCTGGGAGGCGGAGGAGCAAGCGGAGGAGCGCCCGCCTACCGGCGGGGGTCAGCCCGTCGCGCAACCGCGCCAGGTCTCGAACAGCCGCGACCATCGAACCCTCGACGTCCACGGCATCGCGCAGGTAGGCCTCTCCGACCCGCAGATCGCTGGCTGGTAGCAGCATGTCTCGCAACGACCAGGGGTGACACAGGATCAGTCGATAGCCCGTGTCATCCGGCCCCAACGTGCGGTCATCCCACAGGCGCAGGGGCAGGTCGAGCCCGTCAGCGCCCAACCTCCGCTGGAGCGTCTCGATCGCTCCGGCGTCGCCATCGTTCGCCTGCCGGTCCTGCACCATGATGTGGCGAAGATGGCGCGGAGGATCCCCGACGTCAAGACCCAACTGACCCGACGTGGGCAGGCTCGATCCTGGCCTGCTCGCCGGAGGGCTCAGCCGGCAGCGGCCACGAGGATCGCGCGTTCGAGGTCGTCCCAGAGGTCGTCCACCGCCTCGATCCCGACGGACACACGCAGGAGCCCGGGGGTGATCCCGATGGCTGCGTGGGCCTCGGCATCCACGCTGCGGTGGGTCAGCCCCGCTGGGTGCTCGATCAACGTGTCCGTCGACCCCAGGCTGACGGCCGGGGTCACGAGCTCGACCGCCTCCATCACGCGGGCTGCTGCCACCTCGCCTCCTGCCACCTCGATCGCCAGCACGGCGCCCGGACCGTCCATCTGGCGGCCGACGAGCCCGTCCGGGTCGCACTCCGGCAGGCTCGGATGCAGGACCCTTGCCACCCCCCGATGCCCGTCGAGACGCTTCGCGAGCTCACTCGCGTTGTCCTGAGCGGCGCGGACGCGCAGGGCGAGCGTCGGCAGGCTGCGGTGCAGCAGGTAGGCAGCCTGGGGGTCCAGGACCGCACCGGTGGCGATACGCACCTGGCGCAGAGCGCGACCACGCTCGCGGTCGGTTGCGACGATGCCAGCGACCGTGTCGCCGTGGCCCCCGAGGAACTTGGTCGCGCTATGCAGCACCCACGTCGCGCCGTGGTCGCGTGGCCGCTGCAGGATCGGGGTGGCGAAGGTGTTGTCGACGAGCACCGGCACCTCACCGGCCTGCGCGACGACCGCGGCGATGTCCACGAGCGCCACCGTCGGGTTGGCGGGAGTCTCCATGACGACCAACGCGGTGTCGTCCTCGATCGCCTCCGCCACGGTCGCCGGCGTCGCCCAGGTCGTCCGGGTGCCGAGCAGTCCGCTCGCGAGCAGGTGGTCCGTGCCGCCGTAGAGAGGACGCAGCGCCACCACATGGCGGCCCGCGGCCCCGGCGGCGAGCAAGGTTGCGGTGACCGCGGCCATCCCCGACCCGAAAGCGACCGCCTCGTCGGCGTGCTCGAGCCCGGCGATCGCCCGCTCCCACCGGGCGACGGTCGGGTTGTACAGCCGCGCGTAGATCGGCGAGGAACGGGGGTGCCCGCCCGCGGCGAGCTCGTCGATCTCCTCGGTGCCGAGAGCGAGCGAATGCAGCGGGTAGGTCGTGGAGCGGTCCAAGGGCGGCGCGTGGACCCCGAGCTCTCCGAGATCCTCCCGCCCCCCGTGGACCACCTGCGTCTCGAGGCGATTCATCCGGATATCCTCCCGCTGATATCTCTATCACCAGTATCTCTTACGATTCGATCACCTGTCCATCGGATATCCACCGGAAAGGAGCGGTGATGCCCGCCCTCGACCGGACGGACGTCGCTCTGCTGCACGCCTTGCAGGAGGATGGGCGGTCCACGATCAAGGAACTCGCGGCACGGGTCGACCTGTCGACGTCGGCGACCCACGAACGGGTGCGCCGCCTGCTCGCTGACGGTGTCGTGCGAGGGATCCACGCCATGGTCGATCCGTCGCGCGTCGGTATCGGCCTCCAGGCCGTGGTGCAGGTCCGTCTCCAACGCCACTCGCGGGACGTGGTGACCGCCTTCCGCGACCATGCGCTGAGCCTGCCCGAGGTGGTGGCCGTGACCCACGTCACCGGCGCCGTCGACTTCCTCGTCCACGTGGCGGTCCGCGATACCGACCACCTGCGCGACCTGGCGATGGAGGCCTTCACCACGCGCGACGAGGTGGCCCGCATCGACACCGCGATCGTGTACGAGCACGCGCAGGCGGTGACGTGGCCGACCTACGCCGAGCGACCACCGGACAGATTGACGTGAGCGCCGGGAGGAGCAAAGGTCTGCGGCACCGAACCGACAGAGGAACGAGACATGGCAGAGCAGGTCTACAAGGTCATCGAGTTGATCGGTACGAGCACCGAGTCGTGGGAGAAGGCCGCCGCCGCTGCCGTCAACCGGGCGGGCGCCTCCGTGCGCAACCTGCGGGTCGCGGAGGTCAAGGAGCTCGACATGACCCTCGACGAGGGCAACGTCACCGCCTACCGCGCGAAGGTCAACATCTCCTTCAAGTACGAGGGGGAGTGATCCGGACGGCACCGGCTCC
>PWTE01000150.1 GCA_003563915.1 Nitriliruptoraceae bacterium
CGTCGACGCGCTGTTCGACAACGGCCGCCGTGGTCGCCCCGTCACCGGGCCGGGCAACCGTCCGCTGAAGTCGCTGTCCGACATGCTCAAGGGCAAGCAGGGGCGGTTCCGTCAGAACCTGCTCGGCAAGCGCGTCGACTACTCGGGACGGTCGGTCATCGTGGTCGGCCCGAGCCTGCGCATGAACCAGTGCGGACTTCCCAAGCAGATGGCGCTCGAGCTCTTCAAGCCCTTCGTGATGAAGCGGCTCGTCGACCTCAACTACGCGCAGAACATCAAGTCCGCCAAGCGGATGGTCGAGCGGCAGCGCGCCCAGGTCTGGGACGTCCTCGAGGAGGTCATCCAGGACCACCCGGTGCTGCTGAACCGCGCACCGACCCTGCACCGTCTGGGGATCCAGGCCTTCATGCCGACCCTGGTCGAGGGCAAGGCCATCCAGCTGCACCCGCTGGTCTGCACCGCGTTCAATGCGGACTTCGACGGCGACCAGATGGCGGTCCACCTGCCCCTGTCCGCCGAGGCTCAGGCCGAGGCGCGCGTGCTGATGCTCGCGACCAACAACATCCTGTCGCCGGCGACCGGACGTCCGATCGCGTCGCCGACGCAGGACATGGTGCTCGGCATCTACTGGCTGACCTACGCCGCGGCGGACACCACCGCCGACCGCGATCCCGAAGGTCTCCCGATCTTCTCGTCGATCGGTGAGGTGGAGCGGTCCCTGGACGACGGGCACGTGGCGATGCAGGACGCGATCGTCTTCCGGCTACGCGGCAAGCAGCTCGAGGAGGCGGACCGTCCGGCGTCCGTACGCGATGACGAGGAGGCCTGGGAGGAGCTGCGTGCCAGTGGTGAGGCCTTCCGCATCGTCACCACACCCGGGCGCGTCATCTTCAACGAAGCCCTTCCCCGGGACTACCCCTACGTCAACGAGGTCGTCACCAAAAAGGGCGCCGGCGACATCGTCAACAAGTGCACCGACCTGTTCCCTCGGTGGCAGGTGGTCGAGGTCCTCGACGCGATGAAGGACCTCGGGTACCACAACGCCACCCGGGCGGGCACGACCGTCGCGATCTCCGATGTCGAGACCCCGGAGCTGAAGACCGAGGTGCTCGCACGGTCCGAGGAACGCGCCGCGAAGATCGAGAAGCAGTTCTCCCGCGGTGTCATCACCGACTCGGAGCGCCGTCAGGAGCTGATCGAGATCTGGACCGACGCGACCTCGCAGGTCGCGGACGCGATGGAGGAGAACTTCACGATCACCAACCCGTTCTTCGTCATGGCGAACTCCGGGGCCCGCGGCAACATGACACAGCTACGGCAGATCGCCGCGATGCGTGGGCTGGTCGCCAACCCGAAGGGTGAGATCATCCCCCGGCCGATCAAGTCGAACTACCGCGAGGGCCTGTCCGTCCTGGAGTACTTCATCGCCACGCACGGTGCCCGGAAGGGTCTGGCGGACACCGCGCTGCGGACCGCCGACTCCGGGTACCTGACGCGTCGACTGGTCGACGTCTCCCAGGACCTGATCGTCCGTGAGGAGGACTGCGGCACCGAGCGGGGCATCGACATCGTGGTCGGGGAGCACGACTCACAGTCGCTCTACGGCCGCGTGCTGGCCAAGGACGTGAGCTACCCCGGGCGCCGCAAGGTCGTCCTGCCGGCGGGTACCCCCGTCGCCGACACCGAGGTCCGCATCCTGCGGGCGGTGCTGGTGAAGGGTGTCGACCCCGAGACCGGTGAGGAGCTCGAGAACCAGCCGACCGACGAGGATCGCGTCATCAAGATCCGTTCGGTGCTGGTCTGCGAGACCGAGATCGGGGTCTGCCGCGCATGCTACGGCGAGCTGCTCGCCAACGGTGCGATGGTCGACATGGGTGAGGCGGTCGGGATCGTCGCCGCCCAGTCGATCGGTGAGCCCGGGACGCAGCTGACCATGCGGACCTTCCACACCGGTGGTGTGGCGTCCGCCGACGACATCACGCAGGGTCTGCCACGGGTCGTCGAGCTGTTCGAGGCACGCTCGCCGCGAGGCAAGGCCGAGATCGCTCGGCTGGCCGGCCGCGTGGAGATCGAGGACACCGACCAGGGCCGGGTGCTGCGGATCAAGGGCTCCCGTGATCAGGTCGACGAGCACGAGCTACCTCGTGGCGCTCGGCTGTTCCGCGCGGACGACGGATCCATCGAGGTCGCCGACGGGGTCGACGTCGAGGTGGGCCAGCAGCTGACCGTCGGCGCGATCGACCCCCACGAGCTCCTCGACGTGCTGGGCGTCCGCGCCTCGCAGCTGCACCTCGTCAAGGAGGTCCAGGATGTCTACCGCTCGCAGGGTGTGCCGATCCACGACAAGCACGTCGAGCTGATCGTCCGGCAGATGTACCGCCGCGTGAACGTCGTCGATCCGGGTGATGCCTCGTTCCTGCCCGGCGACAACGTCGACCGGGTGCGGTTCAACAGGGAGAACGACCGGGTCCTGGCAGAGGGCGGTCAGGCGGCAGCGGCGCGGCCGTTGCTGATGGGCATCACCAAGGCATCCCTGGCGACCGACTCCTGGCTGTCCGCCGCCTCCTTCCAGGAGACGACGCGCGTGCTGACCGAAGCCGCGCTCGAATCCGCCTCCGACCCCCTCGTCGGGCTGAAGGAGAACGTGATCATCGGCAAGCTGATCCCCGCCGGGACCGGGATCGACACCTACCGCAACCTCGAGGTGCTACACACCGAGATGCCGGAGCAGGCCCTGCCGGCCGACATCGCGGAGTTCCTCGCGTCGACCGAGTCCTACGAGGGCGACGGATCGTGGGGCTTCGAGAGCGGCTGGGGGTTCGAGGACTTCCCCGGCGACGTCCAGGACGGCAGCGGGAACTAGCGGTCCGGATCGCGTGACCCAGATACAGGAGGAGGGGCCGCCCACGTGGGCGGCCCCTCCTCCTGTATCGCGAGCGGATGTGCCCGCTGATCGGGTCACATGTCGTCGTCCATCGGCTCGTCCAGGACGCCGTCGTCGAGGTCACCGTCCAGACCAGCGTCCTCGATCTCGCAGGCGGCGGCGCCCAGGGCGAGCGCGGCGATGCCCGATGCGAGCAGGGTCTTCGCGGCGGATGTGCGCTTCATGGTGTATCTCCTCGTCGTGTGTCACCATCGTGCCCCGGTGCCGCGTCGTGTGGGTACGGCCGACCGGGCAGGGTCGTGCCCGGTCGGCCAGGGTCCGGATGGCCGGCGCAGGGTGGGGGATCCGGTGGGGCACCGGCCGTCAGGGTCCGGGGCCGCGGTGGGCGAGTTGACCGTTCCCGGGTGCCCCGGTACGGTTCTCGTTCCACGCGCTGCGGGGTGCCCTGCAGCGCGTTCGTCCGGGCGCTCTCGCGCCGATGCCGATCGCATACCGCGCCGGCGTCTGGTGCTGCCCCGGAGCCGCAACACCAGGAGCGGAACGCCCGGCCCCGTGGGTCGGACCGAGACGCCCCGACACCGTCCGTGTTCCCGGACCGACACCTCGCCCTCCCGGCGTCGGCTGTTCGGACCCGCGGGACGGCGTCGTGACCCGTTCCCGCTCCCGACCCACCCACCCGGCCCCGCGATGAGCGGTGTGCTGGCCACGTCGACCGGAGATCAGCCAGGATGCCCACCATCCAGCAGCTGGTGCGCAAGGGCCGCCAGAGCAAGTCCAAGAAGAACACCACGCTCGCCCTGAAGGGCTCGCCTCAGCGGCGTGGGGTCTGCACACGCGTGTACACGACCACCCCGAAGAAGCCGAACTCGGCACTGCGCAAGGTCTGCCGTGTGCGGCTGACCTCGGGCATCGAGATCACCGCGTACATCCCGGGCGAGGGCCACAACCTGCAGGAGCACTCGATCGTCCTCGTGCGTGGTGGCCGGGTGAAGGACCTGCCGGGTGTGCGTTACAAGGTGATCCGTGGGGCGCTCGACGCCTCTCCGGTGCGTGACCGCAGGCAGTCGCGTTCCCGCTACGGCGTCAAGAAGGAGGGCTGAGATGCCCCGCAAGGGTTCCCCAGGTCGCCGCAAGGTCCAGGCCGACCCCAAGTACGGGTCGGTGCTGGTCACCCAGATGATCAACCGTGTCATGCGTGACGGCAAGCGCTCCGTCGCCGAACGCATCGTCTACGACGCGCTCGCCGACATCGGTTCGCGCACCTCAGGCGGTGACCCGATCAGTGTCGTGAAGCGTGCGGTCGAGAACGTCAAGCCCCAGCTCGAGGTCAAGTCACGCCGTGTCGGTGGTGCCACCTACCAGGTACCCATCGAGGTGCGGCCCGCCCGCTCGACCACCCTCGCGCTCCGCTGGATCGTCGGCTACGCCCAGATCCGCCGCGAGCACACGATGGGTGAGCGTCTGGCTGGCGAACTGCTCGATGCCTCCAACGGTGTCGGTGCGGCGGTCAAGCGTCGCGAGGACACCCACAAGATGGCCGAGGCCAACCGCGCCTTCGCGCATTACCGATGGTGAGCTGACGCATCACCCCGGACCGGCCGCCACGAACCCACCTCGGCCGCCCGACGGACCGCCGGCCCGCGACCCGGACCCGACCGGTCCCAGATCGACGCGACCCGCCCCAGGATCGGGGCACGACGAGGAAGACGAGACAGATGGCCATCAAGCGCACCGTGAAGCTGGAACAGCTCCGCAACATCGGCATCATGGCCCACATCGATGCCGGCAAGACCACGACGACGGAGCGGATCCTCTACTACACCGGACGCACCTACAAGATCGGCGAGGTGCACGACGGTGCTGCGACCATGGACTGGATGGAGCAGGAGCAGGAGCGCGGCATCACGATCACGTCGGCCGCGACCACCTGCAAGTGGGGCGATACGACGATCAACATCATCGACACGCCCGGCCACGTCGACTTCACCATCGAGGTGGAGCGGTCCCTGCGTGTCCTCGACGGGGCGGTCGCGGTCTTCGACGGCGTCGCCGGGGTCGAGCCGCAGTCCGAGACCGTCTGGCGCCAGGCGGACAAGTACGGCGTCCCACGGATCTGCTTCGTCAACAAACTCGACCGCACCGGGGCCTCCTTCGACTACTCCTTCGACTCGATCCGGGAGCGGCTGACGCCGGATGCGGTCCGTGCGCAGTTGCCGATCGGTCTTGAGGACAACCTCGAGGGCGTGGTCGACCTGGTCGAGATGCGCGGCATCGTGTGGCATGGCGAGGACCTGGGGGCGACCTTCGAGATCGTCGACGTCCCCGAGGAGCTCAAGGCCGACGCCGAGACCTACCGTGCCGAACTGATGGAGAAGGTCGCAGAGACCGATGAAGACCTGCTCGAGGCCTTCTTCGACCACGGCGAGCTGACCACCGAGCAGCTCAAGGCCGGGTTGCGCAAGGCCACCATCAACAACGAACTCGTCCCTGTCTTCTGTGGGTCCGCCTTCAAGAACAAGGGCGTGCAGCCGCTGCTCGATGCCGTCGTCGACTACCTGCCCTCGCCGCTCGAGGTCAGGCCGGTCAACGGCAAGGACCCCAAGACCGGCGAGCCCGACACCCGGCCTCCGTCCGACGATGCCCCGTTCTCGGCGCTCGCCTTCAAGGTCATGACCGATCCCTACGTGGGGACCCTGACCTTCGCCCGCATCTACTCGGGCACGCTCGAGGCTGGCTCCCATGTCATCAACGTGACCAAGGACTCCAAGCAGCGGGTCGGGCGCATCCTGCAGATGCACGCCAACCACCGCGAGGAGAACGCTGGTTGCATGACCGGGGACATCGTCGCTCTGGTCGGGCTCAAGGACACCTCGACCGGTGACACGATCACCACCTCCGAGGCGCCGATCATCCTCGAGTCGATGGAGTTCCCGGCGCCGGTGATCGAGATCGCCATCGAGCCGAAGACCAAGAGCGACCAGGAGAAGCTCTCCACGGCGTTGCAGAAGCTCGCCGAGGAGGACCCGTCCTTCCGTGTCAAGACCGACGAGGAGACGGGCCAGACCCTCATCGGCGGACAGGGTGAGCTCCACCTCGAGATCATCGTCGACCGGCTCCTGCGGGAGTTCAAGGTCGAGGCCAACGTCGGTCGGCCGCAGGTCGCCTACCGCGAGATGATCAAGAAGCCGATCGAGAAGGTGGACCTCAAGTACGCCCGCCAGACCGGTGGCCGTGGTCAGTACGGCCACGTCGTGATCGACGTCGAGCCCCTCACGGACGACATGAAGGAGGAGCTCGAACTCGAACCCGACGACCACTACTTCTTCCAGAACAAGGTCGTCGGTGGGTCCATCCCCAAGGAGTACATCCCGTCGGTCGACCACGGCATCCGTGAAGCCATGGAGACCGGGATGCTCGCCGGCTATCCGATGGTCGACCTGAAGGTGACCCTCGTCGACGGCAGCTACCACGACGTCGACTCCTCCGAGATGGCCTTCAAGATCGCCGGATCGATGGCCATCAAGGAAGCCTGCCGCAAGGCCGGCATCCAACTGCTCGAGCCCGTCATGGACGTCGAGGTCGTCACCCCCGAGGACTACATGGGTGACGTGATGGGCGACCTGTCGGGGCGTCGTGGCCTGATCCAGGGCTCCGAGGCCCGCGGCATGGCGACCGTGATCCGGGCCCGCGTCCCGCTGTCCGAGATGTTCGGGTACGCCACGGACGTCCGCTCGATGACCCAGGGGCGCGCGAGCTACACGATGTTCTTCGGCTCGTACGAGCCGGCGCCCGCCAGCATCCAGGAAGAGATCGTCGCGAAGACCCGCGGCGAGTGACCGACCACCACGTCACCCGTACCACCTGCGCAGCCTGAAGGAGAACCATCATGGCCAAGGCCAAGTTCGAGCGGACCAAGCCGCACATGAACATCGGGACGATCGGTCACGTTGATCATGGGAAGACGACGTTGACGGCGGCGATCACGAACGTGTTGCATAAGC
>PWTE01000094.1 GCA_003563915.1 Nitriliruptoraceae bacterium
CCCGCCACGTCGCGGCCGGCACGGCCATCCTCGCTGGCGGCGTTGCGTTGCTGAGCGTCGTGACCTGACCGGTCGGGTGGAGCCCGCTGGGCTGAGCGGGGTACGTCTGCCGTGGGCAGCCCGGATGCGCGCGCAGGACGGCCCCGCAGGTTGACCGCTCGTCGGAAGGCACCGTATCCTCCGGTACCCGCAGCGCTCGCTGCCTCCTTGCCCGTTCTCCGGCGCGGCCAGCGCGTCCACCCGCTCCTGTAGCAGCCCCTGCGGCAGCCTCGGAGTGACGCCTGCCCACCCGCCGCCCCACTGACCTGTGGGGCGCTGCCGGGAACCCCGAGTCCCACCGTGACCAGGAAGTCCTCACCATGAACAAGGTCGACGTCGTCGAGAAGTCCCGTCTGCGGGACGACATCCCGGAGTTCTGGCCCGGCGACACCGTCAAGGTGCACGTGCGCGTCGTCGAGGGCACCCGGTCCCGGATCCAGGTCTTCGAGGGTGTGGTCATCAGCCGTCGTGGCGGCGGTCTGCGCGAGACCTTCACCGTGCGCAAGATCAGCTTCGGTGTCGGGGTCGAACGCACCTTCCCCGTGCACAGCCCCGTGATCGAGAAGATCGAGGTGGCACGGCGCGGCAAGGTCCGTCGGGCCAAGCTGTACTACCTGCGTGACCGCGTCGGCAAGAAGGCGCGCATCAAGGAGAAGCGCGAGTCGTAACGGCACGCTCACGCCCACGCCCCCGAGGCTCCTCCTGGGGCGCCGCCCAACCGTCCGGGCGCACAGCACGCCGGGGATAGGCTGCCGGCCCTCATGGATCCACGAGACTCCTCCGCGCGCGGTGACGAACCGCCCCCTCCTCCTCTGTGGCCGACGGCCTCAGGGGCCCCGCGCGGTGATGCCTCGGCAACCCCCCCCGGCGGCTCGTCCGCGGGGTTCGAGGAGCCGGTGAGCGGTGACCCCGACGGGGGTCCATCCGGCTCCCGTGGGAGCGCTGCTCCCCGGCGCCGTTCGGACGACACGAAGCACGGCTCGGGTGGTGGCGCGGCGTCGTTCTTCCGGGAACTCCCGATCCTGATCCTCGTCGCGTTCGTGCTGGCGTTCCTGCTCCGCACGTTCGTCGTCCAGGTGTTCTTCATCCCGTCGAGTTCGATGGAACCCACCCTGCAGATCGACGACCGGATGGTCGTCGAGAAGGTCACCTTCCGGTTCCGCGAGCCGCGTCGCGGCGACGTGGTGGTGTTCGAGGAGGAGGGCGAGCCCCTCACCGCACCGACCGGCAGCGACCGCCTGTTGCGCGGGGTCGGGCAGTTCCTCGGCGTGGTTCCCGCGTCGGCGCGGGATTTCGTCAAGCGGATCATCGCGGTCGGCGGGGACGAGGTCCGCATCGACGAGGGTCAGGTGTTCGTCAACGACCTGCCGCTCGACGAGCCATACGTCGTCTTCGAGGACGCCGACAACTACGGGCCGGTGACCGTGCCCGCTGGCCACCTGTTCTTCCTCGGCGACAACCGCCCGAACTCGTCTGATTCCCGGCGGTCCCTCGGCTTCGTGCCCAAGGATGCGGTGGTCGGCCGGGCCGTCGTGATCATCTGGCCGCTGGAACACTGGCACTCGCTGACGGGGGTCGAACACACCCTCGACGAGGAGGTCGAGGACGGTGGGTCAGATCCCGAACCATCGGCGCTGGACGCCGCCGTGGTCCTCGTCCGCTGAGCGCGGGCTGGTCGCGGTTGCCGAGCTACCTCGCCGTCCCTGACGGCAGATCGAACAGCGACAGCTGTGACCGCGCGGCGATGGGTGCCCAGGAGTGACGGTGGATCTCGCACGGGCCGTGGTCCTGTAGCGCGGCGATGTGATCCGGCGAGGGGTAGCCCTTGTTGGAGGCGAAGCCGTAGGCGGGGTAACGCGGCGCCGCGTCGACCAGCAGCCGGTCCCGGGTGACCTTCGCCACGATCGAGGCTGCCGCGATCGATGCACACCGCGCGTCGCCGCGCACGATCGTCTCCGTCGTGCGGTCGGGGTCGCCCAGGAAGTCCCAGTGTCCGTCGAGCAGGACGACGTCGGGAGCGGATGCCAAGGCGTCCAGCGCACGCCGTGCTGCCAGGGTCATCGCCGCGCTGAGCCCGATGCGGTCGATCTCCTCGTTGCTGGCGTGACCGATCCCGACGCCCAGGGCACGCTCGTGGATGCGTGCCGCGAGGTGCTCCCGTGCGGTCGGAGCGAGCTGCTTCGAGTCCCGTAGCTTGTAGATGCGCCGGTCGGCGGGAAGCACCACCGCGGCCAGCGTCAGTGGGCCCGCCCAGGCGCCGCGGCCGACCTCGTCGATGCCGGCGACCAGGGCGCCTCGCTCCCAGTGAGGCTGCTCGTGGACGATGCCGGGCACCTGGTCACGGCGGGTGCGGCGGCGGGGCCCGGATCGAGCGGTCATGGTCGCGACCCTAATGGGTCACTCCCTCGGGATGGGGCTGGCGTGGTCGTCCACCACCCCGTTCGCGCCTGGCTCGGGGCCCGCTGCTCGCCGCTACCCTGAGGGGTACTGGTGGCGTACGGCGACGCGCAGGGAGGCCGATGGATCCCGACGAGCTCGACGTCTTCGAGACCGATCTCGAGCTCGCGCTGTACCGCGAGTACCGCGACGTGGTCCGCATGTTCCGCTACGTCGTCGAGACCGAGCGCCGTTTCTACCTCTGCAACGAGGTCGAGGTCCGCCCCCACGAGGGCGACGACCTGTGGTTCGAACTCGAGCTCACCGATGCCTGGGTGTGGGACATGTACCGCACCGCCCGGTTCATCAAGCACGTGAGGGTGCTGACGTTCCGTGACGTCAACATCGAAGAGCTCGCCCACGAGGACCACGACCTCCCGGGCTTCCTCGAGGACTGACGATGGGTTTCGACGCCACGCGCCGCTATCGCGACGACAAGCGCAACGACATCTGGCTGCTCATCGCTGCGGCTGTCCTGATCGTCGGCAGCATCCTCTGGGCGGTCGGCATCTTCTGACCACTCCGTACGGCACACCTTAGATATCCACAGGCTGGGTCGGATCCAACGTCGAGGTGACGCGTCACGGCCGTAGCGTCGGCGCATGGACACCACGACCACGCACACCTGTCGACCGAGGCTGCCGGCCACCACCTCTGCGGGAGGGGCTGCCGCCCACCTGCGCGTCGGAGCGCTGGGGGAGGAACTGGCCTGTCGCCACCTCGTCCAGGACGACGGCCTGACGCTGGTGGCCCGCAACTGGCGTCACGCGTCGGGGGAGCTGCGCGGCGAGTTGGACGTCGTCGCCTTGGAGATCGCCACCTCGACGCTGGTGGTGTGCGAGGTCAAGACCCGGCGCGATGCCGCACGCTTCGGTGGGGCGGTCGCGGCGGTCTCACCACGCAAACAGGCCCAGGTCCGGGCCCTGACGGCGGCGTTCCTCCGGGCCGCGCAACGCCCCTACCGCCACGTGCGCCTCGACGTCATCGCGATCGACCTGGCTCCGACACCGCTGCTCACGCACCTGGTGGCCGTGCTGTGAGCGGCGCCCACGGGACGCTGGCGGAGGTGCACACGGTGGCCCTGGTCGGTTTGAGTCCGCACCGGGTGCGGATCGAGTGCACCCGCGCGACCGGGCTGCCCAGCCTGCGGTTGGTCGGACTGCCCGACACGGCCGTGCGCGAGGCGGAGGATCGCATCCGTACGGCCTTGCAACGCAGTGGCTTCAGTTGGCCGAACGAGCGGATCGTCGTGAACCTCGCGCCGGCCGACCTGCCGAAGGGCGGGACCGGGTTCGATCTGCCGCTGGCGCTGTCCGTGCTGGTTGCGACCGACCAGCTACCGCAAGTGGCGTTGGAGGGCACGTGGGCCTGCGGAGAGGTCGGCCTCGACGGCAGCGTCCGGCCGGTCCCGGGCACCCTTCCTGTCGCCGTGGGCTGCCGCGATCTCGGTGCCACACGGCTGGTGGTGGCGCACGACGCGGCACCAGAAGCGGCACTGATCGGAGGGCTGCAGGTGTTCGGCGTCACCGACCTCCGGCAGGCCGTCGAGGTGCTCACCGGCGCTCGCCCGCCGCTGGCGGTCGTCCCGGCGCCCGCCGAGGTGGCCAGCGATGGGCTCGACCTGGCCGACGTGCGCGGTCAGCCCGTCGCGCGCCGGGCAGCCGAGATCGCCGCAGCCGGTGCCCATCACCTGCTGCTCGCCGGACCGCCGGGGTGCGGCAAGACGATGCTCGCCCGACGCCTGCACGCGCTGTTGCCGGCCCTTGACGTGCCCGAGGCCCTGGAGGTCGCGGCGATCCACTCGGTGGCGGGGGAGCGGCCCCCGGACGCGCCGCTGTCACTCACGCCACCCCTGCGCGAACCACACCACTCGATCTCCGCTGCCGGCCTCGTCGGTGGGGGGAGCGGGATCCCACGACCGGGGGAGCTGGCGTTGGCCCACCACGGCATGCTCCTGCTGGATGAGCTGCTCGAGACGCCCCGGTGGGTGCTCGACGCCTTGCGGCAGCCGCTTGAACGGGGCGAGGTCACGATCACCCGGTCGCGAGCACGTGTCCGGTACCCCTCGCGCATCCTGCTGGTGGCCGCCACGAACCCGTGCCCGTGCGGTCACCTCGGTGATCCCCGGCGTGCGTGTACGTGCCGACCCGATCGCATCGAGCGCTACCGCAGCCGGCTGTCCGGCCCGCTGCTCGACCGCATCGACCTGCAGATCGAGGTGCAGCCGGTCGACCTCGATGCGCTGGCCGACCAGGTAGCGGGGGAGTCCACCTCCCAGGTGGCGGAACGCGTCGCGGCGGCCAGGCGCGTGGCCGAGGCCCGTTGGGGCCGAGGTGTGCCGACCGCCCGCGCGCCCACGCCCGCGCTCAGAGCGACCGCGACCTCGACCGCGCTGCGCTTGCTGGCCCGAGCGATCGAAGGCTTGGCGTTGTCGGCGCGCGCCTACGACCGGACGCTCCGGGTCGCGCGGACGGTCGCCGACCTGGCGGGTCAGGAACAGGTCCAGGAGGAGCACCTCGAGGAAGCCCTGGCCTACCGCTTGGCGGCACCGGTGCCCGCATGACGGTCCGGATCACGGAGCTACGTCGTGCCGCCGAGCAGGTCGCGGCGACGGGGACCGACCCGGACCAACTCGTCGCCCTGCTGCTGTGGTCGCTGGCGCCTGGCAACCACCTCGATGCCCTCCGCCGCCGGATCCGGGATGGGCCCGGGGTATCGGGAGCCCCGGCTCTGCCGCTCGACGGTGATGGCCTGCAGGAGGGGGATGGTGGGGGCGGGCGGACCCCGGCCGCTCGGCTGGTCGCCGCCGCCGGTGCGGTGGCGCTCACCCACGCGGAGGACGCCCTCGCGGTCCTGGCGAGGTGGCAGGACCGCCAGGTGCGGGTCGCCTTGCTCGGCGACCCGGAGTACCCGCGGCGACTCACCGAGGGGTGGCCCCACACGGACGCCCCAGGCTGGCTGGCGTGGCGGGGCACGGTCCCGGGCGATGGCGCGGCGGTGGCACTCGTCGGCGCGCGCCGGGCCACGGGGTACGGCACGGGGGTGGCCGCATGGTTGGCGGAAGCGGCGGCTGGGGCCGGGGCGCAGGTGGTCTCCGGCGGGGCCGTGGGGATCGATGCCGCCGCACATGAGGCCGCGCTCACGCGACCGGGGGGCACCACCGTCGTCCTCGGTTGCGGGCACGACGTCCTCTACCCCCGAACGCACGCGCGGGATGGTGGGTTGTTCGACCGGATCCTCGCGGCAGGTGGGTCGCTCGTGAGCGAGTGCCTCCCGGAGGACGAGCCGCGGGCTCACCGGATCCGCGCGCGGAACCGGATCGTGGCGGGCCTCGCGGACGTGGTGGTCGTCGTCGAGGGTCGCGACCGCTCCGGTGCCCTGCTCACCGCCTCGGCTGCGCTCACCCGCGACCGACTGGTGCTCGCGGTGCCGGGTGATGTGCGCGCGCCGGGCTCGGTTGCGCCTCACCGGCTCCTCGTGGAGGGCGCGGCGCCCTGTACCGGCCCCGGAGACCTGCTCGCAGCGCTGCGAGGGGCCGCTTGCGTCGACGTGGAGGTGCGGCGGGATGCTGATCCGGACGATCCGCACGGGCGCGGTGCTGTCGCCATCTCCGCGCTCCCTACCCCCGTGCGTCAGGAGCTCGAGCAGGCGTGGCCACGGCCGCTCCGCCTCGAGGCGCTGGCCCAGCGGTCGGGGACACCGGTCGGGGAGCTACTGGCCGCGGTCACGCGGGCCAGGGTCGCCGGCGAGGTCGTCGAAGGCCACGATGGCCTGCGGCTGCACGAGGCGCCGCCGGGCGCCTCGTGAGCGGATCTCTGCCCCCTATGGTTCGCTCCCCGTCGTCCTCACGACGAGCATCACGGTTCGCGCTCGGGATCGTGGGCGCGGCGCTCGCCGTGGCCCTCGTGCTCCGGCTGCTGGCATGGCTGTCCTGAGAAGCCCACAGGGAACAGGCGCCTCCCGCAGAGGTATCTGGTCGAGGGTGCTCGGAACCGAGATCCGGGGTTGATAACGTCGAGTAGCCGGACGAACGCTCTCCGGGACCTCAGTCCTATCTTCAGCCACAGCTATTGACACTGGCAACGACCCGGACGACGCTGGCCGGGTGACTGTTTCTGTGGACCCGGACATCTCCGGGATCGATATCGCCCCCGCGTGGCGGGAGGCCATCGATCTGTGGGTGGAGCACCTGGAGGCCGAACGGGGCCGTGGCCCACACACGGTGGACGCCTACCGGCGCGATGCGCACGACCTCGCGACGACGCTCAGCGCTTGGGGGGTCGAGCGGCCGGACGAGGTCGAGCTGCTGACCCTGCGTCGCTACCTCGCCGATCTCGACGAGCGTGGCTACGCCCGCAGCACGATCGCACGACGCGCGTCCGCGACCCGGTCGTTCCTCGCCCTGCTCGCACGTCGGGGTGTCATCGAGGTCGACCCCGGCCGCCTGCTCGGGTCGCCCAAGCAGGGTCGTCACCTGCCGCGGGTGCTCAGGATCGATGAGGTCGAGCGGTTGCTGGCTGCCCCGGATGCGACGGATCCGGTCGGGATCCGCGACCGCGCCCTGTTGGAGCTGCTCTACGCCTCCGGAGCCCGTATCTCCGAGGCCACCGGGTTGGACCTCGCGGCGCTCGATCTGCGGCAGGGACTCGTGCGGCTCCTCGGCAAGGGGGACAAGGAGCGCCTCGTGCCGATCGGCGAACCCGCGATCGACGCGCTCACGACCTACCTCCAGGTCGCTCGACCGGCGTTGTCGAACGGCCGCGCCACCGACGCGGTCCTGCTGAACCAGCGCGGCGATCGACTGGGGGTCCGCGATGCCCGCAGCGCGGTCACGGCAGCGGCGCGCGCGGCCGGACTCGGCCACGTCACCCCGCACACCCTGCGCCACTCCTTCGCCACCCACCTACTCGACGCCGGTGCCGACATCCGGCTCGTCCAGGAGCTCCTCGGTCATGCCTCTCTCGCCACCACCCAGCGTTACACGCACCTCTCGCGGGGCCGGCTCCGCGAGGTCCACGCCACCGCTCATCCGCGTGCTCGAGCAGGACGCCCGTCCAGGGAGCGCGGCTAGGATGGCGCGTACAGCCAGCAGTGACGACATCACGGTGATCCGACGTGATGACCGTTCCGGGGACAGGGAGGGCGGAGTGGAGCGCGACATCGAGGCGCTCTGGCAGCGGTACCGCGACACCGGTGATCCTCAGGTCCGCGAGCGCCTCATCGTGCACTACGCCCCCCTCGTGAAGTACGTCGCGGGTCGCGTCGCCGTCGGCATGCCCGCGAACGTCGAGCACGCCGACCTGGTCTCGTACGGCATCTTCGGCCTGATGGATGCGATCGAGAAGTACGACCTCGACAAGGGCTTCAAGTTCGAGACCTACGCCGTGACGCGGATCAAGGGCGCGATCATCGACGAGCTCCGCTCGATCGACTGGGTCCCACGGTCGGTACGGGCGAAGGCACGCCAGCTCGAGGCCGCGATGCAGCGGCTGGAGCACGACCTGCACCGCACACCCACCGACGACGAGCTGGCCGAGGAGCTCGGGTGGACGCTCGACGAGCTCCACGACACCCTCGCACGCGTCTCGATGACGTCGGTCGCGGCGCTGGACGAGACCCTCGACGTCGCTGGGGACCGCATCTCGTTGGTCGACACGCTCCAGGACCTGACGGCGACGCTGCCCGAGGAGTCCTTCGAGGACGAGGAGACCAAGCAGATGCTGCGTGAGACGCTCACGCGGCTGAGCGAGCGCGAGCAGACCGTCCTCGGCCTGTACTACTTCGAAGGCATGACGCTCTCGCAGATCGGCGACGTGCTCGGCGTTACCGAGTCGCGGATCTGCCAGATCCACACCAAGGCGGTCCTGAGTCTGCGCACCAAGCTCCTCGAGACCATGGGGGTCTGACCCCCCTGCGTCAGCTCAGCGCGGGGATCAACTCCGTACCGACCTGCGCGATGAACGGTGACGGGTCGCGGCCGGGCGGTGGCACCAGGAACACCGTTGTGATCCCCAGTTCGGCGTAGCCCACCAGGCTGTCCAGGCTCCGCGGCAGGTCCGTGAACGGGTCGTCGACCACCAGCAGCGTGCGCTCGATCTCCTTGGGATCGCGGTCGAGCTCCGCGCAGTGCTGGTCGAGCACGGCGAGCTTGTGCGCTACCTCGTCGTGGCCCGAGGCGATGAGGTTGCTGGCGTCGGCGTACCGCGCCACCAGACGGAGCGTCTTGCGTTCCCCTCCGCCCCCGACCAGGATCGGCGGGTGGGGCCTTCGAACGGGTCGTGGCGCGCCGATCGTCTCGGCCAGTGCTACCCGGTGGCCTTCGAACGGACCGTCGTCGTCGCTCCACATCTGGTGGGCGATCCGAAGGGCGTCCTCCAGGCGTTCGAAGCGCTCGGACAGGGCCGGGAAGGGGACGCCGTAGGCCGCGTGCTCACGCTCGAACCACGCGGCACCGATCCCTAGGATCGCACGGCCCCGCGACAGCACGTCCAGGGTCGTCACGATCTTCACGAGCAGACCGGGATGTCGGTAGGTCACGCCGGTGACCAGCAGACCGGGCTCGATCCGCTGCGTACAGGCGGCCAGGAACCCGGCCGTCGTGTAGCCCTCGAGCACCGGGTCGTGGTCGTTGCCAACGAAGGGCAGTTGCAGGTAGTGGTCCATCAGCAGCAGGTGCGAGCAGCCGGCTGCCTCGGCATCCTGGGCGATCCGGCGCAGCAGGTCGGGGATGTCGCGGGGCTCCGGTGCCGGGAGGCTGACCGGGTGGATCCCGACCCTCACCGCAGGACCGCCAGGTTGAAATCGGGGCTGCCGAGCGTGCCGTACAGCCGCACCCAGAGCGCGAGCAGCATCTCGGTCGCGCGGGCGTTGGTGATGTCCCCCAGGTCGATGATGCGATCCTCCGGCCGCCATCCCCACACGGCCAGGATCTCGCGGACGAGGGCCTTCGCAGCGTCGTCGTTGCCGCACACGAACAGGTGATGGTGGCCGGGGACGCGGTCGGGTTCGACCATGACGCTGTTGTGGACGGTGTTGAGCGCCTTCACGACGCGGGCGGTGGGGTGCGCTCGTTGGATCTCCTCGCCCAGGCTGGTCGTGTTCGCCAGCGACAGGGTCGGAGGGAAACCGTCGGTGAAGTCGAGCGGGTTGGCGACGTCTAGCAGCACGGCCCCGTCGAGGTCAGCGTCCGGGATCGTCGCGAGGACCTCGAGCGACACCGTGCCGGGGGTCGCGTTGACCAGCAGGTCGACGCCATCGGCCGCGTCCGCGAAGGTGCCGTGGTCGGCACGCTCACCCTGGTCGGACGCCCACGCGGCCCCGGTGGGGTTGTCCGCGCTGCGCGAGCCCAGTCTCACGTCGTGACCGTCGGCGATGAACCTCGACGCGAGGGGGCGTCCGACCTCGCCCGTCCCCAACACCCCGACCCGCATCGCTACCCTCCGCCTCGAGGTTTCAACCGAACGGTTGAGAACGGTCGAGCGGAGCGTAGCCCGTGGAGAGCGACACGTCACCACCTGCCGACGGTAGGAGTACGTCGTCGGGGGCGGCCCAACGGATCCTCGCAGCGGCGATGGAGGAGTTCACCGCACACGGCCTCGCGGGTGCGCGGGTCGAGCGCATCGCGGCGGCTGCCGGCCAGAACAAGCAACTGATCTACTACTACTTCGGCAGCAAGCAGGGCCTGTTCGAGGCAGCGATCGCCGCGATGACCGACCGCTTCCGGACGATCAACACCGATCTGCCGGACCCGGTCGAACAGCGGCCGCGCTTCTACGCCGACGCGGCCGACCAGGACCGCGGGTTCGTGCGACTGCTGCAGTGGGAGGCGCTCGAGCAGGGCGACGGCGAGGTGGTCCGCGAAGAGGAGCGGCGCGCGTACTTCGCCGAGCGGGTCGCCGAGTTGGCGCAGCGTCAGGCGGACGGCGAGATCCCGGCCGACCTGGACGTCGCCCAGCTGTTCCTCGCCTTCCAGGCGCTGGCGTCGCACCCGTACGCGTTCCCACAGATGGCACGGCACATCACGGGACGCGACGTCGACGACCCGCGGTTCGCGGCCGCTCGGGCCCGGTTCCTGGAGGCGATGGCCGAGCGGCTGCTCGGCCATCAGGAACGAGCCGAGCCGGACGGTCCCGGCGAAGACCGTGTCTGAGTCGACTCAGCCCATGTGGGGATAGCGCCAGTCGGTCGGCGGGTCGAAGGTCTCCTTGATCGAGCGCGCGCTGATCCACCGCACCAGGTTGAGCTTGGATCCGGCCTTGTCGTTGGTGCCCGACGAACGCGCACCACCGAAGGGCTGCTGACCGACGATCGACCCGGTCGGCTTGTCGTTGAGGTAGATGTTCCCGGCGGCGTCGCGCAGACGGTCGAGCGCCTCGTACCCGGCGGCGCGGTCCTGCGACCACACGGCACCCGTCAGGGCGTACGGGCTGGTCTGGTCGACCATGCCGAGGGTCGGTTCCCAGTCGGCATCCTCGTAGACGTGGACGGTCAGGATCGGCCCGAACAGCTCGCGGACCATCGTGTCGGAGCGGGGGTCGTCGGTGACGATCACGGTGGGCTCGACGAACCAGCCGGTGGCGTCGTCGGTGCCGCCGCCGACGAGGATCTCGCGTCCCTCGTTGCGGGCCTGCTCGATGGCATCGCGGTGACGTTCGAACGCCGTGCCGTCGATGACCGCACCCATGAAGGTGGACAGCTCGCCGACGTCGCCCATGTTGGCGGTCATGTCCTTGGCGACGTCCGCGACCCGGTCACGCAGGTCGGGCCACAGCGACCGGGGCACGTAGGCGCGGCTCGCCGCCGAGCACTTCTGTCCCTGGTACTCGAAGGCACCTCGGCCGAGCGCGATCGCCAGGCCGGCAACGTCAGCGGATGGGTGAGCGACCACGAAGTCCTTGCCGCCCGACTCGCCGACGACCCGCGGGAAGTTGCGGTAGGTGTCCGTGCGCTCGCCAACCGTTCGCATGATCGAGCGCAGCACCTTCTCGGACCCGGTGAAGTGGATCCCACCGAGGCGCGGATCCGAGGTGGCCACGTCGACCGCCAACGCGCCGTCCCCGTGGATCAGGTTGATGACACCGTCGGGCAGCCCCGCGGTACGCAACGCGTCCATCGTGACCTGCGCCGCGAGCGCCTGCTTCTCCGACGGCTTCCACACGACGGTGTTGCCGACGATGGCAGGTGCCGTCGGCAGGTTGCCGGCGATCGCGGTGAAGTTGAACGGGGTCACCGCCAGCACGAAGCCATCGAGGGGACGGTGCTCCATCTGGTTCCACACGCCCCGTGGCGAGTAGGGCTGGTCCTGCATCAGCTCCTGGGCGAAGGCCACGTTGAAGCGCAGGAAGTCGATCAGTTCACAGGCCGCGTCGATCTCGGCCTGGTAGACGGACTTGGACTGCCCCAGGATCGTGGCCGCGTTGATGGCGTCGCGGTAGGGGCCGGCGAGCAGGTCGGCGGCCCGGAGGAAGACGGCCGCGCGCTGTTCGAAGTCCCAGCGGGACCACTCGTAGCGAGCGGCCTCGGCAGCCTCGATGGCAGCCTCGACGTCCTCGCGCCGGGCGCCGTGCACCTCGGCGACGGTCAGGTCGTGTCGGTGAGGTGCCCGCTGCGGGAAGGTCGCGCCGGAACGGACCTCGGTGTCACCGATCCGCATCGGCAGTTCCGCCGTCTCGGCCGCCATCGCAGCGATCCGGGCCTCGAGGCTGGCGCGCTCGGGGCTCCCCGGGGCGTAGTCGTGGACGGGCTCGTTGCTCGGGGTGGGAACGGTCATGGTGTGACGTCCTCGCTCGTTGGGTCGGTCACGTCGTCGGTCAACCGGTCAGTGCGCGGAGGAAGAACAGGATGTTGGCCGGCCGCTCCGCGAGCCGGCGCATGAAGTAGGCGTACCACGCCTCGCCGAAGGGCAGGTAGACGCACAGTTGCTCGCCGATATCGACCAGTCGGTCCTGCACGTCGGTCCGCACGCCGTACAGCATCTGGAACTCGTAGGCGTGGGTCGGTTGGCTCAGCCGACGTGCCTCACGGCGCACGAAGCCGATGAGTCGGTGGTCGTGGGTCGCGAAGCGCGGGTAGGTCCCGCGTTCGAGCAGCGCCGTCGTACAGCGTCGGTACGCCTCGTCGATCGCGGCCTTGTCGCGGTGTGCGATCCGCTCGCTCTCGGCGTACGCGCCCTTGCAGAGTCGCAGGCTGGCACCCAGTTCGTTGAGTCGTTCGACGTCGTCAGGTGTGCGGTGGAGGTAGGACTGGACCGCGCAACCGACGTGGGTGTGGCCCTCGCCGTGCAGTTCCTCCACCAGCTTGATGGTGACCTCGGTGGTGTCGGAATCCTCCATATCGAGGGTGACGTGCAGTCCTGCCTGGCCGGCGGCCTCGGCGAGCCGGCTGAGACGCGCTCGCGCGCGATCAGCGTCCAGCCCCGTACCGAGCTGACTCGGCTTGATCGAGACGCCACTCGGGAGGGATCGTTCCGCCATCGCGGTGATCGTGGCCTCGTACTCGTCGGCAGCCCGATCGGACTCGACCTCGCTGGTGACGTGCTCGCCGACCAGATCCAGTGAGACCGTCCGCCCCGCATCGACCAACCCGCTCGCGGCCGCGATGCCCTCGTCGATGGACTCGCCCGCGACGAACCGACGTGCCAGCCCCCGCGCTGCGACGTTGCCCGTCGCGAGCTGCTCGAGCCGTCTGCTCTCGGATGCCCGGACCAGCAGGGTGGAAACCATCTCGCCTCCTCGTGTGCCCAACGAGACCGCTGGCGGCACGTCTCGCCTGAGCGTAGGGTCGTCCACGCGACTTGCAAGGGCCTTGCAGACCGGCTGCACGCGTGCTCTGCTTGGTGCCACCCACCGCGGACCTGGTGGGTCGCTGTCGGAGAGGGTCCGTGGGAGGGAGCGCGGTGGAACTGCGCGTGCTCGGTCCCGTCGAGGCGTACGAGCACGACGTCGCGGTGACGCTCGGAGGGACGCGGCCTCGTACGGTGATCGCCGCGCTGGCCCTGGCCGAAGGAGTGGTGTCAGCGGGTCGCTTGATCGAGGAGGTGTGGCGTGGTGCGCCGCCGCCCACGGCGACGGCGACCCTCCAGAGCTACATCTCTCGGCTACGCCGGGCCCTGGGCCGCGACCGGTTGGTGACCCGGCCCGCCGGCTACGCGCTGCTCATGGACGACGATGAGCTCGACGTGTCCCGGTTCGCCACGTCCCTACGCTCGGCTCGAGCCGCGCGTGACGCGGGCAACCTCGCGGTCGCCATCGACGCGTACGAAGCGGCCCTCGACGTGTGGCGCGGCGACGTCGCCGCCGACCTGGACCCCGGACCGGTGATCCGTGAGAACGCGACACGCCTGGTCGAGGATCGGCTCCTCGCCGTCGAGGAGCGGATCGAGGTGCTGCTCTCCGCCGGCCGTCACCACGAGGTCGTCAGCGACCTGGAGACCCTGACCTTCACCCACCCCCACCGTGAACGGCTCCACGCCCAACGGATCATCGCGCTGTACCGTGCCGGTCGCCAGGGGGATGCGCTGGAGGCGTCCCGCCGCGCTCGCGAGCGCCTCGTCGCCAGCCTCGGGGTCGAGCCCGGCCCTCAGCTGCGGGAGCTCCACCAGCGGGTCCTCGACCAGGATCCCCGGCTCGGGATCAACGCCACCGGCGGTGTGCCCGACGTCGCCGTGGTGGCCTCCGAGTCGGTCTCCGCCGAGCAGGTCGGGGCGGACACGGTGCTACGCATCGGGAACCTCCCAGCTCCGCTCGGCACCTTCGTGGGGCGCGTCGCTGCCCGTCGGGATATCGCCGCGCGCCTGGCTGGCGACGTCCGCCTGCTCACCCTGGTCGGGGCCGGTGGTTGTGGGAAGACGCAGCTCGCGCTGCGGGTCGCCGCCGACGCGGGGGACGGGTACGCCGACGGCACCTGGTGGGTCGAGTTGGCCGCCCACCGCACCGCTGATCTCGTCGTGCGCGCCGCCGCGGATGCGGTCGGCCTGGCGGTCACCCATACCGGCGATCACCTCGACCGGCTCGCGGAACGCCTCGGGCAGGGTCGCCAGCTGTTGGTGCTGGACAACTGCGAGCACCTCATCGACGCGTGCGCGGATCTCGTCACCGAGCTCCTGCGGCGGTGCCCTCAGCTCCGGATCCTCACCACCAGCCGGGAGCCCCTCGACGTCGAGGGAGAGCAGACCTGGAGGGTCCCGTCGCTGCAGCTACCTCCCGCCGAGGCCGGCCGCGAGGACGTCCTCACCTCCGAAGCCGCCGAACTGCTGCTGCTGCGAGCGCGGGAGGTCGCGCCCGACCTGACCGTCGCCGCCGCGGACGTCGCCGCGATCGCCCGCATCTGCAGCGACCTCGACGGCATCCCGCTCGCGTTGGAGCTGGCGGCAGCTCGGCTCCGTGTCCTGTCGATCGAGGAGCTCGCCGAGCGGCTGGAGGACCGACTGGGCGCCCTCGCGCAGGGGCGCCGCTCCGCGCCCGCGCGCCACCGGACCCTGGAGGCAGCGATCGGGTGGAGCTACGACCTCCTGGATGCGGCCGAACGCCAGCTCCTCGGGCGACTGACGGTGTTCGCTGGCGGAGCGACGCTTCCGGACGTGGAGGCGGTCTGCGCACCCGATAGTGCGGGCCGTAGGGACGTCGTCGACCTACTCGCCGCCCTCGTGGACAAGTCGCTCGTTCAACGAACCGCGGACCCCGACGGCCGTACACGGCTGTCCCTGCTCGCGACGGTCCAGAGCTTCCTCGAAGCCCGTCAGGGCGCGGCGGAACACCGTTCGATGGTCGAGCGCCACGTCGAGCACTACGCCGCGCTGACCGAACATGCAGCACCGCGTCTGACGGGACCGGAGCAGGTCGCCTGGCTCAACCGGCTCCACGCCGACCAGGACAACCTGCGGCTCGTCCTCGATCGTGACGACCTCCACAGTGCCCGGGTCGCCGCCTCGGTCTGGTGGTTCTGGCTGCAGTTCGGTCACGTCGTCGAGGGAGATCGCCGCGTCCAGACGGCACTCGACGCCGACGCCGACCAGCCGATCCCCCTGCGCCACGGGCTGCAACGGGGAGCGGCACGCCTCGCTGCCGCTGTCGACCAGATCGAACGTGCCCGCGAGCATCTGGCGGAGGCGCGGATGCTCGGTGCCACGCTCGAGCGAGCGGACCACCTCGCGCAGGATCACGCCTTCGAGGCCCGTCTCGCGGCCCAGACCGGTGATGTCGAGGTGGCACGCGACCGCCTCGTCGAGGCGCGTGACCTGGCGATCGACGCCGCCGAGCCGTGGACGAGCGCGGCGGTCGAGCACCACGCCGCCGTCGTCGCCTGGCACCTCGAGGAGCCGGATGTCGCGGCGCGTGCGGCAGCGGCCGCCGAGACCGGGTTCCAGGACGCCGGCGACCGGTGGAGCGCCTGTCTGGCCCGGCTCGATGCGGCGCGGATCGCGCGCCACCGAGGCCGATCCGGCGACGCCGCGCGCCTGCACCGCACCAACCTCCGCGTCGGCCTGGAGCTCACCGTGTCCAGCCTGGATTTCGTCGGCCTGCCCCAGGACCTGCAGGATCTGGCCGTGATCGCGCTGGATTCGGAGCAACCGGAGCTCGCGGCGACCCTCCTCGGTGCCGCGGCGGCACTGCGGACCGCGGTGGAGCTCCCCGGCTCGACCGGGGTCCGTCACGAGGAACTGGTGAAGAAGGCTCGCAGCGGTCTGACGTCCTCGGTCTTCGACGCGGCGTTCGACCGCGGTCGTGCCGGGACCGCGGAGCAGGCGATCGGTCTGGCCCTCGAACTGGCTGCCCCGCTGGGCTGAGCGCAGCCAGGGCCGCCACGAGGCAGCGGCGCTTATCCACAACGGTGCCGACATCCGCGGCCGTCACGGCCACCTCGCGACCTACCGTCACCGGCAGGAGCGAGAGGATCACCTGGGGAGGGGCCGGATGTGGCTGCAGCGTACGGCGACGGTCGCCGCCATCAGCATCGTCCTCACGGCCATGGGGTTCGGCGGTCCATCCTCGGCCGCCCCCTCCGAGGTGGTGGGGCCCGACGACGTCCCGGTCGTCGCGCCTGACCCGCGCTCGCCGGTACCAGCAGCCGCCACGGAGCTGGCACCGGGCCAGCACCTCCCTCTGGGCTGGGCGCCCCCCAGCGACGTCGTCGTCCGCTACCAACGTCCCGCACCGGGCGTGGTCCTGCGTGGTTTCGCGCCGCCCACCACCGCGTTCGGTGCGGGGCACCGTGGAGTGGATCTGGCCCTCGCCGTCGGCCTGCCCGTCCACGCCGCCGCGGACGGGTACGTGCACCACGCCGGGCCCGTCGGCCGGATCACGTGGGTGTCGATCGGCCACGCCGACGGCATCCTGACCAGTTACGGCCCGCTCACCGAGCTCACCGTCCGACGTGGCGACCAGGTCCGGCGGGGACAACGGATCGGTCGGCTGGCCTCGGGCGGGCACGGCCACGGAGACCGGGACCAGGGGCTGCACTGGGGTGCGCGGCGCGGTCTGCTCTACCTCGACCCCCTGAGCCTGCTGGACGAGGGAACACCGCGCCCGTCGCTGATCGGCCCTGGCGGTTGGCAGGGAAGCTCGCACGTGGTCGTCCCCTACGAGCCGTGGCCAGGGGAGCGGTGGGCTGGGACGCGCCTGGCACGCAGCCCCGTCGCCGAGGCGCCCGGGTTCGCGGTGCCCCCGTCCCCCAACCACCTGATCATGGTGGCGGGACTGGGCAGTGACGATTCGGTCGTCCCGATCGACCCGGCCCACCTGGGCTACCCCGCCGCCAGCGTGACGCTGTTGTCCTACAGCGGGCGCCACGACCCGGACGGTCTGGCTGGCGACGACCCTCGCCGTGATCAGCTGCCGTACAGCCCGCCGGACACGTGGCCCGGGGTCGAGCTGGCCGCGGCGCGACTCGAGGACCAGCTCCGGGCCCAACGTGCCCGCGAGCCGGGCCGCGCCGTCGACCTGATCGGACACTCGATGGGCGGCGTCGTGATCCTGTACTACCTCACCGAACTCCACGACCCCTACGACCCGACCCTGCCCTCGATCGGGCGGGTCGTCACCGTGGCCTCACCCCACCAGGGCTCGGACCTGGCGGGCGCTGCCCGTTGGTTGGGCGCCCACCCGGTGATCGGTGGTGCGATCGAACTGGCCCGTCGGACCCTGCTCCGGAACACCGACGCGGGCCAGGAGCGGTTGCCCCTCGGCATCCCGGCGATCGACCAGCTGCATCCGCACTCGTCCCTGATCCGTCGACAGGCCGAGCGGTGGGGCGAGGCGCTGGATCGCGGGCACGCCGGTCCTCTGGCGATGGGCACCCAGGTGCTGGCGATCGGTGGGCAGGCCGACCTGACCGTCGGACCCAGCCGGGCACGCCTGCCCGACGAGGTGAACCTCCGTGAGCTGCTGGAAGCCGACACCTTCGATGGCTTCCGCCGGGACGAGGTCGTCACCGAGACGGTCCTGCCCGGAGGGCACGACGGGGTACGGCACACCGAAGCCGTCCGCGAGGCAACCTGGCGGTTCCTCGCGGGGGAGACGCCGGTTCTCACCGAGGGAGGACTGCTGGCGTGGGCCAGCGACGAGGTCGGCCTGGCCGCCAACGTCGGCGCCGCCTACCTGTGGGTGCACGGCGGCATGCTCAGCGACCTGCGACGCACGGTCCGCTCTCCCGCGAGCTCGGGACCGGTCGAAGTGATCGACCGGGACCGTGAGGTCGAGCGCCCGCCGGACGACCCGGCGGCGCGGTGGACGCGGTCAGGAGCACCGAGGTAGGCTGTCCCGGTCGGGCCTGCCTCGTCGGTAGGCCCGCTATCACGTTCACCACATCCCACACGCCCGCTGACGGGTGGCCCCGGTGCCTCGTGGAACACGAGGTGGGTCACAGGACGCGTCGCCGCGACGGTGTTGCTGCCGCGCAGTGCGACATCCGGATGATGCGGGCGGAGGCCCAACCGAACCCCAGGAGCTCCACCATGGCCGTTGTCACCATGCGCCAGCTACTCGAAGCCGGCGTCCACTTCGGGCACCAGACCCGCCGCTGGAACCCCAAGATGCGCAACTACATCTACGGGGAGCGCAGCGGGATCCACGTGATCGACATCCGTCAGACCGTCGAACACATCGAACGCGCCTACCCCTTCACGCGCGACCTCGTCGCCAAGGGCGGCACCGTGCTGTTCATCGGCACCAAGAAGCAGGCCCGCGAGACCATCGAGTACCAGGCCACCCGCGTCGGCATGCCGTACGTCACCGAGCGGTGGATGGGCGGCATGCTCACCAACTTCGCCACCATCAAGGGCCGTATCGCTCGTCTGAAGGAACTCGAGGCGATGGAAGCCTCCGGCACCTTCGACCTCCTGCCCAAGAAGGAGGTCCTGCAGCTCGGGCGCGAACACGACAAGCTGCAGACCAACCTCGGCGGCATCCGCGAGATGGGCAAGCTGCCCGACGCCGTGTGGGTCATCGACACCGTGATCGAGAAGATCGCCGTGGACGAGGCCAACAAGCTCAACATCCCCGTCATCGCGATCCTGGACACGAACTGCGACCCCGACCTGGTCCAGTACCCGATCGCGGGGAACGACGACGCCATCCGTTCGTCGGCCCTGCTGACCCGCATCATCGCCGACGCGTGCGCCGACGGTCTACTGCTGCGAGCCTCCCGCTCACCCGACGAGGAACTCCGGGTCCAGGCCCTCCAGGCCACCCAGTCCGACAGCAGTGGCCTCGACGCCTCCGAGCCGAAGGCTGCCTGGGAGATCGAGCTGGAGCGCCAGCAGGCGGCCGAGAAGGCCACCAAGGCAGCCGGTGAGGCCGCAGAGCCCGCCCCGGCTTCCGAGCCCGCCCCGGCTGCCGAGCCCGCCCCGGCTTCCGAGCCCGCCCCGGCCGACACGGAGTCGTCCTCGCAGGGCTGAGACGGACGGGAGATCGTCGCCGCTCCGACCGGTGCGACCGTGACGTCCGTCTGCCTCCTTCCCCCTCCCATCACCCCAGAAGCCAGGAGAACGCCCGTGGCGATCACCGCTGCCGACGTGAAGAAGCTGCGTGAGCTGACCAACGCGCCGATGATGGCCTGCAAGAAGGCCCTGGTCGACGCCGACGGCGACTTCGACAAGGCCGCCGAACTGGTCCGCGAGCGCACCGGTGCCAAGATGGACGCCCGCGCCGCCGAGCGCACCGCCGCCGAAGGTCTCATCCAGACCTACCTGCACACCCCGACCCCGGGGATGCCCCCGAAGGTCGGGGTGATGCTGCAACTGTCGTGCGAGACCGACTTCGTCGCGAAGAACGACGCGGTGCAGAAGCTCGCGAAGGACCTCGCGATGCACATCGCGGCATCGAAGCCGTTGGTCGTGCGCGAGGACCAGGTCGACGAGGCCATGCTGGACAAGGAGCGCGACTTCGCCCGGAAGGAAGCGCTCGACCAGGGCAAGCCCGAGGAGATCGTCGAGCGCATCGTCGAGGGCAAGGTCAAGAAGGTCTACGAGGAGTGGGTGCTGCTCAACCAGCCCTTCGTCCTCGATGGGGACAAGACCGTCGCCCAGGCCATCAGCGAGGTCCAGGCGATCGTCGGCGAGAAGCTCGAGGTCGCCCGCTTCGCCCGCTTCGAGGTCGGTGCCTGACCTTCGGTCAGGCACCGAACCGCGGTGGGGCTCGCCTCGTCCGGCGGCTAGCATCGCGCGACAGCCCGCCGTCACCGTCGAGGATCGCACCCGGATGCCCACTCGTGCTCCCTACAAGCGCGTGCTGCTCAAGCTCTCGGGGGAGGCGTTCTCCGACCCCTCCGTCAAGGGCGGCATCGACCCCGGCATCGTCCGCCAGGTCGCCCGCGAGATCGTCGAACTGAAGTCCTCGGACGGCACCGAGATCGGGGTCGTCGTCGGTGGTGGCAACATCTTCCGGGGCGCGTCCCCTTCAGCGACCGGGATGGATCGCTCCAGTGCCGACCACATGGGGATGTTGGCGACCGTGATCAACGCGCTGGCGCTCCAGGATGCGATCGAGAAGGCGGGGGTGGAGACGCGGGTGCAGACCGCGATCGACATGCAGGCCATCGCCGAGCCCTACATCCGCCGGCGTGCGGTCCGTCACCTGGAGAAGGGCCGTGTCGTGATCTTCGCGGCCGGGCTCGGCGTGCCGTACTTCACGACCGATACCACCGCGGCACAGCGCGCCCTGGAGATCGATGCGGAGGCGATCCTGAAGGGGACGGGGGTCGACGGCGTGTACGACCGCGATCCCCGCGTGGACGGCAACGCGCAACGCTACGAGGAGATCGACTTCCTCGCCGTCCTGAACCAGGGCTTGAAGGTGATGGATGCCACCGCGATCTCGTTGTGCATGGACAACCAGCTGCCCATCGTCGTCTTCGAGCTCCTCCGCGAGGGCAACATCCGCAGGGTCGTGCGAGGTGAGCCGGTCGGCACACTGGTCCACGCGGACGTCCTGCTCGATCCCACCAGCTGACCGCAAGGAGAGGATCCGACATGAGCCTCGACGAGATCGCCGCTGACGCGGCCCACCGGATGGACCAGGCCGTGGAGAAGGTGTCCGAGGACTTCCAGGGCATCCGGACCGGCCGCGCCAACCCGCAGATCCTCAACAAGGTGTTGGTGGACTACTACGGCAGCCCGACGCCCCTCCAGCAGTTGGCGAACTTCTCGGTGCCCGAGCCGCGCATCCTCATCGTCAACCCGTTCGACAAGGGTTCGGTCAACGCCATCGAGAAGGCCATCCGTGACGCCGATCTGGGGCTGAACCCCGCCAACGACGGCGGCATCATCCGGTGCGTCTTCCCCGAGCTCACCGAGGAACGGCGCAAGGACTACATCAAGCTCGCGAAGCAGGCCGCCGAGGAGGGTCGCGTGGCGATCCGCAACGTCCGCCGCAGTGCGCGGGATGCCATGCAGAAGCTGGAGGACGACGGCGACGTCGGCAAGGACGAGCACGAGCGGTACGCGAAGCAGCTCGAGGAGCTGACCGGCGACCACGTGGGTCGGATCGACAAGGCCCTGGAACAGAAGGAGCAGGAGCTGCTGGAGGTCTGAGGCGGCGACGTTACGTCGGATCTGAACGAGCCATCCCTGCCGCCTCCGCCCGGGAGCCGCGACCATGTCCACCGACCCGACCGAGGAGGACGCTGCCGCGTCCCGCGCGGTCGTCGGCGGGCGTCACCTGCCGCTCGCCATCGCGGTCGGCGTGGCCATGGCTGCGCTGTTCCTCGCCAGCTTGTTCTGGCATCCGGTGGCGTTCACGATCGTGGTGGCGGTCCTGACGGCCCTGGCCTACGTCGAATCCCACCGCGTCATGGCGCCGATCGGCGCACCACTGGCCGTGCCCGTGCTGATCCTCGGCACCCTGACGATGCTGTTCGGCGCCTTCCAGGCCCGACACACCGGCCAGATTATCGGGGTGCTCGTCCTCTTCCTGGCGGCGATCGTGTGGCAGCTGGCCGACCGTGACCGTGAGCAGCTCGTCCAGCGGCTGTCCCTGACGCTGTTGTTCGGCCTGTGGGTCGGCTTCCTCGCCTCCTTCGCGGTGCTGCTCGTGGAACGGTCCCCCGCCGGAGCTATGGGGGTGCTCGCGGTGATCGGTGCCGCGATCCTGACGGATATCGGCGGGTATGGCTTCGGGGTGAGGTTCGGCAAGCACAAGGTCGCGCCCACCATCAGCCCCAACAAGTCGTGGGAAGGGCTGATCGGCGGACTGGTGGTCGCCACCGCAGGTGGGGCCTTCGTGCTCCCGCTCCTCGATCCGCGCTTCGGCTGGGAGCTCGGGGTCATCATCGCACTGGCGTGTGGTCTCGCCTCCTTCGTCGGTGATCTGACCGAGTCGATGATCAAGCGCGACCTCGGCGTCAAGGACCTCGGTGGCCTGCTCCCCGGCCACGGCGGCATCCTCGACCGGGTCGACGGGATCCTCGTCGCCCTGCCGGTGGGCTACTTCATCCTCGAGGTGGCACTCTGAGGCCGAGGCCTCCCGTGGACGGTCCGGGCTGCCGTACCCTCACAGGTCAGCACGTCGTCATCGCACCTCCGGTCCACCGCGCGCCGACACCCTCTCCGTCGTACCTAGGAACGCCGTGTCCGTAGCTCCTGACGCCCTCGATCCCTACGCCCTGACGCGTGAGGGTCTGGTCGACCTGGCCGTCGAGCTCGAGGAGCCCGCCTACCGCGCGGAGCAGATCCACGGCTGGCTGGTGCGCGGCGTCGACGACCCGAACGAGATGACCAACCTGCCCAGGTCGCTGCGCGCCATCCTGTCCGAACGGTTCGCCCCGACCCGCCCTGAGCTGGTCGCCCACCGCGTGGGGGACGACGGGCACACCCACAAGCTGCTGTTGCGCTTCCCGGACGGTGAGGCGATCGAGACCGTCCTGATGCTCTACCCGAAGCGCGCGACGGTCTGCATCTCCACGCAGGCAGGGTGCGCGCTGGGTTGTCCCTTCTGCGCGACCGGTCAGGCCGGGTTCCGGCGCCAGTTGACGGCCGGCGAGGTCGTCCGTCAGGTCGTCGTGGCGGATGCGGCCCTGCGGTCCGGAGCGATCGCTGACGAGGAGCTTCCCGACGGCGCGCCGGACCACGTCACCAACGTCGTGTACATGGGGATGGGGGAGCCCTTGGCCAACCTCCCGGCGACCCTCGCGAGTGTCCGGTGGCTCCACGACCCGGACGGCTTCGGACTCTCGGCCCGAAGCATCACCGTCTCGACGGTCGGTCTGGTCCCCGGGATCCGCAAGCTCGCCGAACTCGGGCTCCCCGTGACGCTGGCCGTGAGCCTGCACGCCGCGACCGACGACCTGCGCGACGAACTGGTCCCCATCAACGTCACGCATCCGCTCGCCGAACTCGAACAGGCCGTCCGTGACTACCGGCGGACCACCAACCGTCGGGTCTCGATCGAGTGGTGCCTGATCGGCGAGGTGAACGACGATGAGCGACAGGCGGACGCACTCTCGGCCATCGCCCGGCGCCTGCGGGCCCACGTCAACGTCATCCCGATGAACCCGACACCGGGGGTGCGCTGGAAGGAACCGTCGCGGGAGCGCACCCGGGCGTTCGTCGACCGCGTGCGGGACCGCGGGGTCGAGATCACGCTCCGCGACACACGGGGTCGTGACGCCGACGCTGCGTGCGGACAGCTCCTGGCGTCGTACACGGTGGGTGCCGGCACACGCCTCCCGGCGGCGGTCGGAGCCGCCCGACGCGTGGACGAACTCGCCACCGCCGATCGCGGTGCCGCGCAGGCGGGGGAGGTGTCGTCGTGACCCTCCGCCGCGTCCTGGTCCTCGGCTCCACCGGTTCCATCGGCACCCAGACCCTCGAGGTGCTGGGTGCCCATCCCGATCGATTCGAGGTGGTCGGTCTGGCCGCTGGGCGGGACGTCGACACCCTCGTAGCTCAGGCGGACGGACTCGGCGTCCGCCACGTCGCGCTCGGTGATCGCGGTGCGGCGAAGGAGTTGGCGTCCGCACGCCCCGACCTCGAGGTCCTCGACGGGCCGGAAGGCGTCGTGGCGCTGGCCTCGCTCGAGGCGGAACTGTGCGTCAACGGGGTGACCGGCGCGATCGGCCTGGAACCGACCCTCGCCGCGCTCGGTGCCGGGACGCCGGTCGCGTTGGCCAACAAGGAGAGCCTGATCGTCGGCGGTGACCTGGTGGTCGCGGCCGCCGACCGGGCCGGCGGCAGGGACACGACGCTGCTGCCCGTCGACTCGGAGCACTCTGCGCTGCTGCAGTGCCTACGTGGCGGTCGGCGCGACGAGGTCCGACGGCTCGTGCTGACCGCCAGCGGTGGCCCCTTCCGGGGACGGACGCGGGCCGATCTCGGCGAGGTGACCCGTGAGCAGGCCCTGGCGCACCCGACCTGGGCGATGGGCCCGATGATCACGATCAACTCGGCCACCCTGATGAACAAGGGGCTGGAGCTGATCGAGGCCCACCTGCTGTTCGACCAGCCATGGGAAGCGCTCGACGTCGTCGTCCACCCGCAGTCGGTCGTGCATTCGCTCGTCGAGTTCGCCGATGGTTCCAGCCTCGCCCAGCTGTCACCGCCGGACATGCGTCTACCGATCCAGCTCGCGTTGGCCTGGCCGGACCGACTCCCGCACGCGTTCACCGCGTGCGACTGGACCCGGGCGCAGGAGCTGACCTTCGAACCGGTCGACCGGAGCACGTTCCGTGCACTCGATCTCGCGGAGGCCGCTGGCCGGCGGCGCGGGACCTTCCCGGCGGTCCTGAACGCGGCCAACGAGGTCGCCGTCGAGGCGTTCCTGGCGGGGCGAACCAGCTTCCTCGACATCGCCGAGGTGGCCGAGGCCACCCTCGAGGCCTGGGATGCCACGGATCCGGACGTGCCCACGGTCCTGGAGGACGTGCTGGCCGCCGATCGATGGGCACGGAGCGACGCGACAGGACGTATCGACGGGCGGGGGCGCCGATGAGTGGTGGGATCGCGATCACCGTCTTCGCGGTGGCGCTCATCGGTGCGATCATGCTCCACGAGTTGGGTCACTTCGCGACGGCGAGGTGGTTCGGCATGAAGGCGGACCGCTACTTCCTCGGCTTCGGACCGACGTTGTGGTCGACCAAGCGTGGTGAGACCGAGTACGGCGTGAAAGCGCTGCCGCTGGGTGGGTTCGTACGGATCTGCGGGATGTCACCGACCGACGACCGGAACGCGTCGGTGATGGACACGGTCTTCCCCTTCGGCGAGCCCCTGCCGGAGGACCCTTGGGGTGCGCTGGAGGAGGAACTCCGTCGACGCGGGACCCCTCGCCAGACCACCGAACACATCTGTCGTCGGACCCGCGCGACCGTGGAGTCTCGGATCGATCCGGGCGAGATCCGCGACGTCCTCCGCGAGGTCATCATCACCGAGGTTGAGGACACCGGCCGGGTCGGGGATCTGCGCCATCGGCTGCTCGAGGGTGATCGCGGTCGGTTCTTCCACGACCGACCCCCGTGGCAACGCGCGATCGTGCTCTTCGCGGGCTCGGGCATGCACTTCGTGCTGGCCTTCGTGACCCTCTTCGCCGCCGCGGCCTTCCTCCCGCAGTGGACAGGCGATCTGGACACCCGTGTCGCTCAGGTGATCGAGGACAGCCCGGCCGAGGAGGCCGGCCTGCAGCCCGGTGACCGGGTCGTCGGGGTCGAGGAGCTCCGGGCGGACGAGTACTCCGTCCTGCGTGACGCCATCCGCGAACGTCCAGGTGAGCCGATCAGCGTGGTCGTCGAACGCGACGGTGAGGAGCTCGCCCTCCTGATGGTTCCGGAGGTGAACGAGGATCCGGAGACCGGAGAGGGGTTCGGCACGGTCGGGTTCGCTCCGGAGCTCGAGCTCCGACGCGTCGGAGCCGTCGATGCCCTGGAGCAGGCCCTGGTCGGCGAGGTCGCGCCTGGCCGGGTCATCGGGGTGATCCCCATGTTCGTGGGGTCGATCGAGGGGATCATCAACGTCTTCAGCCCATCGGGTCTGGCGGACATCGTCGCGCAGGCGACCGGTCAGCAGGAGCGCGATGTCGAGGGGGCGGTCTCGATCGTCGGTGCGGCCGCCCTCGCCGGACAGGCCTCGGAGGGAGCGCTCGGTCTGTTGGCGATCCTCGGGCTGTTCGCAGCCATCAACGTGTTCATCGGCATCTTCAACCTCGCGCCGGTCCCTCCGCTGGACGGTGGCCACCTGGCGATCCTCGGCATCGAGAAGGTGGTGAACACCCTCCGTCGATTGCGTGGCAAGGCCGCGGACTACACCGTTGATCCGCGGGTGTTCGCGGCCATCGCGATCCCCGTCATCGCCGGGCTGTTGGTGCTGATGGGCCTGCTGATCTGGCTCGACATCACCGATCCGATCCAGCTCTGACGCCCCCGTCCGTCGGACGGTCCCGGTAGCGGGTCACCAGGAGCCGGCCAGCGGTAGCCTCGGTACCGAACCTCGGGTGCACCCCTCCCAGCCCTCGCCCGTGACCGCGGAGCCCACCGTGACCACCTCGCTTCCGATCGTTGCTTCGGCACCGGCTTCGAGTACCACGCCGGACGGACCGGTGCGGCGTCCCACCCGCAAGATCGCGCTCGGTCCGATCGCGGTGGGTGGTGACGCGCCGATCAGCGTGCAGACCATGACGGTCACGCCGACACACGAGGCCGATCTGACGCTGCAGGCGATCGCCGCGGCCCAGGCGGCGGGGGCCGACATCGTGCGGGTCGCCGTCCCGCGCCAACAGGATGCGGAAGCGCTCGCCTACATCGCGGCACACGCCCGCATCCCGGTCATCGCCGACATCCACTTCCAGTGGAAGTACGCCGTGATGGCGATCGAGGCGGGCTGTGCCGGCGTCCGGATCAACCCTGGGAACATCAAGAAGCACGACAAGGTGGCGCTGCTCGGCAAGCTCGCGGACGAGGCCGGGGTCGCGATCCGCATCGGTGTCAACGGGGGATCCCTCGAGGACGCGATCCTGGAGGAGTTCGGGGGCCCGACCCCTGAAGCCATGGTGGAGTCGGCGCTGCGAGAGGTGCGTCTGCTCGAGGACGTGGGCTTCACCAACACCAAGATCTCGGTGAAGCACTCCGACCCCTGGGTCATGATCCAGACCTACCGCCTGCTGTCCGAGCGCACCGACTACCCCCTTCACCTCGGCGTCACCGAGGCCGGCCCGCTCAAGACCGGGTCGGTGAAGTCCGCGGTGGGGATCGGCGCGTTGCTCGCCGAGGGCATCGGCGACACCATCCGGGTGTCCTTGTCGGCCGATCCCGTCGAGGAGGTCAAGGCGGGCATCGCCATCCTCGAGTCGCTCCACCTGCGTGAGCGAGGGCTCGACGTGGTGTCCTGTCCCTCCTGTGGGCGCGCGCAGGTCGACGTCTGGACGCTCGCCGAAGACGTCCAGAAGGGGCTCGAAGGCATCGAGGCGCCCTTGCGTGTCGCGGTGATGGGCTGTGTCGTCAACGGTCCGGGGGAGGCGCGCGAAGCCGACCTGGGGGTCGCCGCCGGGAACGGCAAGGGCGACATCATCAAGAAGGGTGAGAAGATCGCGACGGTCCGCGAGGAGGACATCGTCGAGGCGCTCGTCCACTACGCGACCGAGATGGCCGAGGAGATCCGCGCCGAGCGCGGGGAGGGCAAGCCCGTCGTCGCTTGAACCGTCGACCGACCGGCGCTCCCTGGCAGCGCGGTGAGCCACGTGGTAGGCTCACCACTCACGAAGCGGGCCGTTGATGGCCCGCTCCGTCGCGTTCGGCCCCGGATCGACGGGTGGTGGAGACTGCGAGACGTCAACGCTCGCCATCACACGGTGCTCTGGGACCTGGACCAACGACAACGGACGTCCACGCGACGGCCGGCCCCTTCCGGGCCGGCCGTTGACGTGGGACCACGACCGGCCCGGAAGGGCCGACGGCGGAAGCTGCGACAGCGAGCGAGGACCCCATGGCGCGACACGATGACGGGCGGCTGCCTGCGTTGGTGCGCGACCTGGCGGTCCCGATCGCCGACGAGCTCGGTGTCACCGTCCTCGACGTCGAGTTCGGTGGGCCCCGGTCGCGGCCGCTGGTCCGCATCATCGCCGACGTGGCCGAGCCGACCTCCCCGGAAGGCTTGGACGTCGATGCGGTCGCGACGCTGTCCCGCCGGCTCAGCGACGCCCTGGACGAGCACGACCTGTTCCCGGGGCCCTTCACCCTCGAGGTGAGCTCTCCGGGTGCGGATCGGCCGCTGACGGACGTGCGCGACTTCCAACGCAACCTGGGTCGGGACGTCCGCCTGACGCGGGTAGACGACGACGCGGAGACCGAGATCACGGGGCGGCTCGTCGACGCCGACGATGCCGGAGTGACCATCGAGGTCGACGGCGAGGATCTGCACGTTGCCCTCGCCGACGTCGATCACGGCAAGGTGGTGCTGCCATGGTGACCAAGGAGGCTCCACGATGAAGATCGACCTCGACGCCCTGCGCCAGATCGAGCGCGAGAAGGGCCTGGACTTCCACACCGTCGTGGAGGCCTTCGAGACCGCGATGGCCTCCTCCTACAAGCGGTCCGCGGAAGCGGTCGGCGACGAGGCCCGGGTCACCGTCGACCGGGTCACCGGTGAGGTGACCCTGTACGCGCAGGAGCTCGACGACGACGGCAACGTGGTGTCCGAGTGGCGTGAGGAGCCCACCGACTTCGGGCGTATCGTCGCGCAGACCGCCAAGCAGGTCCTGCTGCAGCGGCTGCGCGAGGCTGAGCGCGAGGCCACGTACGGGGAGTTCGTCGGCCGCGAGGGGGACATCGTCGCCGGGCAGATCAGCCTGCAGGGCAACGTCACCCTGATCGAGCTCGGTCGGACCGAGGCGCTGCTGCCCTACGCCGAGCAGATCCCCAACGAGCGGCTCGAGCACGGCGCCTTCAGCCGGGCGGTCGTGATCGAGGTGCGCAAGCAGCTCAAGGGCGCGCAGATCGTCGCTTCGCGGACCCACCCGGCACTGGTCGTCGGGTTGTTCGCGCTGGAGGTGCCCGAGATCGAGGAGGGCATCGTCGAGATCAAGGGCATCGCACGTGAAGCCGGCCACCGCACCAAGGTGGCGGTCATGTCCAACGACCCCGACGTCGATCCGGTCGGTGCCTGTGTCGGGCCGGGTGGGCAACGGGCGCGCAGCGTCCAGAAGGAACTGCACGCCGAGGAGCTCGAACGCATCGACATCGTGCGCTGGGCCGACGAGCCGGAGGAGCTCGTCGCGAACGCCCTGTCGCCGGCGAAGGTCTCCAACGTCTACCTCTACCCGGACGACGGGACCGCCATGGTCGTCGTCCCGGACTACCAACTCTCCCTGGCGATCGGCCGTGAGGGCCAGAACGCCCGCCTCGCGGCGCGGCTGACCGGCTGGCGTATCGACATCAAGTCCGAGACCCAGTTCGCAGAGGAACAGCGTGCGTTCCAGGAGGCCTTCGAAGCCGGCCTGATCGACGAGTACGGGAACCCGCTCTCCGAAGAGGGTGAGCGCGCGATCGCCTCGGCCGTCGAGTCTGCGCAGGCGGTCCGTGCGACCGCGCTCGAAGAGGACGAGGAGGTCGATGCGGCCGACGCGCTCGCCGAGCCCGGCGGCCCCGACTCCACCGACATGCCCGTGACCGAACAGCGTCCGCCTGGCGCGGCGTCGAGCGATGAGACGGCGGTCCCGGAGCCGTCCGAGGCGGTGACCTCCGCTACGGCGGACGCCAGCGGCGCCCAGGACACCGAGGCCGCCCCGGACACCGAGGCCGCCCCGGACACCGGGGAGGATCGCCCGTAACAGGGGCGACCGGGCCGGTACCGCCAGCTGGCGGATCCGGGTCACCGAGCCTGCTGATGATCCGACGATGACCTGACCCAACCCGAGGGAGTACCCTTGATGCGCGGAGCGGCACCCGTCCGGACCTGCGTAGGCTGCCGCCGGACCCGTCCGAAGGACAGGTTCGTGCGGATCGCCCTGACGCCCGACGGCGTCCGCTTCGACCCCCAACGGCGTCTGCCAGGCCGCGGCGCCTACCTCTGCCCCAAGCCCACCTGCCTCGCTGCGGCGAGTCGCCGCGACGCAGCTGGTCTACGACGTGCCCTCCGGGGAGCGTCGTCGGTGGAGGTCACCGCCGCCCTCGCGGCGGCCCGAAGCGAGATCGGCCGACAGCATCAGGGTGTGCAGCATCAGGTCCCACAGGGGACCGTGAGGAGCGAGAGCGCGTGAGCAAGGTTCGCGTCTACGAACTGGCGAAGGAGAGTGGCCTCCCGAACAAGGAGGTCATCCGTCGCCTGAGCGAGCTCGGCGTGGAGGCCAAGAGCCACTCGTCGTCCGTCGCCGAGGGCGACGCCATCCGGTTCCGAGAGTCCCTCGGCAAGACCGAGGCGGAGCGGAAGGCCGAAGCCGAGGCCAAGCGCAAGCGGGAGGAGGAGGAGCTCGAGCGCTACCGCTCGATGCAGGCTGCCGCGCCGCCCGAGAGGAAGAAGGCGGCCAAGGTCCTGCCTCCGCACCTGCGCGCCCAGCAGGAGGAGGCGGAGAGGGCCGCCGCGGCCGCGGCCGACGAGCCGAGCCCAGCTGCGGGTGAGAGCTCGCCACCAGCGACCGCCGAGCCCAGTGCTCCGGCAGCCTCAGGTGGTGGGGAGGCCCGGCCCGAGGAGTCGGCCGAGCCCGAGCCGACCCGCACCGACGACGACACGCCGAGTGCACGCCCGCGCATGCCCGGCGCCCCGCCCCCTCGGCTCAAGCCAGGCGAGGTGCCTCTGCGTCCGCCCGCCGCACGTGGCCCCAAGCCCCCGCCGAGCGCGACGGGGGACGCGCCGACGCCGGTGCGCCGCGACGAGCCGAACCTGCCTCAGGAGGGCAGCGGCCGCCGGTCCATCCCGCCGCCGTTGCGCAAGGCCCCCGCTCGTCCACCGCAGCCCCAGCCCCAGCCCCAGCCAGGCCCGACCGGCCGTGGTCAGGGCGCCCCCGGAGGCCGCGGCGCTCCCGGCGGCCCCGGCGGTCCCGGTGGTGGACGTGGCCGGGGTGGCGCTCCCGGCGGATCGCCCTACCGCCAGGCTCCCAGCCGTGGCGGCCCCGGCGGCCCTGGCGGTCGCGGCGGGCCCGGAGGTCCGGGTGGACCGGGCGGTGGCCCGGGCGGCCGTGGCGGTCCGGGTGGTACCGGTGGACCAGGCAGCGGCAAGACCCGCCGCAAGAAGCGCAAGGAGAAGCAGACCCCCGAGGAGCAGGAGCTCGGGCGTGGTCCGATGCGCCGAGACGTCCCGATCGAGGAGCAGATCGAGGTCGCGCGGGTCGAGGTCCTCTCCGGGGTGACCGTCGGCGAACTCGCCGACAAGCTCGGCGTCGGTGGTGCCGCGCTCGTCAAGAAGCTGTTCGAGATGGGCGAGATGGCGACCGTCCAGCAGTCGCTTCCCGACGACACCGTCGAGATCGTCTGTGCCGACCTGGGCGTCGAGGTCCACTTCCTGACCGAGGAGGAGCTCGAGTTCGGCGTCGAAGCACCGGAGGAGCCGGAGAAGCTGCAGCCGCGGCCCCCGGTGGTGACCGTCATGGGGCACGTCGACCACGGTAAGACGCTGCTGCTCGACGCGATCCGTTCGACCGACGTCGTCTCCGGCGAGGCCGGTGGGATCACCCAACACATCGGTGCGTACCAGGTCTCCCGTGACGACCGATTGATCACGTTCATCGACACCCCGGGTCACGAGGCCTTCACGGCCATGCGTGCTCGTGGAGCGCAGGTGACGGACGTCGCCATCCTGGTGGTCGCGGCGAACGACGGCGTCATGCCCCAGACCGAGGAGGCCATCGCGCACGCGAAGGCTGCCGAGGTGCCGGTCGTGGTCGCCATCAACAAGATGGACGTCGAGGGCGCGGACCCGGTCCGGGTGAAGACCCAGCTGACCGAGCACGACCTCGTCGCCGAGGACTTCGGTGGTGACGTGCCGATGGTCGAGGTCTCGGCGATGAGCAAGCAGGGTCTGGACGACCTCCTCGAGGTGGTGCTCCTCCAGGCGGACCTGTTGGAGCTGCAGGCGAACCCCAACAAGGACGCACGCGGTCGGGTCATCGAGGCCCACCTCGACCGCGGCCGTGGCCCTGTCGCGACCCTGCTGGTCCAGGCGGGGACCCTGAAGCGCGGCGACATCCTGGTGGCTGGGACGGCCGACGGGAAGATCCGTGCCATGTTCGATGAGAACAGTGAGCAGGTCCAGGAGGCCGAACCGTCCCGGCCGGTGCAGATCCTCGGCTTGAACGAGGTGCCGGAGGCCGGTGACGAGTTCCGTGTCGTCGACGCCGAACGGTTCGCTCGTGATGTCGCGGAGCGCCGCGCAGCGCGTGAGCGCCGCAAGGAACTCGCCGACCGCCGTCCCACCACCCTCGAGGAGTTCACGTCGGCGGTGCAGGCCGGCGACAAGGCGACCCTCAACGTCATCATCAAGGCCGACGTCTCCGGGTCCGCCGAGGCCCTCGAGGACGCCCTGCTCAAGCTGGAACTCGACGAGGTCCAGGTGCGCGTGGTCTCCAAGGGGGTCGGTGCGATCACCCAGGGTGATGCGCGCCTGGCCGAGGCCTCCGATGCGATCATCGTCGCGTTCAACGTCCGACCGGGCGCGAACGCCCGCGAGGAGATCGATCGTTCGGGTGTCGACGTCCGCACCTACAGCATCATCTACGAGGCGATCGAGGACATCGAACGCGCCGTGAAGGGGCTGCTGGCCCCGGAGTTCCGCGAGGAGGTCATCGGCGAGGTCGAGGTCCGCGAGGTCTTCAAGGTGCCCAGGGTCGGCTTCGTCTTCGGTTGCATGGTCAGTCGTGGCCAGGTCAAGCGCGACGCCGGTGTCCGCGTGATCCGCGAGGGTGTCGTGATCGCCGAGGACAAGATGTCCTCGCTCAAGCGGTTCAAGGACGACGTCCGAGAGGTCCGCGAAGGCTTCGAGTGCGGTATCGGGCTCGAGAAGTTCCAGGACGTGAAGGAGGGTGACGTCTTCGAGGTCTACGAGACGGTCGAGGTCGCGCGCGTGTGACCTCACGCCGCGTGCGCGTCGCGGCGAGCATGCGAGGGACGATGAGTTCCGATCCCACGGCCGGGCGGGTCCACTACGGCATCAGCCGGGTGGACCTGCACCTGCCGGGCGTGGACAGCCTGAAGGCGAAGCGCACCCTGGTCCGCCGTGCGGTCGCGGTGCTGGAAGGCGAGCTCGGTTGTTCGGTCGCCGAGGTCGGTGGACAGGATCTCTGGCAGCGAGCCATCCTCGGGGTCGCGGTCGCCGCTTCGACCGCCACCGGGGTCGACCGCGTCCTCGACCGCGTCAGACCGCTCCTCGAACGCGACCCACGCGTGACGGTGCTCTCGGTGAGCGACCTCGCCGACCACCTCGATCCCTGAGCGCCCACCTCGACACCGCCCACCTCGACCTGGAGGAACCCTGTGGCCAACAAGCGCAACCCTCGCGTGGCCTCGCTCGTGAGGTCCGCGATCGCCGACCTGCTCGAGACCGAGGTCCAGGATCCCCGCGTCGGCTTCGTCACCATCACGGAGGTCGATGTCACCCCGGACCACGAGGTCGCCACGATCTACTATACGACCCTCGACCCCGACATCGTGTCCCGCGACCCGCGACGGACGGGCGGAGACGCCCTCCCGACGGCCGACGAGGTCGCCGACGGACTGGCATCGGTCACGCCGCGGGTCCGCAGCCTGCTGGCGCGCCGGGTCCCGCTGCGCACCACCCCTGAGCTGCGCTTCCGTCCGGATCCGGTGGCGGACACCGCGACCCGTGTCGACGAACTGCTGCGTGGACTGGGCTCCCGGCCCGACGAGGACGACGACCGGTGAGCGGCCCACCTTGGCTCGAGGACCTCGAGGACGGGGCCCTGGAGACCGCCGCAACCCGGTTGCGTGCGGCTGCGGGCCGCGGCGACCTTGCGGTCGTCGCGGCGCACGTCAGCCCCGACGGCGATGCTCTCGGTGGTGTGCTCGCGTTGCACCTCGGGTTGCGGCAACTCGGTCTGCGGACCGTTCCGACGGTCGGGGAGTCACCGCTCAAGATCCCCGCGGCGCTGGCCGAGCTGGCCGGGGTCGACGATCTGCTGCCGCCCGGTGCGCTGCCGCCTGCTGACGAGGTCGACCTGCTGATCACCGTGGACGCGGCGAGCCCCGACCGGCTGGGGCGCGTCGCGAGCTACCTCGAGGCCGAGGTGCCCTGCCTGGTGCTCGACCACCATGCGACCTCGACCGGGTTCGGTGACCTGCGGCTCGTGGCGCCGAGCGCGGCTGCGACGGTGCAGATCGTCGCGGAACTGCTGCGGGTGCTGGAGGTGCCCTTCGACCGCGACCTGGCGACCTGCCTGTACGCGGGGCTCGTGACGGACACCGGCCGGTTCGGCTACCCCGGGACCGACCGATCCGCGATGGAGTTGGCGGGTGAACTGCTCGAGGCGGGGGTCCCCCACGCGGAACTGACCGGCCGGCTGTTCGACACCAGATCCCTCGGCGAGCTCAAGCTCCTCGGTCACGCGCTGCAGAGGCTGTCGTTCGATCCGGAGGTGGCGCTCGTCCACACCTACGTCACCCACGGTGAGCTGACCGGCGTCGGGTTGGGCCTGGAAGCGGTCGAAGCCGTCATCGACGTGGTGCGCACCGCCGATCTGGCCGAGGTGGCCCTCGTGCTCAAACCCGCGCCCGACGGGGCTTGGAAGGGCTCGTTGCGTTCCCGGGGTCGGGTCGACGTGAGCGGTGTCGCCAGCCGGTTCGGTGGGGGTGGCCACGCCCGCGCCGCAGGCTTCACGGCCGAGGCGGAGCCGGACGAGATCGTCCGGGAGGTCGTCTCGCTGCTCTCCGAGGCCTGACGTGGGACGCCGACCTCCGCGCACCGACCTGGATGGGGTGCTCATCCTCGACAAACCCGCGGGCCCCACGTCGCACGACATCGTGCAACGGGTGCGACGTGCCACGGGGCAGGGCCGCGTGGGGCACACCGGCACCCTCGATCCCGCGGCGACCGGGGTGTTGGTCGTCTGCCTGGGCCGGGCGACCAAGCTGGTGCGTTTCCTCCAGGCGGGGAGCAAGACGTACGCGGCCCGGATGGTGCTCGGTGTCGCGACCGACAGTCAGGATGCCGACGGTGAGGTCGTCGGGACCACCGATGCGTCGGGGGTCGACGAACGGGCGTTGTGTGAGGCGCTCACCCGCTTCCAGGGGGAGATCCTGCAGGTGCCTCCGATGGTGTCGGCCCTGAAGGTCGGCGGTGAGCGTCTGCACGAGAAGGCACGTCGCGGTGAGGAGGTCGCGCGCGACCCTCGCCCGGTCACCGTCCACGAACTGGTGCTCGACGGCTTCACGCCGGGGGAGCGGGCCGAGGCGTCCTTCCTCGTGACCTGTTCGGCGGGCACCTACGTCCGCACCCTGGCGCACGACGTGGGCGAACTGCTCGGTGTCGGGGGCAGCCTGCTGTCGTTGCGCCGACTGGCGAACGGGCCCTTCACCAGCGACGAGGCGGTCACGCTCGACCAACTCGAAGCTGCGTCGGACGTCCGTACCCTGCTGGTCCCGCCGGAGGAGGCCGCGCGCCGCAGCCTGCCGGCACGGCCGGTCAGCGACCCGGACCTGGCCTATCGACTGACACAGGGAGGCCGGACGCAGGGGCACGACATCGACGGGCCGTACGCCCTGACCTACGGTACGCGGCTGCTCGGGGTGTACCGCGACGTCGACGGACGGGCGGTTCCCGAGCTGGTCTGGACCCGACCCGAGGAGCTGGCGTGACCGTCGAGCGTGGCGTTGCCCACGGCGTCGAGCAGGTCGAACCCGGCGCGTCGGTCGTCACGATCGGGAACTTCGACGGCGTCCACCTGGGGCATCAGGTGCTCCTGCGCCGAACCGTCGACGCGGCTACCGACCGGGGCCTGCGTGCGGTCGCCGTCACCTTCGATCCCCACCCTGCCGCGGTGCTCCGCCCCGGGAGCGAACCGCCGTCGTTGGCATCGCTCGAGGAGCGGATCGAGCTGATCCAGGACGCGGGGACCGACCTCGTCCTCGTGCTGCCCTTCACCGACGAACTGGCAGCACTCACCCCGGAAGCCTTCGTCGAGCGGGTGCTCGTGACGAGGTTGCAGGCTGCTCGGGTGGTGGTCGGCGCCAACTTCCGCTTCGGCCACAAGGCGGCCGGTGACGTCGTCGTGCTCGTCGAGACGGGTGAGCAGCACGGCTTCGACGTGGAAGCGGTCGCGGTCCGCGAGCTCGACGGTGACCCGATCTCCTCGTCCGCGATCCGGTCTGCGCTGGCCGCGGGTGACGTGGGATGGGCCACCCGTGCGCTCGGTCGTCCCTACCGGCTCCGCGGTGAGGTGGTCCGTGGCGAGGGGCGGGGTCGCAGGATCGGGATCCCGACCGCCAACCTCGCGGTGGCGGCGAGCCAGACCGTCCCGGCGAACGGGGTCTACGCCGGCCACGCCGAGGTCGCGGGCACCACCTGGCGGTGCGTCACCAACGTCGGGGTGCGCCCGACCTTCGACGGGGGCGGGGCCGTGACGGTGGAACCTCACCTGTTGGACGTCGAGGGGGACCTGGACCTCTACGGTCGGGACCTGACGGTCAGCTTCGAGCACCGGATCCGCGGCGAGCGACGGTTCGACTCCGTGGATGAGCTGGTGGCCCAGATCCGCGCGGATGTCGGGTCCGCGCGGACCTGGTTGACCGACGCGGAGCAGCGGCCGGCGTCCTGACGTCGGCGTGAGCCCCCGGCCGGGTGGAGGATCCGCTGCGTGCCGTCAGTCGGCCCGCCCGACCAGTTCCGCGACGTCGAAGGTGACGCCCGTCTGCTGCTCCGAGACCGTCCACAGCTGGCGTCCGCGTTCCCTCGACCGCGACGGGGGCAGGATCGGGCGTCGGACGGGCGAGCCCCCGTTGACGAAGCGGGGCGTGTACAGCTCACCACCCCGTGCCCGCAGGTCCGTTGCCGCGCGCAGCAGTGGGAGGGCGCCGCGTTCCGGGGACATGCCCGTGACCTTCGCGAGACCGTGGAAGAACCGCTGGCTCGCGCCGCCCCCGGTCGCATCGACGCTGGACGCCTGCAGGTCCGTCGCGGCCAGGCCCGGATGTGCGACCAGGCTGGCGATACGTGATCCGGCAGCTCGCAGCCTGGCGTCGAGCTCGACCGCGAAGACCAGGTTCGCGAGCTTCGAATCGCCGTAGGCGCGCCAGGGGTCGTAGCGACCCTCGCGGAAGGGATCCTGCGGGTCCAGCACCCGGCCGAGGTGCCGGCCGGTCGAGGTGACCGCGACGATGCGGGCGGCGATGCCCTCTGCCAGCGCGGGAAGGAGCCGTGCCGTGAGCACGAAGTGGCCCAGGTGGTTGATCCCGACCTGCTGCTCGAAGCCGTCGGCGGTCCGTGACTCCGGGATCGCCATGACGCCGGCGTTGTTGATCAGGATGTCGACGGACGGGTGGCGTTCACGGATCGTCGCCGCAGCAGTCTCCACGGAGGCGAGGTCGCCCAGATCCAGCGCGACGACCTCCAGCGCGGCGTCCGGCACCGTCGCGACGATCCGGTCACAAGCGAGCTCGGCCTTGGTGGTGTTGCGCACCGCCATGACGACGTGTGCGCCCCGTTCGGCGAGAGCGCTCGCGGTGGCCAGGCCGAGGCCGCCGTTCGCTCCGGTGACGACCGCGACGCGGCCCGTCTGGTCCGGGATGTCCTTCAGACCCCAACGCACGCCTCGCGCCTCCTCGTCGGGATCGCCCCGACCCTCTCGCAAGGTAACGCGCAGCCGGCTCGCGTGTCCCGAGCCGGTCGGAGCATCGCTCCCGCTGCCCCGGACCGCTATCCCGCGTTCTTCCGTGAGCGTGGGGGCAGCAGCTGGATCAGTTGCTGGTTCTCCGCCGGATCGAGCACGCTGTGCTGCACGCACGCCGGGACGATCCGGTCGGACTCCGGGTGGGCCATGCCGTAGGCACAGGCACGGAGTCGCTCCTGGGTCGCCCGGAGGGTCGGATCGTCCGCAGCGACGCCACGCTCCAACAGCTCCCACGCGCGGTGGACGTCGTGAGCGTCCATGAAGCGGTGCATGACGTACGTCGTCGCCAGGATCTGTCGACGGCCGCGCAGACCCGCGGTGGTCGCGCGGGTCGCCATCCTCCCGAGGAACCGCGCGATCCACCACGCCAGCGCGCCAGCATCGCGTGCGGGTAGGTCCCGCCGGTCACGGTCGTCGAAGAGCGGGGTGTACCCGCCTCCCACCCACACGCCCCACGTCGAGCGGTTGCACCGCTCGTCACCGACCTGCAGGGCGCGGAACGGCAGCCGGCGTCCGACACCCGCCTCGATCCGCGACCACACGAGCTCATCGGTGAGCTCACGGTAGCCCTCGTCCCAGCGCCGCTGATCCCCGACGTAGGCAGCCGGCTGGAACGAGCACATGCGGTAGCCCAGCTCCCGGCAGACCTGCACCACCTCGGGGATCTCGTCGACGTTGTCGGGGGTGACGGTCATGTTGTGGGCGAGGTAGCTGCGGATGCCGTACCGCTGCTGGAGCTGCTCGAACATGGCCGCGACCCGAGCTCGTTCGTCGTGTAGTTCCGCCTCGTTCCGCGGCTGTTTCGCCGCTCGACGGCCCCGCATGGTTGAGTCGATGTGCACGGCGAACGCGACCGCGTTGAACCGCGGTGTGCCATCGGGGGCCAGGACGACCGCCTCGAGGTAGTCCTGGTCGAAGTCGCCGTGGGTGAAGCTCATCGGTATCCGACCGTGGCGGCGCATCGTCGCCAGAGCCTCGGCGTGGGCGTCCGGTGGGAGCAGCGAGACCTCGCCACCGATCAGCTGGGCGTACTGTCCCGGACCCCGCCGTTCGCGGAGGTAGGCCATCTGGCGCTCGACCTCGGCGACGGTGTGGACACCGTCGACCGGAACCCGGTTGGCGTCCTTGCCGTGGTAACAGGGTTCGCAGCCGAGGTTGCAGGCCGGGAAGACCCCGTGGGTGCCCTCGCAGCCGGTGAACCTGCGACCGAGCAGCTGCGAGGCCGTTCGCACCCCGGCCGGTAGTTCCTCCCACCGCGCGGCGTGTGCGGCCGCCACCTCGGGATCCTCTGGACGGGTCGCGCGCTCCGCGTCACGCAGCGCGTCCAGGACCCTGCGCACCGGCGACGGGACGGCACGCCGGCCGTTCGGACGACGGTGGGCGGGTTGCTGCCTGCGCACCGGCGTGCGATACTGCCGCGACCGACCCACCGGGGTCGGTTCCACCGTGCCCGCTCGGGCGTCGGGGTCATCAGGTCCGATCCGCACACCCCACCACGTGACCGTGTCTCGTCGGGGTCCCTCTCATCGGACCGGGTCGCCGGGTCGTCGTGATCCGCGGTCCACTGGCCCCCGTCGGAGCAGCAACCTGCTCCGGCCCGGCGACGCAGGGGACCTACCACGACAGGAACACCGCCATGGCCGCAACGCTGCCAGACGACAAGCAAGCGATCATCGAGCGTTTCGCCCGCGAGCCGGGTGACACGGGGTCGCCCGAGGTCCAGATCGCGCTGATCACCCAGCGTGTGAGCCACCTCACGGAGCACCTCAAGGAGCACAAGCAGGACCACCACTCACGTCGTGGCCTGCTCAAGCTCGTCGGGCAACGCCGACGCCTGCTCAACTACCTGAAGGACAAGGACATCGAGCGGTACCGCTCCCTGATCTCGGAACTCGGGATCCGGCGGTAGGACCGCTCAACAGGCCGGGGTCGCGATCGATCCCGGCCTTCGCGGTTCCCCGGACCCCGGAGAACCGCACGACGTGACACGACGAGTCGGTCGTCAGTGGAGACGCCTCGAGCCCCAGCAGTCGGGGGCGCGAGCCGCCCCCACTGATGCACCGGCCCCGTCCCGTCGAAGCCCCCCGCGCCAGACGTGCGCGGCGCGGGTGCTACCACGTGACAGTCCGACAAGAGGAGGCCCCTGTGGGCAAGCTCGGAACGCACGAGCACGCCGTCGACATCGACGGCAAGACGTTGACCTTCGAGGCCGGCACGCTGGCCGCCCAGGCGGGCGGTGCGGTGGTCGTGAGCCTCGGTGACACCAAGGTGCTCTCGACCACCACCGCGTCGAAGCAGCCGAAGGACTTCCTGCCGTTCTTCCCCCTCACCATCGAGGTGGAGGAGCGCATGTACGCCAACGGCCGCATCCCCGGTTCGTTCTTCAAGCGCGAGGGTCGCCCCTCGGAGAACGCCATCCTGGTGTGCCGTCTGACCGACCGTCCGTTGCGTCCGACCTTCGCGGAAGGGCTGCGAAACGAGGTCCAGGTCGTCAACACCATCATCCAGACCACCCAGCACGACCCCTACGACGTCGTCGCGATGAACGGCGCGTCGCTGTCGACGATGCTGTCCGGCATCCCGTTCTCGGGCCCGGTCGCCGCGGTGCGCTACGCGATGCTGCGCGACGGCTCGTGGGTCGCCTTCCCGAGCTTCGAGGAGCTCGAGGAGGAGGCCGTGTTCAACATGGTGATCTCCGGGCGGATCGAGGACGACGGCGAGGTCGCGATCCTCATGATCGAGGCCGAGGCCACCCCCGACAGCTGGATCAAGATCGACATGGGGGCCCCGGCGCCGACCGAGCAGGTCATCGGCCAGGCCATCGAGGACGTCAAGCCGATCATCAAGCAGCTGTGCGAGGCACAGCAGGCCTTCGTCGATCAGACGGGCGTGCGTGACGCCGGCGAGTTCCCGCTGTTCCTCGACCACTCCGACGAGGTGTTCGACGCCGTCTGGGCGCAGGCCGCCAGCAAGGTCGAGGACGTCTACCGCCAGGCCGATCTCGGCAAGGAAGCCAAGGACGAGGCGATCTCCGAGGTCAAGACCGACGTGATCGACGCCGTCGTCGCGGACGGGGTCGGCGACCTCGACGAGGACGAGCTGCGCAAGCAGGCCAGCGAGGCCTTCCGCACCACCGAGAAGAAGGTCGTGCGCAAGCTGATCGTCGACGAGGGCTTCCGCATCGACGGCCGTAGCACGACCGAGATCCGTGGGCTCACCGCCGAGGTCGGCGTCCTGCCGAAGACCCACGGCTCCGCGCTGTTCCAGCGCGGCGAGACCCAGGTCCTGTCCGTGCTCTCCCTCGGGACTACCCGAGAAGGGCAGCGGCTCGACACCCTGGACCCGGCGGACGAGAAGCTGTTCCTCCACCACTACAACATGCCGCCCTACTCGACCGGTGAGGCCGGCCGGGTCGGCAGCCCGAAGCGTCGCGAGATCGGCCACGGCGCCCTCGCCGAGCGTGCCATCATCCCGGTCCTGCCGGACCAGGAGGAGTGGCCGTACGCGATGCGGGTCGTCTCCGACGTGCTGAGCTCCAACGGCTCGACCTCGATGGGGTCGGTGTGCGCGACCTCCATGGCGTTGATGGACGGCGGCGTGCCGACCCACGGCCAGGTCGCCGGGATCGCGATGGGGCTCGTGTTCGAGAACGGCAAGTACACGACCCTGACCGACATCCAGGGCGTCGAGGACTTCTTCGGCGACATGGACTTCAAGGTCGCTGGGCCGGAGAACTTCATCACCGCCCTGCAGCTCGACACCAAGCTGGCTGGTATCCCGGCCAACGTCCTGCAGGACGCCCTGCTGCAAGCCCGTGACGCGCGACTGCAGATCCTGGACGTCATGAACGACGCCATCGCCGAGCCCCGGCCCGAGGTCGCCGACGGCGCTCCCCGGGTCGAGATCGTGCACATCCCGCAGGACAAGATCGGTGCGGTCATCGGTCCCCGCGGCGCCATCATCAAGGAGCTGGTCGAGGAGACCGGCGCCCAGATCGATGTCGACGAGGAGGACGGCCGCGGCGTCGTGAAGATCTACGCGAACTCGCGGGAGGTCGCCCAGGACGCCCTGGACCGCATCAACGCGATCGCGAACCCGCAGCTGCCCGAAGCCGGCGAGCGCTACTCGGCCACGGTCGTCAAGACCGTCGACTTCGGGGCCTTCGTGTCGCTGACCCCCGGCACCGACGGGCTGCTCCATATCTCCGAGCTGTCGAAGATGGCGGGCAAGCGGCTCGGCCACGCCGAGGAAGCGGTCGAGGTCGGCGAGCAGGTGCTCGTCGAGGTCCTCGAGGTCCTCGACGGCGGCCGGAAGTTCAAGCTGCAGTACGTCGGGCCGAAGGCCGGAGGCGACGAGGGCAGCGGCGACGGCGGTGATCGCGGACGCAGCGACCGCGACCGTGGCGAGCGTGACAGCGGCGGCCGGGAGGGCGGCGGCGGCCGCGAGCGCGCCCGTGGCGATGATCGCGGGGGCGACGGTGGTGACCGCGGTGGACGTGAGCGCAGCCGCGGCGGTGACCGTGACCGCGGTGGTGACCGCGATCGTGGCGGTGACCGTGACCGCGGTGGTGACGGTGAACGCACCCGGACGCGCAGCCGCAGCCGGTCGCGTGACCGCGACTGACCGACCGCGACGTACACGCAGGAGGGCGGCCTTGGGGCCGCCCTCCTGCGTGTACGCCCGGGGCACCGCACGGCGGGCACGGGTGCTACCTCGACCGGCGTGCCGGGACCTCAGCGGAGAGCCTCGGGTGTCGGGCTGCGCCTGGTGCACTCCGCTACGTCTGTGGCTCTCCGTTCCGCCGCTCACGCGAACCGACCAGGGACCGTGACGAGCGCTACCGTCTGGTCCGGGGCGTCCCACCGCCCTGAGACGTCACCCCCCGCTTCACTGCCCCGCTTCACTGCCCCGCCTCACCCCACCGAGCCGACGAGGTCCCGTGGATCACCAGCTCACCACCCTGTCCTCCGGTCTGCGGGTCGTCACCGAGCCGATGCGCTCGGTCCGGTCCGTCACCCTCGGGATCTGGATCGCCACCGGGTCCCGCGACGAGACCGAGGACCAAGCGGGCTGCGCGCACTTCCTCGAACACCTGCTGTTCAAGGGCACCAGCAGCCGTTCGGCCCGGCAGATCGCGGAGGCGTTGGACGCGGTCGGCGGGGAGATGAACGCGTTCACCAGCAAGGAGGTGACCTGCTTCTACGCCCGGGTGCTGGACCGTGACCTGCCGCTGGCCTTCGAGGTGCTCGCCGACATGATGGTGGACGCGCGCAACGCGCCGGCCGACGTCGAGGCGGAGCGGCAGGTGGTCCTCTCCGAGATCGACATCCACCTCGACTCGCCGGACGAGCTGGCGCACACCGACCTGGCGGAGACCGTGCTACAGGGGCATCCGCTGGCGCTGGAGACGCTCGGGACCTTCGACTCGATCACCCGGCTCGACCGCGACACGATCCACGGCTACTACCGCGAGCGCTACCGGCCCGGCAGCATCGTGGTCGCCGCAGCCGGCAACGTCGACCACGACCGCGTCGTCACGCTGGCCGATCAGCTCCTCGGCGACCTGGGACGGCCGGGCGGAGCCCCGCCCCGTCGCGAGCCCCCGACGCGGTTCGGGCAGCACGCGGTCACGGTGCGACAGCGGCCCACCGAGCAGGCTCACGTGGTCCTCGGCGTCCCGGGGGTGTCCCACCTGGACGAGGACCGTTGGCCGCTCCGGGTGTTGACCACCCTCCTCGGTGGGGGGATGTCGTCGCGGTTGTTCCAGGAGATCCGCGAGGAGCGTGGCCTCGCGTACACCACCTACAGCCACGCCTCGTACTACACCGATGCCGGCCTGTTCGAGGCCTACGTCGGCACGGCACCCGGCAAGCTCGACGAGGTGCTGGAGGTGCTGCGCAGCGAACTGGATCGCGTGATCGAGGACGTGGCCTCGGACGAGGTCGAGCGTGCCAAGGGCGCACTCCGGGGCGCGACGGTGCTCGGACTCGAGGACACCGGCTCCCGGATGTCGCGTGTCGGGAAGCAGGTCGTCACCGACCTGCCGATCGTGACCGTCGACGAGGCACTGCAACGGATCGCCCAGGTCGACGTGGACGAGGTCCGTCGGGTCGCACGGCGGGTGCTGGCCCAGCCCCGTGACCTCGCGGTCGTCGGTCCGTTCGCGCCCGGTGAAGCCGACCGCTTCGCGCCGGTGGTGCGCTGAGCGTGGGGGCCGTCACCGGGTGGCAGGAGGTCGGGGACCGGGTCTGGGTCCGACGCTACGACCCGTTCGACGTCAACGTGACCGTCGTCGCCGGGGACGAGAAGGTCCTGCTCGTCGACGTTCGCACCACCCTCCGGGAGGCGCGGGAGCTGCGTGAGCACCTCCTCGAGCTCCCGGTTCCCGCGGTCACCCACCTCGCGTACACCCACGCCCACCTGGACCACTGCCTCGGTGCCGGCGCCTTCCCGGACCTGCCGATCTGGGGGACGGTCGGCTGTCGCGAAGCGCTCGCCCGCCACGGGATCGACCAGCGCGAGCGGTGGCTCGAGCGGCTCGACGAAGACGAGCGTCCCCACCTGCGCGCCAGTCCGATCATCCCGCCGGATCGCACGGTCCGTGACCGCCACCGGCTCGGGCTGGGAGGCCGGGAGGTCGACCTGTTGTTCCTCGGACGGGGCCACACCGACCACGACCTGGTCGTCCACGTCCCCGACGCCGCCGTCGTGGTCGCCGGGGACCTCCTGGAGGTCGGAGCGCCACCGCAGTTCGGCGATGCGTACCCGTTCCAGTGGCCGGCGACGCTCAGCGCGGTCGCGGGTCTGGACGCCGAGGTGGTGGTCCCCGGGCACGGCGCGGTCGCCGATGCGGGCGAGGTCACCCGCCAGCGGTCCGAGCTCGCCCACCTCGCCTCGCTGTGTCGCGAGGCACTGGGTGGCGTCCGTGGTCGCGAGACCGTGTTCACGGGGTCGCCCTACCCACGCGAGACCACGGAGCTCGCCCTCCAGCGGGCTGCAGCGACCCACTGAGCGACCCCGGACGGAGGCCGACGCGGCCCAACCGTTAGGCTCCACCGCTGGTGGAGGATCGGCCGAGGAGTCACAGGTGCGCGTCGGGGTCGTCGGAGCAGTAGGTCGCATGGGCAGCGAGGTCTGCCGCGCCATCGCCGCGACCGACGATCTGGAGCTGGTCGCCGGGGTCGATCCGTCCCATGCCGGTGAGCTGCTGCGGGAACTCGTCGGTATCGACAGCGACCTGGTGGTCGCCGAAGCGCTGGACGCGCTCGCCGATGCCGGCTGCGACGTCGCCGTGGAGTTCACCGGGCCGACCAGCGTGGGCGCCAACCTCGTGACGCTGCTCGAGCGCGGTATCCACGCGGTCGTGGGCGCGACGGGGATCGACGACGCCGATCTCACCCGTGCTCGCGAGCTCGCGGCGAGCGGCACGGCCAACGCGCTCATCGCTCCGAACTTCGCCATCGGGGCCGTGCTCATGATGCGCTTCGCTGCGGATGCCGCGCGCCACCTCCCGCACGCCGAGGTCATCGAACTCCACCACGACCGCAAGGTCGATGCGCCATCGGGGACGGCTCTGCGCACGGCTGAGCTGATCGCGCAGACGCGCGACCACGTGCCCGATGCCCCTGCGGGTGACGACCGTCACCCGGGGGCGCGCGGTGCGATCCACGCCGATGTCCGGATCCACAGCGTCCGCCTCCCAGGGCTCGTGGCTCACCAGGAGGTCGTACTCGGTGGCACGGGCCAGACCCTGACGATCCGCCACGACTCGCTGGACCGCACCTCCTTCATGCCGGGGGTCCTCCTCGCCTGCCGCCAGGTCCCGCAGCTCGACGGCCTGGTCGTCGGCCTCGAACACCTGCTCTGACGCCAGCACCCGCGCGGGAGGCCCCGATGGGAACGATCGCCAGCTATCACCACAAGGGTGGGGTGGGTAAGACCACGACCGCCGTCGCGCTGGCGGCCCACGCCGCCGCCGGCGGACATCGCACCCTGCTCTGGGACCTGGACCCGCAGGGAGCGGCGACCCGGTTGGTCGTCGCCGATCGTGGGCTGGATGGTGGGATCGAGGCGTTGATCCGCGGGGGGCGCGCGTTGATCGACCACGCGATCGCAACCGCCCACGACGGTCTCGAGCTGATCCCCGCCGATCCGTCGCTGCGCACCCTCGATCGCCACGTATCTGCCGACGACGGGGGAGAGGACCGACTCCGTGCCGCGGTCGAGGTCGGCCGTGAGCGCTACGACGTCGTCGTGCTCGACTGCCCGCCATCCGTCTCCGCTACGGCAGCCGCCGTGTTGCGCGCGGCCGACCTGGTCGTCGTGCCGCTCACCGCCGGTCCGCTCGCGTGGTCCGCCTACGCCGACCTCTACGCCGAGGTGGAGGGGATGACGGAGCGGCGGCCGGAGATCCTGGCCTTCCTGACGATGGTCGATCGCCGGAAGAGCCTGCACCGCGACCTGGTGGATGACGAGGAGGAGCCGTCGGAGGGTTTCAGCCGCGTGCGCGTCCCCACCGACAGCCGCGTCGAGCGCATGGCGCTGGACGAGCACCCGCTCCGGGCGGTACTGACGGGCCGCGCCGGTCACGCCTACGCCGAACTGTGGCAGGAGGCGGCCGGCCTGCTGGCACGGTGACCGGGTATCTCGCGCTCACGCGCGGCTGGGAAGCGCGACCCGCTGGAGGTCGCTCGCGACCACCAGATCGAGGTCCGGGGCGGCAGCCCGAGCTTCCTCGAGGTGGCCCGTCAGATCGGGGTAGCGCTGCGAGAAGTGGGTGAGCACCACCCGACGTGCGCCGGCGTCTCGGCCGAGCTCCGCAGCCTGGGCTGCGGTCAGGTGACCCGCCTCCTCGGCCAGATCGCGTTCGGAGGTCAGGAAGGTGGCCTCCACCACCAGCAGGTCCACCGCCGCGGCGAGTTCCAGAGCTCCGTCGCACCAGCGCGTGTCCATCACGAACGCGACGTGCTGCCCGGGGCGTGGGACGGTCACCTGCTCGACGTGGATCCGACGACCGGCGAGGGTGATCGACCCGGTCGCGAGCAGCTCCGACCGAGCGGCGCCGTGGATGCCGAGTTCGGCGGCGCGATCCGGGAGGAGCCGGCGTCCGTCGGGCTCCTCGAGCCGCCAGCCCAGCGTCGGGACCGCGTGCGAGAGCGCCGCAGCGCGCAGCCGCAGGTCGCCGTCGATGTGGACGGGGCCCGGTTCGGCGGCCTGCAGGGTGACCGGCGTCACCTCCTCGAAGGGCGTGGCGTACCGCAGACGCTCGATGTAGGGACCAGCTGCCGTGGGGTAGTGGACCTCGATCGGTGCGGCCCGGCCGTCGAGGGAGCAGCGCTGGAGCACGCCTGGCAGGCCGAGGCAGTGGTCCCCGTGGGCGTGCGTGATGCAGATGCGAGACAACGACGAGGCGGAGACCCCCGCGTGGATGAGCTGGCGTTGGGTGCCTTCACCCGGATCGAAGAGCACCACCTCGTCATCGAAGCGGAGGAGCGCCGCGTGGTGGGCACGATCGCGTGTCGGCACCTGGCTAGCGGTGCCCAGAACGACGAGTTCGCGCGATGACACGGGGGCAGGCCTCTCGAGACTCGGCGACATAGGCGGGGTGCCGGCAGCGACGCGGGAACCTCCGGCCGCGACGACGCTAGCGGCAGCCGGTACCGTCTCACCGCGGTCGACGGCCGGCCGCCCACCGGTGTACGTGGGAGCGGTACACCAGCCCGCGCTCGGCACGTGGACGCGTCCGTGCTCCACGCCCTGAGGGCGGCACGGAGGGACGCGACCATGAGCGATGGGGTGCACGGATCCGATCAGGCCACCGGGACCAGCGAGCCAGACGAGGGCGAGCCGACGACGCCGGGTCCTACGCCCCCACCCCCGGGCGCCGAGGCAGGGGCTGAGCAAGGGCCGGCCGCCTCCGAGCCTCCTCCGGACGATCGGTACAGCGAGGCGCTCCGTCGGTTCTCCGGCGACCTGCGGATGGTCAAGCAGGTGTTCGCCTCGATGCAGCAGCGTGGCGTCACCGTCGAGCCACACCACTGGCACCTGCTGCTCAAGACCCACCTGGACGGTCGTGACCTCCAGGGAGCGCGCGAGATCCTGGGCCAGATGGCTACGGCGGGGGTCGAGGTCGACACCGACGTCCGCTGGCAGGTCGCGGTCGCCACCGGTCGGGCGGGCCGGACCTCGGAGGCGCTGGAACTCCTGGACGTGTTGCACCAGGAGGGGCACGAACCACCGCCGGCACGGGCGCCCGCGGTCCTAGCCGTCTACCTCGCCGCTCAGCGGTTCCGCGCCGCCCGAGCGGTGCTCCGTCAGATGACCCAACGCGGTGAGGCGGCCAAGGATGCGGAGTACGAGGCGCTCCTGAGGGACTGCCTCGATCGGCGCGCCATCAAGGACACGCGAGCGGTCATCGACCTGATGCTCCAGGTCGGTCGGGCCCCCGACCCGAAACTCGCCTCCGAGCTGGTCGCGATGATCGCGCGAGCCGGACACACCGACCGTGCGATCGGGCTGCTCGACCAGCTCCGTGAGGCAGGGATCGACCTCCCCGGTGACGTCCACACCGAACTGCTGCTGGCGCACGCGAAGGCCGGCGACGCGGCTGCGGCCGAAGCTGCGCTGGAGGCGATGCGCGCGGACGGGACCGAACCCACGAGCTTCCACCACAACGCCGTGCTCCAGGCGCGGGTCGCGGCCAAGGATGTCGACGGTGCCTGGGCGACGGCACTGAGCCTGGCAGCGAACGGCCGCATCCCGACCGGAGAGAACCTGGACGGGTTGATCGACCTCAGCCTGGCGTCGAAGCGGCTGGCGGCTGCCAGCGGCGTCCTCGACTGGATGTTGATCCTGGGCGTGCCGATACCGCCACAGCGTGCCGCAGACGTGCTGACCGGGCACCTGAAGGCCGGGGAGCTCGAGGTCGCCCTCGGGCTGTTCAAGGTCATGGCGGCGGCCGGCGTGCCGATCGATCGCCGGGCCGCCCGCGACATCGTGGAGCGGCTCATCAAGGCCAAACGGCTGGACGAAGCCCGGATCATGCTCGAGCAGCTGCGCGTCACCGGAACGCTCACCCACGGGCGACACTACGGCTCGCTGCTCACGGCGCTGGTCGCGGCCAAGCGGACCGACGACGCCATCGCCCTGATCCAGCACATGCTCGAGCACGCGATCTCGCCGACCAGCGCTGACGCGTCCAAGCTCGTGGGAGGGATCATCCGCAACGGGCGACTGGACGTCGCCGCGGCGCTGATCGCCGGGTTGCAGGCGGCGAAGGTGCCGGTCGACGAGCCGACCTACCGGGAGCTGATGTGGGCCTACGCGAAGAAGGGGCAGCACGAGCCTGCCAAGGCCGTGTTCGACCAGATGGTCGCCGCCGGCATCACCCCCGATGAGCGGCACACGAAGGCGCTGGAGTGGGCATCTGGCGAGACGAAACGACGCCTTCCCGACGACGGCGACGGAGAACCCGGCGATCCGGTCGCTACCGACACGCCAGCAGTGCAGCCACCCACCGAGGGGTCTGCGCCGGCCGAGGGGTCTGCGTCGGCCGAGGCGCCTGATGGCGAGGTGGCTGAGCGTCCGGAGGACTGAGGGGCGCAGCCGGCGGTGTCAGGCCTGCCCAGCGGCGTCGCTGACGAGCTGGGTCCGAGCCAGGTCGGCGTAGAGCCGGCCTCGGGCGATGAGCTCCCGGTGGGTGCCGCGCTCGACGATCCGGCCGCGGTCGAGCACGACGATCAGGTCGGCGTCCACGACCGTCGACAGGCGGTGGGCGATGACCAGGCTCGTCCGTCCCTCCAGGGTCTCGGCGAGTGCCGCTTGGACGAGCCGTTCGGATCCGGTGTCGAGGTGTGCCGTCGCCTCGTCGAGGATCACGACCGCCGGATCCTTGAGCAGCACGCGAGCGATCGACAGCCGCTGCTTCTCGCCGCCAGACAACCGGTAGCCCCGCTCACCGACGATCGTGTCGTAGCCGTCCGGGAGCCGTTCGATCAGGTCGTGGATCCGTGCCGCGCGTGCCGCAGCCACCAGCTCTTCGTCGGTGGCGTCGAGCCGTGCGTAACGCAGGTTCGTCGCGATGGAGTCGTGGAACAGGTGCGGGTCCTGGCTCACCACACCGATGGCGTCGGCGAGCGAGTCCAGGGTCAGGTCGCGCACGTCGTGCCCGTCGAACAGGACACGGCCCTCGGTGACGTCGTAGAGCCGCGACACGAGCGACGACAGGGTCGACTTGCCGGCGCCGGACGGGCCGACGATCGCCACCATCGTCCCAGGTGGGACGTCCAGATCGATGTCCTGCAGGATCCAGTCCGAAGCGTCCTCGCCGTGTTCGGAACGGGGCCCCTCTAGCGACGCGAGGGCCGACGCCCCCGCGGCGGGGTAGCGGAAGCTCACGTGGTCGAAGCGGACATGGCCGTGCGGGTCGGTGAGCTCGATCGCGTCGTCCTTCTCGGCGATCGGGACGGGCAGGTCGAGGACCTCGAAGACGCGCTCGAAGCTGACCAGGGCGGTCATGAGATCGACGCGCGCGTTCGACAGCTGGGCCAAGGGTCCGTAGAGCTGGGTGACCAGCAGACCGAGGGCTACGACGTCACCCACCTCGAGTTGACCGTCGATCACGATCAGGCCGCCGATCAGGTAGACGAGACCGGTCGCGACCGCGCCGACGAAGCCGAGTGCGGCGAACAGCGCGCGCCCCGTCAGCGCCTGCTTGACCCCCAGGGAGGCCACCCGCTCGGCACGGTCGTGGAACGCCGCGACCTCGCGGTCCAGGCGCCCGAACAGTTTCACGAGCAACGCGCCGGCGACGTGGAACCGCTCGGTCATGACGGTGTTCATCTCGGCGTTGACGCCCATGGCCTCACGGGAGAGCACCTGCAGGCGTCGGCCGACGATCCGTGCGGGGATGATGAACAGGGGCAGGAGGGCGATCGCGATCAGCGTGACACGCCAGTCCAGGACGAACATCGTGATCAGGGTCACCGTCACACTGATGAGGTTGTCGACGATGCCACCCAAGGTGCCGGTCAGCGCACGTTGCGCCCCGATGACGTCGTTGTTCAGCCGGGTGATGAGCGCACCGGTCTGCGTCCGGGTGAAGAAGGCGATCGGCATCGCCTGGACGTGCCGGTAGAGCAGGGTGCGCAGCTCCAGGATGAACCCCTCACCGATCGATGCCGACAGCCAGCGTTCGACCATGGAGAGGGTGGCCACGGCCACCGCGATCCCGAGCATCGCGGCGAACAGGCCGACGAGCAGCCCCGTGTTGCCGTCCGGGATCGCCCGGTTGATGATCTCGCGGATCAGCAGGGCCGGGACGACCCCGGCGGCCGAGGTCGCGATGATGATGAGCAGGAAGCCCAGCAACTTGCGGCGGTAGTTGGTCGTCAGCCCCCAGGCCCGCAGCGCGACCTGGCGGTCGACGCCGCGGCCCTTGAACTGGTCAGGGTCGCCCATCGGGCGCATGGGCATCCCGCCGTGTCCTCGCACGCTCGCTCCTCGCTAGGTCTGCGCTCCGTGTGATCGTCTATCGGGCTCGGCAGGGATGGGGGTCCCTCGGTCGCGCTTGGGTGTGCCGAACGCGGTCTCAGGTCGTAGCCTGACGGGTCATGGTTCCACGTGCACCTTCGATGCCAACGCGCCGTCTGCCCTGGTCCCTTCCCAGGTCGGCACCGTTCGCGGTCACGTCCACGGTGGTGGTCGGCGTCGGGGCGCTCACAGCGTCGTCGCTGCGGGCGGCTGCGCACGTCCGTGACATGCGTGCTCGTGGACGTGAGGTCCCGCCCCTGGACCACGACCTGGAGCTGGCCGGCGAGGCGCCGCTGCGGCGGATCGCGGTCGTCGGGGACTCCGCTGCCGCGGGCCACGGCCTGCCGGACGCCGAGGATGCCTGGGCACGCCAGATCGCCCGTGCCCTGCACGCCACCGATGGCCGCGCGACCGAACTGCGCAACGCCGCGGTCGACGGGGCTGACATCCCGTGCGTGTTGGCCACCCAGGCGCACGTCCTCGACGACGCCGAGGTGGTACTGATCAACGTCGGGGTCAACGACGCCATCCGGCGTCACGGCCCGCGACGGATCGCACGGGACCTGGACCGGCTCTTGACCGAGGTCCACCGGCGAGCGGACCCGGAGGTCTACGTCCTGCTGCTGACCGCTCCCGACCTGTCGGTCGCGCCGGGACTCCCGGCGATCCTGGCACCACCGCTGGCCCTGCTGTGCCGGATGACGGCACGCGTCCAGCGTCGTGTGGCGGCCGCGCACGGCGTCGACACGATCGCCATGCCGCGACAGGTGCTGCCACCGGAGGTGTTCGGGGACGATGGATTCCACCCGGGGGTCATCGGGCACCGGCGCATGGCGGCCGCGCTGATCGAGCGCCTCACCGCGCCCCGTTGACGGCACGTCGTCGGGCTGGCCCGGGACTACGCTCACCCGACCCGTTCGATCCGACCTGGACCCAGCACCTCGAGGCTCACGTGCCCGACCCCGCCGCCGACGATGCCGTCGAGCTCACCGACGCGCAGCGAGAGCTGCTCGCCCAGCACGTCACCGACCCCGATGGCGACATCTTCGCGCTGACGGGCCTCCCCGAGGTGGTCAAGGGGGCGATGTTCGCCCGCTACTCGCGTTACGCCGGCTCGCTCAAGCAGCTGTTCCTGGACGAGTTCGTGCAGGACCTGGAGACCGACGACCCGGCCGCCCGCGCCGCGCAGCTGTACGACCGCGTGTTCTCCGAGTATGGGGACGACTCCGTCGCGCAGCTCGGCGGCGCGCACGTCGCGCTCGAGGACGTGTCCAACCTGGCCACCAAGCGCATCGAGTGGGGCCGGCTGGCCGCCTACCTCGAGCAGTCCACCCGCTACATCCCCTACGACAGCAAGCCGGGCGGGCGCTACCGCTACCACCGCGACGCCGACGTCATGGCGGGTCCCCACGCCGACGCGTACGTCCGCGAGCTGGACGCGATCTTCGATCTCTACGCGGGGCTCGTCCCCGAGGTGCTGACCTGGGTCCGGCAGCGCTGGCCCCAGGAGGAGACGACCTCCAACTTCGTCTACAACAACGCGACCAAGGCCAAGGCGCTCGACCTGATCCGGGGCCTGCTCCCGGCGGCCACCACCTCGAACGTCGGGATGTTCGCGTCCGGCCAGTCCTACGAGCAGCTGCTGCTGCGGCTGCGGGCGGACCCGCTGGCCGAGTCGAGGCAGCTGGCCGATCGCCTGCTGGTCGAACTGCGGCGCGTCATCCCCTCGTTCCTCACCCGGGTCGACCGGCCCGACCGCGGCGGCGCCTGGTCGGACCACCTCGCCCGGACCCGGGAGGAGACCCGCGCGCTCGCCGGCGAGCTCGTCGGTGACGTCCCGGTCCAGCCCGCCGACCTCGTCACTCTCGTCGACTGGTCCCCACGCGACCCCGTCGATGCCGAGGTCGCGCTCGTCACCGGGGCCCTCTACCCCCACGTGACGCTCCCGGAGGCCCAGCTGGAGGAGCGGGTGCGGACCTTCACGTCCGAGCAGCGCGCGCAGGTCCTGCAGGCCTATGTGGGGGAGCGCGCCAACCGTCGTCACAAGCCGGGCCGTGGGTTCGAACGCGTCTGGTACCGGTTCGACGTCCTAGGGGACTACGGCGGGTTCCGTGACCTGCAGCGTCACCGGATGCTGACGATCGAGTGGCAGGACCTGACCACCCGGCACGGGTACGAGACCCCACCGGAGCTCGAGGAGGCCGGGGTCGTCGACCGATGGCACGAGGCGCTCGAACGCTCGGCGGCGCTCTACGAACAGCTGCTCCCGGACCACCCCGACCAGGCGCAGTACGCCGTGTGCTTCGCCTACCGGATCCGCTACGTGATGCAGATGAACGCCCGGGCGGCGATGCAGATGCTGGAGCTGCGCTCCACCCCGCAGGGCCATCCGCAGTACCGCCAGGTCGTGCAGGACATGCACCGCTTGATCGGTGAGCAGGCCGGCCACACCGCCGTCGCCGACGCGATGACCCACGTCGACCACGGTGTCAGCGAGTTGGAGCGCTTGGAGTCGGAGCGTGCGGCGGAACGCCGTCGCCAGGCGCGCGCGGACGCTGCCAGCGGAGGATCGGCATGAACGTGCGCGTCCGCTCGATCCTGCTCGGCGTGGGTCTCGGGATCGCCCCGATCCTGCTCCTCGACCTGGCCAGGACGCTGCGGGACTCGCACGACACCGACCCGACGGCGACCAGCTTCTGGTGGGTGCTCGCCTGTTACGTCATCACGGGCGCCATCAGTGCCCTGGGACTGATGCTGGCTGCCAGGGACCGGCTGTTGGCCGCGGTCGCGTTGGCCGTCCTGGTCTTCGGCGTGACCCCCTGGACCCCGGTGTCCGGCCTAGCGCAGCTCGGCAACCTCCCACTCCTGCCGCTCGGTAGCGGTGGGCTCGACGCGATCGGCATCGGGTTCGCGTTGATCGGCGCCTACGCCTACGTGCTGGTCCGCGGCAACCGCGCCTGACCGGATGCGCGTCCGGTGATCGTGCAGCCGGGTGGCGCGCGTCGAGGCGGATGGCTGCACGATCGCTCCGAGCCGAGAACGCCGAGGTGGCTGCTCACTCGGCGATGATGGTCACGCGGTCGATCACGGTGGGGGCGAAGGGGGTGCCGTCGCCGCGGACGAACTCGACCGCGACCTGGCGCTCTCCCGCCTCCACCGGGACGGTCACGGTCACCTCGTCGCAGGGATCGCTGACCGGACAGCCTTCCCAGTCCACCGGGATGCGGTCACCGTCGACGAAGACGCTGAGCGTCCCTGCCTCCTCGGGGTCCAGGGGCAGGTCGGCGAGGTCGGAGATCACCGGACCGATGCTGCCTCCGGTGACCGTCACCGTGACCTCGAGTCCACCTGCCGGGACCGTCGCTCCATGCTCCGGTGCCACGATCGTGACCTCGCTGTCGTCGCGCAACGGCAGCATGTCGGGCGGGGGATGCAGGGCGATGGTCAAGGGTTGCCACAGCAGCACGGTGCCGACGGTCGCCAGCGCGAGTGCCCCCAGTGCCAGCGGTGAGACCGGGGTGAGTTCGAGCGGGGTGAACGCGGCCAGGAGCAGCGCGAGGAGCGCGACGAGGCCTATCGGCAGGGCGAACCCGATCGCGTCCGAGATGATCACGTGGCCGAGGACGCCCAGGGATCCGAGCACCGCAGACCCTGCCAGGGGGAGGAGCAGGTCGCCAGGATCCGCGATCCGCAGACGTCCTGCCGCCGCCAGGATCACGCAGACCGCCAGGGCGACCGAGGCGACCACGACCGCGGCCTGCCAGGTCGAGCCGGGCCCCGCGTGCAGGAGCAGGGGGAGTTGCGACACGTCAGTCCGTCGGGGCGGGCGGGAACGGCGCCTCGACGTCCAGACGCGAGGCTGGCAGCTGGAGGTCACGGATCCGTGCGACCACCGGCTGGTGGTCCGGATGGGTGCGGTAGCTCTCGAGGTCCGCGTAGCTCGCGAACACGGTGATCAGCCCGGTCCGGGTCGGCTCGTCGACGTCGTGGGCGACGTGGAGCCAGACCACCTCGTCGATGTCGGCCAGGCCCGCCAGCTGCGCCTCGAACGCTTCGCGCTCGGCCGGATCGGCCTCGGCCATGTCGAAGCTGACGATGTGCCAGATCACGGCGGTTCCTTGCGCTTGGTCGGGGTCGCCGAGGCTACGTACCGTCGGACGCCGCCGACGGACGGCATCGCGGGAACGCACCGTTAGGATAGGACGCGAGATCTCACGTCCTCGACCTGGGCTGCGACATGACCAGCGGCGCAACATGGATCGACCCACCGGAGGGCGTCGGTCGGGTCGTCACCGCCATGATCACCCCGTTCACGGCTGCCGGGGAGCTCGATATCGACGGTGCCGGCAAGCTGGCCGAACACCTCATCTCCACCGGCTCCGACACGGTGCTGGTCAACGGCACGACCGGTGAGTCGCCCACGCTGCACGACGACGAGCCCTGGCGGTTGCTGCGCGCGGTCAAGGAGACCGTCGGAGATCGCGGCACCGTCATGGTCGGCACCGGTGCCAACGACACGGTCAAGACCGTGGCGGCCACGGCGCGCGCAGCCGAGGAGGGAGCGGACGCGGTCCTCGTCGTCACGCCCTACTACAACCGGCCCAGCCAGGGAGGCCTGTTGCGCCACTTCCGCGAGGTGGCGGCAGCCACCTCGTTGCCGGTGGTGCTCTACGACATCCCGAGCCGCACCGGTCGCGAGATCGAGCTGCCCACCCTGTTGGAGCTCGCCCGTGTACCCAACATCGTCGGGGTCAAGGATGCGACGAACGATGTCGGCAAGGCGGCCGACCTGCTGGCTGCGGTCCGCGACATCGACCCGATGTTCTCGCTCTGGTCGGGCGCCGATGAGGTCAACCTCCCGTTACTCGCGGTCGGCGGGTGTGGGGTCGTCTCGGTCAGCGCGCACCTGGTCGGCCCGGAGATCGCGGCGATGATCGCGGCCTTCGGGACCGATCCGGCGCGGGCGCGGGACCTGCACCACGCCTGTCTCCCGGTCCACCGGGCGCTGTTCGCCGAACCCTCGCCGGCGCCGCTGAAGGGAGCGCTCAACGCCCTCGGGCATCCCGCCGGACCCGTCCGGGGTCCGCTCGTGGACGCGACCGAGGACACCGTGGCGGCCGTACTGGCCGCCCTTGGACCGATCGAGGCAGCCCGATGATGGCACGGACGCGGACCGACGACGACCACCCCCCGGTCCGCATCAGCTTCCTCGGAGGGTTGGGCGAGATCGGGCGCAACATGGCGACCGTCGAGGTGGACGGGCGCATCGCCATCATCGACGTCGGGGTGTTGTTCCCCGACGACGAGCACCTGGGTGTCGATCTGATCCTGCCCGACTGGCGGTGGCTCCTCGAGCGGGGCGACGACGTGCACTGCGTGCTGCTCACCCACGGCCACCTCGACCACATCGGCGCCCTTCCCTACCTGCTGCGCGATCTCGACCGATCCTTGACCGTCTACGGCACCAAGCTCACGATCGCCTTCTGCGAGGCGATCCTCGAGGAGTGGCCGGACCTGCCCGGACCCGAGTTCGTCGAGGTGGAACCCGGGGACGTGGTGGACGACGGGCCCTTCACCTTCGAGGCGGTGCAGGTGAGTCACTCGATCCCCGACGGGGTCGCCTACGCGGTGCGCACGCCGCACGGGATGCTCGTCCACACCGGCGACTTCAAGCTGGACCAGAGCCCGATCGACGGCCGCCCCACGGACCTCGCCCACTTCGCCCGTCTGGGCGACGAGGGCATCGATCTGCTGCTGGTGGACTCGACCGGTGCGGAATCGCCGGGGCACGTCCCTCCGGAGCGCAGCGTCGGGGAGAACATCCGCAAGCTGGTGATGGCTGCCGAGGGACTGATCGTCGTCGCCTCCTTCGCGTCCCACGTCCATCGGATCCAGCAGGTGCTGGACGCCGCGGTCGCCGTGGGTCGGCGCCCCGTCTTCGTCGGACGGTCGATGGTCCGCAACATGGCCATCGCGGAGGAGCTCGGCTACCTCGACTTCGACGGCAGCCTGGCGGTCGATCCGAAGGACGTCGACCGGTACGACCGCCGCGAGCTGATCGTGGTCTCGACGGGTTCGCAGGGTGAGCCGTTCAGCGCGCTGTCGTTGATGGCGTCGGGTGACCATCGGTCGCTGGAGGTGGGGGAGGGTGACCTGGTGATCCTGGCCTCCAGCCTGATCCCCGGCAACGAACAGGCGGTCTTCCGCTCGATCAACAACCTGTCCCGTCGCGGCTGCACGGTGGTCCACGGGGGCATCGCTCCGGTGCATGTCTCCGGTCACGCCAGCCGCGAGGACCTGACCCTGTTCCACAACATCCTGGAGCCGGAGTACGTCGTGCCTGTCCACGGTGAGCACCGCCACCTGCGCGCTCACGCGGAGATCGCCACGCTCACGGGCTGCCTCGAGGACCACGTCCTGATCTGTGAGGACGGCAACTCGGTGGTGCTCCAGGACGGGCAGGTCAGCTACGGCGACGACGTCCCGACCAGCCACGTCTACATCGACGGACTCCTCGATGACGTGGGGCCGGCCCTGCTGCGCGACCGTCGGCGGATCGGCGAGGATGGCATCTGCGTCTGCATGGTCACGATCGACACGCATGCGCGCAAACAGGTCGGGGACACGATCGTGACCCAGAAGGGGGTCGTGTTCGAGGACCAGGGCGAGGACATCCTCGAGGCTGCCAGGAAGGCCGTGGACCGGGAGCTCGACGGGCTCTCGCCCGGGAAGTTCGAGGACCTGCAGGGGATCCAGCGTCACGTCGTGCAGGCGCTCGGGAGGTTCTGGCGGTCGGAGACCGGCCGGCGACCCTTCATCCTCCCGGTCGTCCAGGACCTGTAGCCGGCGCCAACGTGGCGACGGTTGCGAGGAACATGACCAGGCCGTGGGTGGCGTGGTGGTCGCCGAGCCGCTGACCGCGCGGGGTGGTCGCCATCAGACGTCTACCCGTTCGGCGTAGACGATGATGTTGTCGCGGTAGCGGCGTTCACCGCGGTCGAACACGCCGCCGCAGGTGACCAGGCGGAGCTCGGAGCCAGGCGTCCCGGCGTAGACCCGCTCGGTGGGGAAGGCGTCCTTCGCATGCTGTTCGAGTTCGCGGACCTCGAAGGTGACGACGTCACCCGAGGTGCTGTGGACCTCGATGCGGTCGCCCGGTGTCAGCTCGGCCAGGCGGAAGAACACCGCGGGGCCGCTGCGGTCGTCGACGTGGCCGGCGATCAGGGCCGGTCCGACGCGACCCGGGCGGGGGCCGTGCTTGAACCAGCCGGTCTGCGAGAAGTCGGTGGGGACCTCCATGGTCCCGTCGTCCTGGAGCCCGAGATCGATGACGTCGGCATCGACCTCGATCGCCGGGA